>JACORV010000073.1 GCA_016179225.1 Gemmatimonadota bacterium | reverse complement strand
GCCCCAGCCGTCCAATCGTGTGCCGGAAGGCACGAGCGGCTCGAGGACGGCGGGATCGACCTCGTAATTGGCCATCACGAGGAATCGCCATTCTGCGGTCAAGAAAGGTCGTGGGGACACCAATCATCTCGGCAGAGGGATCGAAAGGCGAGGTCACTCTCGACGCGGGCGCAGCCGGTGAGCCGAGTGGACGCTCACCCGGACACACTCTGCAAAAAGCGGAAGCGTCCCCGCGGCCCGAGGTCGTTGATCCACCGGGCGGTCGCCACCATCATCTGCGCGAGGCGGGCGAACTCCGGATCGGGATCCTGGCCGAGGCTCTCCAGCCGCTCGATGACCGCGCCCGGTACTCCGAAGAGGAGGCCTCGTGCCCGCCGGAAGGTGATGAGCGACACCATGGCCTCGCCCCGCCATCCCAGGGCGAGCGCGGTATCGCGGGCGATCACCAGTGCGCTATCTGGTGAGACCGCGAGGACCCTGAACACCCCGCCATAACGGCCCTTCGCCCAGGCCTTTGCGACCGCTGCCCGCCGGGCGAGGGCGGTGTCTCTGGTGATTTCGGCGTAGTGCGCAAGCTCGTTCGCCCCGTACGAGACGATGACGCGTCCGATGAGGTTCCCGATGAGCGTGGGCTCGCGACGCGCCATGTGCTCGCCGAGGCCGATCGCGGCTCGCACATCCTCGAGGGCGCGGGCCCGGTCTCCGCGCTCCAGCCGCATGCGGGAGCGAATCACCAGCCCGTACGCGACCGCCTTGGTGCTGACGAACCGGGGGATCCAGAGCTGGAAGACGTTGTGGGCGACCGCGGTGTCGGAGCGGCTGATGGCGATCTCGAGGCTTGCCCAGCGGCGCTGCCTCGCGGCCCGGACGTAGCGGTCGAGGGAGGTATCGGCCAGGACGGCGCGCCAGGCGGCCGCCTCATCGGTCGTGGGCTGACGTCCGGTCGTCAGCGCGTTAAACGCCTCGGTGAGGTGCTCGGGCGCCCGCCAGTAGTCGCCGGTGTCGGCGCCCAGGAGGATGAGGGACGGGTTGCCGTCCTCGGTGCGAGGGAGGGCGAGGGCCAGGACTTCGGGCTCCACCTGGGCGTACATCCGGATCGAGTCCATCCAGCCCGCAGGGGCCTGCCGCGCGGCGATCTCGGAGTTCGTCCTCAAGGCGACGTCCACGATCCAGTACATGACGATGCTGCCGATCAGGGCGAGGGTGATCAGCACCACGCCGGCAAGCACGATGAGGTTCTTGGCTTTCGAGGCCATGGGGCGGTCTCCGCGGGGGCTGGTGATGTAAGGCTGGAACAGGGCACCCGCAAGGGGGCGGATCCGCAGGAACTGAGCGGCCCATCCTCGGTACGATCACGGAAGAGCAGCTACAGCACGCCGGCCGCGACGACGGCACCGAGGCCTGGTCGCAGCCTAGTCCCGCGAGCCCTCTCCCGCGATTGCGCTCTCCAGCGCGTCGGCCAGCAGGTTGAACGCCGTGACCACGATGGCCACGGCCAGCGCGGGCGCCAGGGCCACCCACGGCGCCAGCACCAGCGAGTCGCGGCCCGCCGCGATCATGTTGCCCCAGGAGGGCGTCGGGGGCTGGACGCCAAGGCCGAGGAAAGAGAGGCCCGCCTCGAGCATGATGGCGTTGCCGACGCCCAGGGCCGCGGCGACGAGCGCCGGCGTGAGCGCGTGCGGGAGGACGTGGCGCGCCAGCACGCGCGCGGGCGGCACGCCGAGGGCGCGCGCGGCCTCGACGAAAGGCCGGGTCCGAACCGACCGGACCTCGCCGCGTATCAGGCGCGCCACGGTCATCCAGCCGGTGAGGCCGAGCGCCGCCACCGTGATCGGGAGCCCCGGCTGGAAGAGCGCGACGAGGAGCAGCAGGAACGGCACCCGTGGGATCGCGAGCGCCGCGTCGGTGACCGCCACGATCGCGCGGTCCACCGCGCCGCCGGTGTAGCCGGCCACCGCGCCCAGGACCACGCCGACGCTGAGCGACGCCAGCGCCGCGAACACCCCCACGGCCAGCGACACCCGCGCGCCCAGGAGCAGCCGCGCCAGCAGATCGCGCCCGAAGCGGTCGGTGCCGAGGAAGTGGAGCACCCCGTCGGGCGTCCGGGCGAGCGGGGCCAGGAACCGTTCCGCGACGACCTCGCTCATCTCGATCGTCTGCGCGCCGAAGACCACTGGACCGATCGCCGCAGCGGTGATGATCACGACGATCGCGAGCCCGCCCGCCAGCGCTCGGCGGTCACGGCGAAGGGCGTTGAGCGGCCGCGCCGCGATCACGTCTCGCCCCGCACCCGCGGATCCACCAGTGCCGCGGCGCCGTCCGCCAGCAGGTTCCCCAGGACGACCAGCGTCGCGAAGACGGCCGTCGCCGCCATCACCACAGGATAGTCGCGCCCCAGCACCGCCTGGACGGTGACGCGTCCCATCCCCGGCCAGGCGAAGATCGTCTCGACGAACACCACGCCCGAGAAGAGCGCCGGCAGCTGGAGCCCGATCAGCACGATCACCGGCACCAGCGCGTTCCGCAGGGCGTGGCGCAACACCACCACCCGCTCGGCGAGGCCCTTGGCTCGCGCCGCGCGCACGAACGGCTGGCGCAGCGCCTCGACCATCGAGCCGCGCACGAACCGCGCCGTGCCCGCCGCGCCGACCACCACGAGCGTCAGCACGGGCAGCGCCAGGTGGCGCACCCGGTCGGCGAGCCGTGCGCCGGGATCCAGGAACTCCGCGCCGACACTCTCGGCCCCGATCGCGGGAAAGCGGAGGACGGCGGGCCAATTCCACAGCACGGCGCCGTAGGCGAAGACCAGCACGAGCGCCAGCGCCAGTACGTACGACGGAAGCGCGTAGAGCGCGGTCGTCACCGCCGTGATCGCGGCGTCGAGACGCGAGCGGCGGCGCGCCGCCTGCACCGCGCCGAGCAGGATCCCGAGGGCGTAGCTTGCTAGGAGCGAGAGGCCGGTGAGCAGCAGCGTGGGACCAAGCGCGTCGCCCAGGACACGCGTCACGGGCCGGTGCTGGGCGATGCTCGTCCCCCAGTCGCCCGTGACGAACCGCGCGAGCCAGGCCGCGTACTGCACGACCAGCGGGCGGTCGAGACCGAGGGCGTGCCGGGTCGCTTCCGCCGTGGCGACATCCGCCGTGGGTCCGAGATAGAGCCGCACCGGATCGCCGGGCGCTAGGTGCAGGCCCACGAAGGTGACCGTGAGGACCAGGAGCACCGTCGGCATCGCAATCAGGAGCCGCTTGAGCAGGGACGCGCGCATCGCCGCCAATCTCGCGCGCGGCGGCGCATTTCTCTAGTTTCCCCGGCCGTGCGACGGCTCTCGCTGCTCCTGGTGCTCGCTCTGACGGGCTGCGGTCCGGCGGCCCCACCGGGGACCGTTTTCTACGCCTCCGGCGCCGACCTCCAGTCCATCAATCCGCTGCTCACCATCCATCCGCTGGCGAAGCAGGTGCAGCGGTACGCCCTCTTCACGACCCTGGCGCGCTACGACAGCGCGCTCGCGCCCCAGCCGTACCTCGCCGAGCGCTGGACCTGGTCGGCGGACCGCCGCTCGCTCGACCTGTCGCTTCGGCGCGACGTGCGCTGGCACGACGGCGCGCCGACCACGGGCGCGGATGTGGCGTTCACGCTGGATGCCGCGCGCGATCCGGCCACGGGCTACCCGCGCGCCAGCGATCTCGCGTGCGTCACCGAAGTCGCGGCGCCCGACTCGTTCTCCGTAAGCGTGAGCTTCTGCCGGCCGCAAGAGCGCTTCCCCGACGTCCTGACGGACCTCGCCATCCTGCCGGCGCATCTCCTTGGAACGACCACGCCCCACGCCCCACGCTCCACGCACTACACCCCACGCACCACGCACCACGCACTACGCACCTCTTCTTTTAACGACCACCCGATCGGCAACGGCCCCTTCCGGTTCGTCTCGCACCAGCCGGGCCGCCGCTGGGTCTTCGCCGCCAACCCGGACTTCCCGCGGGCGCTCGGCGGGCCGCCGCCCGTCGCGCGGCTCGTCATTGTCGTCGTGGACGAGGCGACGACCAAGCTCGCGGGCCTCGTGAGCGGCGAGCTGGACTTCGCGGGGATCCTGCCGATGCACGCCAGCCTGGTGCGGCGTATTCCCGGCCTCGACGCGCTCGACTACCCCATCATCCTCACCTACGGGCTGGTGTGGAACACGCGCCGGCCCCCGTTTGACGACGCGCGGCTCCGGCGTGCCCTCACCATGGCGGTCGACCGCGCGCAGCTGGTGCGCGCCTACCTCTACGGCTTCGGCGAGGTCGCGGACGGTCCGGTCCCGCCGTCGCATCCGCTCGCCGTCTCCGTCCCGCGCGTGCCGTTCGACCGCGCGGGCGCGGCCGCGCTCCTCGGCTCGCTCGGCTGGCGCATCGGTCCGGACGGGACCCGCGCCAAGGGCGGCGAGCGGCTCGCGTTCACCCTCAGCACCGTCGGCTCGGCGGACAATGTCCTCGAGCAAATGATCCAGGCCGATCTCGCTGCCGTGGGCGTGGAGGTACGCATCAGGCAGCTCGAGCTCGGCGCGTTCCTCGCCGCCGCGCAGAGCGCCTCCCGTGATTATGATGCCCTCGTGACGGGCATCTCGGGCGACCTTTCTCTGGGCTACCTCGGCGGGCTCTTCGATTCGAGACGGCTGAGCGGTCCGCTCCAATACGCCCAGTACCGGAGCGCAGCGACGGACCGGGCGCTCGACGCCGGAGACTACGGGGAGGTGCAGCGCCTCGTAGCCCGCGACCTCCCGATCACCTTCCTGTATCATGCGCGAGGCGTGCAGGGCGTGCGCCGGCGGGTGCGCGGCGTGCGGATGGACCTGCGGGGCGAGCTGGCGACCCTCGCCCGCTGGCGGCTCGAGGTCGCCGCCCGGTGATCGTCCGGGCGCGCGCCCCCCTGCGCATCGACTTGGCCGGCGGCTGGACGGACGTGCCGCCCTACGTGTCGCGCGCGGGCGGCGCGGTGGTCAACGTGGCGATCACCCTCTACGCGCACGCGTTGGTGCGGCCGCAACGGGAGGGCGTGCGCCTAAGCGCGCTCGAGCACGGGTCGGTGGTGACGGCGCGCCGCGCCGAGGAGCTGCGTGCCGACGGCGAGCTGGCCCTGCTCAAGGCCGCGGCCCGGCGCTACGCGCCGCCCGGCGGCTTCGAGCTGGTCACCCGCAGCGACGCGCCGGCCGGCTCCGGTCTGGGCGGATCGGGCGCGCTCGGCGTGGCGCTCGTGGCGGCGCTCACCGCCGCGCGGGGCGAGCGGCGCCTGCCGGCCGAGATCGCTCAGGCGGCGCACGAGGTCGAGGTGCACGACGCCGGGGTGCGCGGCGGGAAGCAGG
Organism: Gemmatimonadota bacterium; assembly: GCA_016179225.1. Taxonomy (GTDB): domain Bacteria; phylum Gemmatimonadota; class Gemmatimonadetes; order Gemmatimonadales; family JACORV01; genus JACORV01. The sequence continues at coordinate 17,984 of JACORV010000073.1, read as the reverse complement.
ACCAGTACATCGCGGCGCTGGGCGGCGTGCAGTACATGGAGTTCGGCGATCCCGCCGTCTCGTGCACGCGGCTTGACGTTCCGTTCGCCTGCCTCAAGGAGCTGGAGCAGCACCTCGTGCTCTGCTTCACCGGGGCGCCGCGATCCTCGGACGCGACGCATCGCGGCGTGTGGGAGCGGATCGAGCGCGGCGAACCCGAGGTGCTGCGGGCGCTGGACGGCATCAAGGCGTGCGCCATGCGCATGCGCAACGCGTTGGTGCAGGGGGACGTGGGGCGTGTCGGCGAGCTGGTGGCGGAGAACTGGCGGTACCAGCAAGCGCTCGCGCCCGGCATGCAGACCGAGACGATGCAGGCGCTCGAGCGCGCCGCCTACGCGGCGGGCGCGGACGCGGCGAAGGCGTGCGGCGCCGGTGCGGGCGGATGTCTGGTTTTCCTGGCGAAGCCGGGTGGCGACTTCGCGATTGCCGAGGCGCTACGCGCGGCCGGCGGCACGGTGCTGCGCTTCACCTTCGACGGGACGGGGGTGGTGGCTTGGCAGGCGAGCGAGCGGTGAAAGGCAGGCGCCAAGGCGCCCGGACGCCCAGACGCGAGGGAGGCAAGGAGCCGAGACGCCAGGGCGGCAAGATGGCAAGATGGCAAGGTCTCCAGTGAGTCTGCTCATCGGGGTGGAGGACCTCGAGACGCGGCGGAGCGAGATCGCGGCGTCGGCCGATCTCGTGGCCGTCGAAGCGCGTCTGAGCGCGGCTCTCGGCGCCTTCCTCGACCGGCCGCTGTACGTGCCCGAGGCGAAGGCGATCCTCTCCCGCTGGGGCAGCCTCTGCAGGGACGACGGCGCGGAGCTCGGCTTCGATCCGTTCTCGCCGCACGCGCAGCGCTGCACGGCGTGCGAGCGCATCTGGTCCACCGAGCAGTCGCATGGGTGGTGGGTGTATTGGTATCAGCTTTGGCTGGCGGAGCGCGTCTGGCAGTGCGCGCTGCGCTCGGGTCCGGGGGGTGACTCGCGCACCGAGGAGCGGGTGCTCGAGGCTCTGGCGCTGGTGATCCACCGCTACACCGGCTACCCGAACGCGGATAACGTGCTGGGCCCCAGCCGCCCGTTCTTCTCGACGTACCTCGAGTCCATTTGGGTGCTCCAGCTCGCCGCGGCGGCGTCGCTCCTGGAGGCGATGGGCCGCCTGCCGGTCGATCTCGCGCACGACCTTCGCACGCGCCTCTTTCGCCCCAGCGCCGAGCTCATCGCCGACTTCGACGAGGGCCGCTCGAACCGGCAGGTATGGAACGTGGCGGCGCTCCACGGTCTCGGGCGCGTGCTCGGCGACGCGGCGATGGTGCGCGAAGCCACGCACGGCCCGTCCGGCCTGCTCGCCTCGCTCGACGGCGGACTCCTTGCCGACGGACTCTGGTACGAGGGCGAGAACTACCACTGGTTCGCGTTGCGCGGACTGGTGTGGGGGGCGGAGATGCTGCGCACGGCGGGCGACATCGATCTCTGGACGGACGCCGGAAAGCACGGTACGAGGTTCAGGGCCGCGTTCCGCGCGCCGGTGCTCACCGCGCTGCCGGACTTCACCTTTCCTGCACGGCGGGATTCCAAGTACGGGGTGTCGTTGAGGCAGCGGCGGATGGCGGAGTTGTGGGAGATCGCGCTGGCGCGCGCGCGCCCGGGGGCCGGCGGGCCGGCGGGCGAAGCCATCGAGCTGGCATCGCTGCTCGCTCACGTGTACGACCCCACCGTCCTGCCACGCGACGAGGCCGAGCGCGAGATCACCGAGGTCGAGCGCGCGGAGCCGCCCACGGGCGTGCGGCGCGGCATGCTCGGATGGAAGGGGCTGCTCTGGATGCTCCCGGAGCTGCCCGCCGCGGATCCCGAAGCGTGGCGTCCGGGCACCGTTCATCTCGAGGCCACCGGCCTCGCCATCTTCCGGCAGGACGGGGACGAGTGCTACGTGGGCCTCGACTACGGCGAGCCGGGCGGCGGACACGGGCACCCCGACCGGCTCAATCTCACCGTCCACGCGAACGGCATTCCGTGGCTGATGGACTTCGGCACCGGCTCCTATGTCTCGCCGAACCTGGCGTGGTACCGGACCACGGCGGCGCACAACGCCCCCCTCCTCGACGGGGTGTCGCAGGCCACGGCCCGCGGCGAGTGCATCGCGTTCGAGGAGCTGGTGGACTTCGGCTGGGTGTGCGCGCAGCTCCCGGAGGGCAGCGCGTACGACGGCGCGACGCTCCAGCGCACGCTCGTCGTCACACCCTGGTATGTGCTCGACGTGCTCCAGATGGGCAGCGAAGCGGGCGAACGCACGCTGGCGCTCCCTTGGCACGGCCTGGGCCGGGCCACCGCCGACGAGCACGGCATGCGGTTCGATCGCGCGGAGGGGGAGCTCCGCGTGTACGTCACGGGTCGGCAGCCGTTCCAGATCCAGATGGCCAGTGCGCCCGGGCCGCCCGTCGGGGCGTCCGGCGCCACGCCGCCCGATCTCGCGTTCCCCGTGGTCGTGAGCACGGCAGAAGAGGTCACGCTCGTCGCGTGCCTGGACCTGAGCGGCAAGGTCGCGGAGATCGAGTGCGTCGAGTCCGACTACCTGGTGCGCCTCGCGTCGGATCAGCTCCACACCCACCGGCCGACGGAGACCGGCTGGAGCATCGATCTCGGCCACGGGGATCCGATCGAGCTGGGCGGGCTTCGCGAGCCGGCGGGCGGCGAGCTCGGCGTGCCGGCCGCGTCTCAGCTCACCACCGCGTCGATCTTCGGGGACGCGGTGAGGCCGCGCCGCCCGGACGGGGCCGAGAAGGAAGAGCCCGCGGCGACGTGCTACCGCATCGACGAGCCGCCGGCGCTGGATGGCACGCTCGACGGGTTCCGCCTCGAGCCGTCGCTCGCGATCGACCAGGCGCACCAGTTCCGGCGCGCGGAGGAGCCGTGGCAGGGGCCCGAGCGGTTCGCCGCGCACGCCTACCTCAACACCGACGGCGAGCGGCTCTACTTGGGGATCGACGTCACCGCGCCCGACCCGGTCTTTCGGCCGGGCGATGCGCCGGACCCGGAGTTGGAGAACGAGAACCCCGACATCCACAGCGACGGGCTCCAGGTGTACGTCGAAACGACGATGTTCTACGGCTGGCTGATCGTGCCGGACGCAGAGGATAGGTCGCGCGTCCGCGTGTCCGCGGTCCGCGGCACCGACGCCGAGCCGGAGATGGTGGTCGAGGGCGCCTGGATGCGGACGCCGCGGGGGTATCGCGTGACGCTCGCCATCGAGACACCCGACGAGGAGCTGCGCGAGTTCGGCTTCGATGTGTACGTGAACCGCGCGCGCCACGGCCGCGAGCGGCGAGTGGGACAGCTGATATGGTCGGGCGCGCGCGGCGCGCGGCTCTATCTCGCCGGCGACCGGCCGATGCCAGGGCCACTGCCACGGGTCAGGGTGCAGTGAGGCTGGGGGCAGTAGCGTACAGACGCCACAGACGCCGCAGTGTGTGGCTGTTGGGGGTGGGTAGTGAGTGATTGGGCCAGAAGAGCGGCGGACTCGGTGGCTGGGTTCACCTCCACCCGGTCCAAGGGACCCGATGCGATGTTCGGAGGTCTCGACGGGCCGACGCACTGTGTGCGCGCGGAAGGTGCGCGCGTGTGGACCGCCGACGGTCACGTGCTGATTGACTGGACGATGGCCCTCGGGGCCGTCGGGCTTGGCTACGCGCATCCCGCCGTGGTCGAAGCGGTGCAGCGGGCCGTGCGGGAGGGCGGCGTGGGGCCGCTTCCGCCTACGCTCGAGGTGGAGATCGCCGAACGGCTGGTCTCGGCGTACCCCGGCGCGGAGCAGGCGCGCTTCTTCAAGACCGGCGCCGAGGGGGTGCAGGCGGCGGTGCGCGTCGCGCGCGTCGCCACGGGGCGGGAGCGGGTGGTGCATTGCGGCTATCACGGTTGGCTGGACGGCCCGACCGGAGGCGCCGGGGTGCCGTCGGCCGTGGCGCGGCTCTGGACACCCGTGCCCTTCGACGATGCGGCGGCCCTCGAGCGCGCGTGCGGCGAGGGCGAGCCTCCGGCGGCCATCCTGCTCGAGCCCGTGATCGAGCGCGCACCACAGGTCACGTGGCTGCAGGCGGCGAGGGCGCTCGCGACCGAGCGGGGCAGTGTGCTCGTGCTCGACGAGATCAAGACCGCCTTCCGGCTCGCGAAGGGTGGCGCCGCCGAACGTTGGGGAGTTGGGCCGGATCTCGCCGTGCTCGGCAAGGCCCTGGCCAACGGCTACCCGCTCGCGGCGGTCGTCGGGCGCGCGGATCTAATGGCGCGACTCAGCGAGACGTGGGTATCCTCGACGCTGGCTACCGAGTTCGTGTCGCTCGCGGCGGCCGGCGCGGTGCTGGACGTGTGGGAGCGGGAGGACGTGGCGGGACGCGTCGGGCGGATTGGTGGGGTGGTCATGCAAGAGATCAGGAAGTGCGTGGTGCGTGGTGCGTGGGACGTGCTGGGAATGCCGGAAATGTGGATGCTGCGATTCCGCGATGCGCAGCTGGAGCGGCGGTTCCTCGTGGGCTGCGCGGCGCGCGGCGTGCTGCTGAAGCGCGGCGCGTACAACTTCCCGAGCCTCGCCCACGGGGAAGCGGAGGTGGAGGCCACGATGGACGCCGTGCGGGCCGCGCTGGCGCAGGCCGGCGCATGAGCGTCGCGCCGGCCAAGACCTCACCCCTGGTGGACGTGCACGTCCACTTCCTGCACGACCGCTGCGGCCGGGCGGACTGGCAGGCCGTGAACGCGCGTCGCCTCGCGCTGGGCGAGCGCATCGGGATCACCATGCACGTCGCCTCGATCCTCGGCACGTGGGGTCACACCTCGCCCACCTACTTTCCCTCGCCGGACGACGTGGCGTACGGCAACGGCGCGCTACTCGAGCTGATGCGCGCGCATCCGGACAGGATCCGCGGCTACGTCACCGTCAACCCCAACTTCACCGACCACGCGCTCCGCCAGATCGAGACCGGCTTCGACATGGGGATGATCGGCGTGAAGCTGGCGGCGAGCCGCCGCGCCGGAGACCGCCTCCTGGATCCCATCGCGGAGCTGGCGGCGGTACGCCGCGCACCGGTGCTTCAGCACATCTGGCAGCACCGCCAACGGGAGGTGCCGGGCCAGGAGATCTCGGACGCGATCGACCTGATGGAGCTGGCCGGGCGACACCCGAAGACGCAGTTCATCCTCGCGCACATCGGCGGGGGAGGGGACTGGGCGCATTCGCTGCGCGCACTGGTGGGCGTGCCGAACATCTGGGTGGATCTGTCGGGGAGCGGCGTGGACCGGGGCATGCTCGAGCTGTGCGTCGAGTGCGTGGGCGCGCCGCGACTGCTCTGGGGAACGGATCTCACTATGGACACCGGGCTCGCGAAGCTGCGGGCGATCGAGGCGATGGGGCTTTCCGCGGATGAAATGGAGGCCGTGCGGTGGAAGAATGCGGAGAGGCTTTTTGGGGCGAAGGTGATGGGGGATTGAGGTCGTAGAGGTGATGGAGGTGATGGAGGTGATGTGGTGATGAGGTGATGGAGGTGATGTGGTGATGAGGTAGACGGAAGAGGCGAAGGGTGACTGAGCTGGTCGATCATAATGCGTTGATAGGCGGGTATCCGTTCCGCGCGTTGCCGGATCCGACGCCGGCGCGGCTGGTGGCGGATATGGAGCGGCTCGGGATCGCGCGCGCGTGGGTGGGACACGTGCCGAGCATCTTTTACCGCGACGTGGCAGCGGGGAACGACCAGCTGTTCGCCGCGCTCGCCCCGCATCGCGATCGCCTCCTCCCCGTGCCGGCGGCGAATCCCGGGTATCCCGGTTGGGACCTCGAGATCGAGCGCGCCAGGAGGGAAGGATGCCCCGCGGTGCGCACGTATCCTGCGCACTACGGCTTCGACGCGGGCGGCGAGCTGATGCTGGACCTCGCGGCCGCGTGCGCCGAAGCTGGTCTCGAGCTGGTGCTCACGGTGCGGCTGGAGGACGGGCGGCAGCGCCATCCGCTCGACGTGGCGCGCGACCTGATCGGCGCCGAGGTACGCGCCGCCGTGCGCCTGAACCCGAAGGTGCATCTCCTGGTGACGAACGCGGATCGGGCTCTGGTGGAGGAAGTCCATTTCGGCTCGACGCGGGCGGAGGCCTCACGCATCCGCTGGGACGTGAGCTGGATCTGGGGGCCGCCGGAGGATCACCTCGCGATCCTGTACCGCACCGTGGGCCGCGACCGGTTCGTGCTCGGAACCCACTTCCCCTTCCGGCTCCCTGAGAACGCGCTGTTCAAGCTCGAGCTGACAACGTAATCATCCGCGGGCTTCAGCAATCTTGGAGGTGGGCTTCGCCTCGACCGCGGTGTCTTCAGCAGCGGACAGCGTCCTCTTCGCGGACAGCGTCCATCTTGGTGGACATGTGCGTGAGCCGCGGCTAGACACACCTTGTCGGGTGAGAGTGACTTCAGCACATTGGTAACGCGGTGCACCCATGAGGTTCCTTTATCCCTCCTGCCTCGCCACCGGCCCTCGTCCTCGAGCCGTGGCAGAGCGCGTGCCCAAAGCATCCCCCGTGACGAGAGCCGTGTCCTAGGCGTGACCCGTCGCACCGAGATCGCCTTGTAGCCGGCCTATTTTCTTCAAATTCATTTAGTAGAACTTGAATCAAACTGTCCTGAGCGTGTGGACAGTGTCCACATTTTTTGATGGAGGAACCACATGAAGGTTCAAGTGAAGCGTACCGCCCTCGCGGCAATCGTCTTGACCACGGCCGTGGCTGCCGGCTGCGGCGATGGGACGACGAACCCGCTTGCCGGCAAGGGACAGACCGTTGGGCTGTCGTTCGCGGGCGTGAAACCGGCCGGGCTGGGCGGCGTGATGGCGGTGCGCAACGCGCTGGCCGACACGCTGGTGGTGACGGATGGTACCAATACCCTCAGGATCACGAGTGCCGAGGTCGTAGTGCGCGAGATCGAGCTCAAGCGGGTCCAGACCACGATCGACTGCGATACAGTGACCGACGAAGATGCGTGTGAGGAATTCACCATCGGTGCAGTGCTCGTGAGTCTCCCGCTGGCGTCCGGCGTGGACACCCGGCTCGAGGTCCCGGTGGACTCGGGCACCTATTCGGAGGTGGAGTTCGAGATCCACAAACCGGGCAGCGACTCGGTCGACCAGGCCTTCACGGCTCAGAACCCCACCTGGCCAACCAACATCAGCATCCGGGTGCAGGGCACCTTCAACGGCACGCCCTTCACCTTCACCAGCGACCTGAACGAGGACCAGGAGTTCACGTTCAGCCCCCCGCTGGTGATTGACGCGAGCGGCGCGACGACCAACCTCACCATCCGGCTCGATGTCTCGACCTGGTTCCGCAACGGGGCCGCCGGGCCCCTGGTGGATCCCGCGACCGCCAACAAGGGCGGTGCCAACGAGAACCTGGTGAAGGACAACATCAAAGCCTCGATCAAGGCGTTCGAGGACGAGGACCAGGACGGCGACGAGCGCGACGGGTAGCGCGTCACCGCGCGGTCTCGTAGCTTGCGGGCGCGCGTTTCCACAAGGGACGCGCGCTCGTCTTTTCCGGGAGCCGCCGTCGTGATGTTGGCCGAAATCACCTTCCCCGGCTGGGACCCCATCGCGCTGCACCTGGGCCCGCTGCAAGTCCGCTGGTATGGGCTGGGATATCTCGCCGGCTTCCTCATCGCCGGCGTCGTCCTGGACAAGCTGGCGAGGGACCGGTTCATCGCCCTCGCAAAGGGCCAGGTCAGCGATCTGATAGGGTGGCTGGTCGCGGGCGTGCTGCTGGGCGGGCGTCTCGGGTACGCGCTCTTCTACGAGCAGCGGATGCTCCTCGACCCGATCGAGCTCGTGAAGATCTGGGAGGGCGGGCTGTCGTTCCACGGCGGCCTGCTGGGGGTCGTGATCGCCTCGGCGCTGTTCGCACGGCGCCGCGCGCATTCCTGGCGCCGGCTGGCCGACGCGCTCTGCCTGGCGGTGCCGTTCGGGATCTTCCTGGTGCGCTGCGCCAACTTCGTCAACGGCGAGTTGTACGGAAGGATCGCTTCTCCCAGCCTCCCCTGGGCCATGCGCTTCCCAACCGACCCGGTGGCGCGCACGCTTTCGCCGGAGCTGGCGCGCGCCGGCTCGCTGAACTGGCACGACGCGTACGCCGCTCTGCGGGCCAGCGGCGCGTGGGCCGCCGTCGCGGGCGGCGTGCCGCTGCGGCATCCGTCGCAGCTGTACGAGGCGCTGCTCGAGGGCGTGCTGATCGGCGTGGCGCTCTGGTGGATCTACCTCAGGCGGCGCGACTGGACGCGGATGCCGGGCGTCGTGACTGCGACCTTCCTCTTCCTCTATGCGCTCTCGCGCTTCGTCGTGGAGTTCTCGCGCCAGCCCGACCCGCAGTTCGCCAGCCCGTCAAATCCGACGGGTCTCGTCCTGGGTCCGCTGTCGATGGGACAGGTGCTAAGCGTCTTGGTCGCGCTGGGGGGCGCGCTGGTGCTCTGGTGGAAGCCGCCGAGGCCGGCGCCGGCATCGCCCCCGCCGCCCTTGTGATCGTCCCTCGCCGCGGCTAAAATTTTGCGGCTCCCACATTCAACTGGGTCGTATGCACCAACCTCTCTCGTAGGGATTGGATGAAGCGGACTACAGCCCTCATCGCCGGCGGGACGCTGCTCCTGGGCGCCGCTCTTGCCGGCGTTGCGATTGCCAGGGGGCAGGGCGACCAGCAAACCGCGGCACCGGCGCCGAGGTGGAGCTACCCGCTCCCACCCGCTCGCGGCACCGGCTACTCCAGTCTCGACACGGCGCAACCGGGTGGGCCCTGGCCCGTGCTGCCCGGCCGCCTCCGTGGGCCGGAACAGCCCATCTTCTACCGCCACGACATCCACGCCGGTCAGTATCGCATCCCCTGCCTCTACTGCCACAACAACGCGGCCAACTCCTGGACGGCCAACATCCCGACCGTGAGCACCTGCATGGGGTGCCATCTGGTCATCTCCGCGGCGGACACGGCCGGCAACCCGAACCCCGAGATCGCCAAGCTGCGCGACTTCGCCGCGCGCGGCGAGCCGATCCGGTGGGTGCGCATCAACAAGATCGCCGAGCACGCGCACTTCCCGCACATGCGCCACGTGAACGCGGGGCTGGCCTGCCAGCTCTGTCACGGCAACGTTCAACAGATGCCCCGGGTCTTCGCCGCCCAGAACGTGAACCAGATGGGGTGGTGCACCAACTGTCACATGCGTCGCGGCATCACTCGCGACTGTACGACGTGCCACTTCTAGGTGCCCATGACGCCTTCAACCTTCGACCTTCAACTTTTCAACGGCCTGTCATGAGGCGTAGACGGTTCCTTCAGGTGGCCGGCGTCGCCGGCGCCGGTGTGGCGGCGGGTTGCGGCACCGGCACCCCCGACCACCTGCTGCCGTATCTCGTCCCGTCCGACGATCTCGTCCCGGGCATCCCGACCTGGTACGCCAGCACCTGTCGCGAGTGTCCGGCAGGCTGCGGCATTCTCGTCAAGGCGCGCGAGGGACGCGCCATCAAGGTCGAGGGGAACCCGCACCACCCGGTGAACCGGGGCCGGCTCTGCGCGCGCGGCCAGGCGGCGCTCCAGGGGCTCTACGATCCGGATCGCGTCACCCAGCCGCGCAAGCGCGAGGGCAACGTCTGGAAGCCGATCACGTGGGACGACGCGGAGACGGAGATCGCCACCGCCCTGGGGGCCGCGGCTAGCGCCGGCGCGGACCGCGTGGCGTTCGTCACCGGGGCCGAAAGCGGCACGCTCGACCGGTTCTACGACGTGTTCCTCGGGGCCTTCCGCTCGACCCGCCGGCTCCGCTACGAGGCCTTCGCCTTCGAGCCCTTACGCGAGGCCAGCCGCCTGACCTTCGGGCTCGCCACGGTCCCGCGGTACGACTTCGCTAGCGCGCGGTACGTCCTTTCCTTCGGCGCCGATTTCCTCGAAACCTGGCTCTCGCCGACGGAGTTCGGGCGGGGCTTCGCCTCGACGCACGGCTATCGCGACGGGCGGATGGCGAAGTTCGTCGCGGTCGAGCCGCGGCGTGGCATGACCGGCTTCAACGCCGACGAGTGGGTGGCGCCGAAGCCGGGCACCGAGGGGATGCTCGCCCTCGGCATCGCCTCCTCCCTCATGCGCCAGGGAAAGGCGCGCGTGGCGGGCGTGGACGCCGATCGTCTGCGCGCGATCCTGGCGCGGTTCGACCCCGGCACCGTCGCCGAGGCGACGGAAGTCGAGGAGGCGGTGATCGAGCGCCTCGCCCGCGAATTCGGCGACGCACAGCCCTCTCTCGCTGTGGCGGGCGGGGTTGCCCACCAACACCGGGCGGCCACGCAGACCGCGGTCGCCGTCAACCTGTTGAACTACATTGCCGGCAACGTGGGCCGCACCGTACGCTTCCTGTCGTCATCGCCGTGGGAGCGCGTCTCCCGGTACGCGGACATGCGGAGCCTCGTCGCCGCGATGAACGAGGGCGGCGTGGACGTCGCGCTCGTGCATGGCACGAACCCCGCCTTCACCCTGCCGGCCACCGCCGGCTTCGTGGAGGCCTTCGCGAAGGTGCGGCTCAAGGTCGCCTTTGCGAGCCACCCGGACGAAACGGCCGAGCTCGCGGACCTCGTCCTCCCGGACCACACGCCCCTCGAGCAGTGGGGCGACATCGAGCCCATCGCCGGCGTGCGGAGCCTGGTGCAGCCGGTGATGATGCCCGTGCACGACACCAAGCAAACGGCGGACGTGCTGCTCTCGGTCGCGCAGAAGGCGGGCAAGAGCGTCGCCCCCGCGGGGGTGGCCACGGCGCGCGATCTCCTTGCGGCCGGGAGGCCCGAGCGTGACTTCGACCGGCTTCTCCAGGCCGGCGGCGAGTTCGCGGAAGCGGCACCGAGGGCGGTGCGGCTAACCACGGACTTCGCGCGCCTCGGCTGGGCGCTGCCGGCGTTCGACGGCCCCGCCGACGGCCTCGTGCTACTCGCCGTGCCGCACGTCGGCCTCTACGATGGGCGTGGCGCCAACAAGGGCTGGCTCCAGGAGCTCCCCGATCCGACGACCAAGATCACGTGGCAGACCTGGGTCGAGGTGCATCCGGAGACCGCGACCCGCCTCGGCGTGCGCAGCGGCGACCTGGTGACGGTCTCGGCGGGCGAGCGGCAGGTGGAGGCGGTGGTCTGCGTCTTCCCCGGCGTGCGCCGCGACGTGGTCGCGATGCCGATCGGCCAGGGCCACACCGCCTACGGCCGCCTGGCGCGCGGCCGCGGCGCGAGCCCCCTGGCGCTCTTCGCGGCCGACGCGACGGATCCCTCGGGTGCGCTGGCCTTCTGCCAGACCCGCGTGACGCTCACCCGAACCGGCGGCCGCCGGCCGCTCGCGACCACCGAGGGGAGCCCGCGGCAGCACGACCGCGGCATCGCGCGCGCGGTGGCCTTCACGGCGATCGCCGCCGGCCACGCCCCGGAAGAGGAGCACGAGGCGCTCACTGAGTCGGAGCGCACGGCGATCGACTCGGCCGAGGCCTCGCAGCGGCGGCGCGCCGAGCTGGGCCGGTACGGTGAGGACAACCCGAAGTGGGAGATGGCGATCGACCTCTCCCGCTGCACCGGCTGCTCAGCCTGCGTGGCGGCCTGCTACGCGGAGAACAACATCCCGGTCGTCGGGGAATCGCAGGTGGTCAGGAGCCGCGAGATGGCGTGGATCCGGATCGAGCGCTTTTACGACGGGTTCGCGGGCGGCGAAAACGACCTCCCGACCGGCACCGACTTCGAGGTGCGGCAGATCCCGATGCTCTGCCAGCAGTGCGCCAACGCGCCCTGCGAGCCGGTGTGCCCGGTGTACGCGGCGTACCACACGCCCGATGGCCTGAACGGGCAGATCTACAACCGCTGCGTCGGCACGCGCTACTGCGCGAACAACTGCCCCTACAAGGTCCGCTACTTCAACTGGTGGGACTACGGCCACCCGGCGAGCGACGAGTATGCGTTCCCGGGAACGCTGAGCTGGCTGCTCAATCCCGACGTCACCGTCCGCACCAAGGGCGTCATGGAGAAGTGCACTTTCTGCGTGCAGCGCATCCGCTTCGCGCAGAACGACGCCCGGGTGCGGGGCGCCACGCTCCGAGACGGCGACGTCACGCCGGCCTGCGCGCAGACCTGCCCGGCCGACGCCATCACCTTCGGCGACGCGCACGACCCGAACAGCCGGGTGAGTCGGAAGAAGCTGGACGAGCGCGGGTATCACGTCTTCCAGCAGCTCAACACCAAGCCGGGGATCACCTACTTGAGGCGCGTCATCCGCTCGGGGGAGGCGTAGGCCATGGCGGCCGCCGCCCCCCCGATGCCGCGCGGCGCGCCCGCTGGCGAGCCGACATACGGGGACGTCAACCGGGACATCATCAAGACGCTTGCCCCGCCCGGGAAGCGGTGGTTCCTGGGCATGGCGATCGTGCTCAGCGGCCTCGCCTTCGGAGCCTTCTGTTGGGCCCTGCAGCTCAGGGCCGGCATCGGGGTCACGAACTACATGCCCCCGATCTTCTGGGGCACGTACATCACGACGTTCGTCTTCTGGGTGGGCATCGCGCACTCGGGGACGCTGATCAGCGCGATCCTGTTCCTGTTCAGGTCCGGATGGCGGAGCGCGGTGTACCGCGCCTCCGAGGCCATGACGGTTTTCGCGGTGATGACCGCGGGCCTGTTCCCGGTGCTGCACCTGGGCCGCGCGTGGTTCGCCTACTGGGTCTTCCCGTACCCCAACGTCCGGGGCCTGTGGGCGAACTTCAAGTCACCGCTAGTTTGGGATGTCTTCGCGATCTCCACCTACCTCACCGTCTCGGCCACGTTCCTCTTCATGGGTCTCATCCCCGACATCGCCGCGGTCCGGGACCAGGCGACCGGCTGGCGGCGCCGGGTCTACGGCATCCTTTCGTTCGGGTGGCGGAACTCGGACCGCGAGTGGCACCACTTCATGCGGATGTACCTCTTCCTCGCGGCCCTCTCGACCCCGCTGGTGCTCTCGGTGCACAGCGTGGTCTCGTGGGACTTCGCCATGGGCATCGTGCCCGGCTGGCACGCCACGATCTTCGCGCCCTACTTCGTCGCGGGCGCGATCTTCTCCGGCTGCGGCATGGTGATCACGATCCTGGTGCCGCTGCGCAAGCTGTTCCAGCTCGAGCGCTACCTCCGGGTCCGCCACTTCGAGAACCTGGCCAAGCTGTGCCTGCTCACCTCGATGATCGTCTCGTACGCGTATATCACCGAGTATTTCGTCGCCTGGTACAGCGGTAACCCGATCGAGCGCGCGTCGTTCTACAACCGCGCGTTCGGGGGCTACTGGTGGGCGTCGTGGATCATGATCACGTGCAACGCCTTCGTTCCGCAGCTCCTGTGGTTCAAGAAGATCCGCACCAGCATCCCGACGCTGTTCGTCATCTCGCTCTTCATCAACATCGGGATGTGGTTCGAGCGCTTCGTCATCATCGTGACGAGCCTGTCGCACGAGTTCGAGCCGTGGCAGTGGACCAGCGCCTATCGGCCGAACTGGATTGAGCTCGGCATCCTGCTCGGGAGCTTCTGCTGGTTCAGCATGTGGTTCCTACTGTTCGTCAAGTTCTTCCCGTCGGTGGCGATCTCCGAGGTCAAGGAGGCGCTGCCGCCGCCGGGTCGGGAGCACGGGAGAGGAGGGCACTGATGGCCACGCCTCCCGTCGCCAGCATGCGCTCGGGCGTGGCGGGCGTGTTCGGCAACCTCGACGCGGCCCTGCTGGCGCTGCGCGAGCTCAAGGCCCACGGCTACGCCAACCTCACCGTCTACTCGCCGGCGCCGAGACATGAATTCGACGACCTGCTGGCGAAGAAGGAGAGCCCGGTCCGGCTCTTCACGCTGGTGGGCGGCCTCACCGGCTGCGCCCTAGGCTTCGCGTACGCGATCTCGACGTCGCTCGACTGGGAGCTCATCACGGGCGGCAAGCCGATCGTCTCGCTGCCGCCGTTCGTCATCATCGGCTTCGAATGCACCATCCTGTTCGGCGCGCTGATTACGGTTGCCGGCATGTTCCTCAACGCGCGGCTCCCTAAGCTGCGCAAGGCCGCCGGCTACGACCCGCGCTTCAGCAACGACAAGTTCGGTATCGTGGCGTTCGGCGGGCCGGCTCAGGTTGCCGCCGCCGAAGAGATCATGCGCGCCGCGGGCGCCGAAGAGGTGAACGATGTCTAAAAGAGCGTACGGGCGTACGGGCGTACGGGCGTGCGGGCGTACGGGCGTACGGGCGTACGGGGGGGTGCGACGCGCGCTCGCGGCCGCGGCGCTGGCCGTCGCTGCCGTGGGGTGCACCACGCTCGACAACGCGGTGGGCAAGGTGCCGTGGTTCACCACTATGCGGGACCAGATCGTGGCGCGGCCCTTCGAGGCACCGGCGGGCGCGGCGAGCCCGCGCAGCGCGCCGCCGGGCTCCGTGCCGCTCTGGGGCCGCGAGGACTCGCTCGACATCCTCACCGAGCTATCCGAGGTCTCGAACCCGGTCGCGCCGACCGAGGCGTCCCTCGCGCGCGGCCGCCGCATGTACGACACGTACTGCCTGGTCTGCCACGGCGCGCAGGGTGGCGGGGATGGCCCCGTGGCCGGGAAGCTCGGCTACGTGCCGCCGCTCGTGACCGACATGACCAAGCAGCGCAGCGACGGCTACATCTACGCCATGATCAAGCAGGGACGGGGCCTGATGCCGCGGTACGGCGACAAGATGCGCGGGGCGGATCGGTGGCACGTGGTGAACTACGTCAGGCGGCTACAGGGGGCAGGGAACAGTGGGCAGTAGAGTTGCAGAGTTGCAGAGTTGCAGCGGTGGACAGGAGGCAGGGTGCAGGAAGTGACGCATGACTGATCATTCTCGCAGAGACGCCATACTGCGCAAGCTGGATCGGCCGTTGCCCGGCTGGGTGAGACCGCTGCTCGTCGGTTCGTTGACTGTGGGCGCGCTGACCTTCATCCTGCTCGCCCTCGGCTCCGGCTCCGCCCGGGCCTGGCGCGCCTACCACCTCAACTGGCTCTATTGGACCGGGCTCTCTCAGGCCGGCATCCTGTTCAGTGCGGTAACCAAGGCGGCCAAGGGCCGCTGGAGCTACACGATCCGCCGCTTCGCCGAGGCGTCGGCGGCGTTCCTCCCAGTCTCCTTCGTGCTCTTCCTGGTGCTCTGGATCGGCCGCGCCCAGGTCTTCCCGTGGATCGCCGCGCCGATCGCGGAGCCTTCCGTGAAGGCGTTCTGGCTCCGCGACGGGTTCATGTTCAGCCGCGACATCGCCGCGCTGTTGCTGATGTACGGGATGAGCTTCTGGTTCCTGTATCACTCGCTCCGGCCCGACGCGGCGCTCCTCCAAGCGGGAGCGCCGGACAAGGTCAAGAAGATGTACGCCTGGCTCGCGAAGGGCTTCGATCAGCCGGGCCGCGGCGTCGAGTTCTCCGAGGAGCGGCAGAACTATATCGCGCCGGGGCTGGTGATCACCTACGCGCTCGTGATGACCTTCCTCGCCTTCGACCTTATCATGTCGCTGGCACCGCACTGGATCTCCAACCTGCTGGGCGGGTTCTTCTTCATGGGCGCGTGGCTGACGGGCCTGATGTCGCTCGCGCTTCTCACGATCTTCTGGCGTAAGCACCTCGACCTCGAGGACCTGATCTCGACCAAGACGCTGCACGACATCGGCAAGCTGTGCTTCGGCTTCACGGTCTTCTGGGCGTATCTCTTCTTCTCGCAGTTCCTGGTGATCTGGTACGGGAACATGCCGGAAGAGACGAGCTTCCTGTTCCTGCGTATGGCGTCGCCCACCTGGCGTAACGTCTCGACGCTGATGGTGGTGCTGGTCTTCCTGGTGCCGTTCTGGGGCCTAATCGGCGTGAAGCCGAAGCAGACGCCCGCCATCCTCGGGACGTTCGCGACGATCTCGCTGGTGGGCGTGTGGCTCGACCGGTACGTGCTCACCGTGCCGTCCGTGGTCCAGCACGCGCCCCGGGCGCCGCTGGGCTGGCAGGAGCTGCTGATAACCGTCGGGTTCTTCGGGCTGTGGGGTCTGGCGTACGTGTGGTTCGCGGAGCGGTTCCCGATGGTGAGCCCGACCTATCTCGAGCGGGGAGAGCGGCGGAGGCACGCGCACGCGTCGTTCTGAGGCGGGCAGGCGGTCAGGCGGTCAGGCGGGCAGGCGGGCAGGAGCAAGACCAGGCGGGGCGGTGTCCGAGTGGGTGCCGCCCCGCTATGCGTCTGGGCACCTCCATGTTTTCCGCCCGGCGAGCCACGCCTGAAATATATATCGCTACAATACAGCATTTCCGTCATCTTGACAAATAGCGTATTGATTAAATATCATTATTGGGTGACGCTGGGACAGTTTGCTGCCGCCGTAGGCGCCTCACGCCGCTGGGTGCTCAACGCGCTGACGCGGCTAGGCGTTCCGAGGAACTACTCGGAACCCCTGGCGCGCCGCCTCGCGCTGGCTCGTCTTGTCGCCGAGACGGCGGGCGCCAGGCTCCCGGAGGCGTTCGCGCTGGCGGGCCGGGCGCTGGCGGATGCCGAGCCGACGGCGACGTGGCGGGTCGAGTCGCCGGATGGCAGCGTTGCGCTCGTGGTGGACCTGCCGCGCTTCTTCACGACCTACGGGGCGGCCCTGGCGCGGGCGCGGACCCACTACGGCGAGCGGCGGCGGGGGCGGCGGCCGCGGCAGCGGGGGACCGCGGTGGAGAGGGCCAAGGAGTACGGGATTGATGTCACGCTGCTACACTCGGCGCTGCAGCGGACGCCCGAGCAGCGGCTGAAGCTGTTGGCGGAGGACATGGAGTTTCTGGAGGAGTGGCGCAAAGCCGCACGCAAGGCTGTGCCGTGAGGTTACTTGAGATTCTGAGTGGTCTCAACCAGGCGGGGGTGCGCTACGTGGTGATCGGCGGCATCGCGGCGAACGTGCAGGGTTCACCGCGGATCACGATGGACGTGGACATCTGCTACGATCCGGAGGAGGGAAACCGGGCGCGACTCGCAGAGGTTCTGGCCGGGTGGCATGCCTACCTGCGCGGGGTGGAGCCCGGGCTTCCCTTTGTCATGGATGCGCGCACCCTTCGCGACGTCCCGGTCCTGACGCTGGTAACCGACCTGGGCGACCTCGACGTGATGTACCGGGTAGCGGGCGTGGGCGAGTACACGAGCGTGGAAGCCGCGAGCCTCGAGCTGACGGTGCTGGGGATTCTGGTTCGGGTGCTCGCCCTCGACGCGCTCATCGCGGCGAAGCGCGCGACCGGGCGCAGGAAGGATCAGGAGGCGCTGCTCGAGCTCGAGGCGTTGCGGGAGGAGCGCCGTCGACGAAAAAGGTTGTGATGGGGCCGGGCGCTTCGAGGAGTCCACGCCGATCCTGAACCAGCGGTGGGCGACCTCGATGCGCGTGCCGCCACTCGCCGTGGTTCGCGAGGCCGGGGCCGACCCATTCGACGTGGCGACGGCGAGCTGCGAGTACGGGGCGGCGATGCTGCGCGATGGCGACAGCGCGACTCTCCGGCTGCCGCGCTCCGGCCCATCACGTCACCCGACGATTCACCCACGATCTTCGTCGCAATCGAGATCCTGTCGGTCTACCCCGGGCGCGAAGGCGCGCACACCTGCATCAGCGACGTGGAGTCGTACCAGCCGTAGCGTTCAGGGACGGCGTGGTCTGCGTCCGCGCGGCGGGGTGATCTGCACCGTCACTGTCGCGCTTCCGGTGAAGCTACCCGCGCTCGCCCGGATCTGCGCCGTTCCATTCGCGACGGCCGTCACCAGCCCCGTCGCGCTCACGCGCGCCACCGCCGTGTCGCTGCTCGACCAGGTGATCTGCGCCCCGGGGAAGCCCGCGCCGCTCGCGTCGCGCGCCGCGGCCTGGAGCTGGACCGTGGCCCCCGCCGACGTCAGCGTCGCGGCATCCGGCGTGACCGCGACCGACGCGAGCACCGGCGCGGGCACCAGCACGTTGTC
>JACORV010000003.1 GCA_016179225.1 Gemmatimonadota bacterium | reverse complement strand
GGCGGGATCCAGCGCGGCGGTGCTCGCGGACGGTCCGTCGCTCGGCAAGCGCTCCACGGGCGTGTTCCGTCCCGACGCACTGCCACCGGAGATCGAGGCGTCCCGGCTCGTCACCCTGCTCGAGCACGCCGCGCCGACCGAGGCGCCGCGCATGCTCGCGCGCCTCGGCGAGGTCGCCGGCGACCTCGCCGCCCACCACGATATGGTGAGCTTGGCCAGGGCGGTGCGCACGCTCGCGCGGGTGGCGAGCTGCGACGGCCCCCCCGAGACCGCGGAGGCCGCGCGCCAGGCGATGGAGGCGTGCGTCACCGACGGTGCCATCGCCGGGCTCGTTTCCCGTCTTGGGGACACCCGTCTCTCCGCCGACGACCGCGACACCGTGGTCCAGGCGCTGGGCGCCATCGGCGCGCCAGTGGTCCCGCTCGTCGCGGACTCGTTCCTCACCGCGGGGAGCGAGGACCAACTCGATGTCCTCCTGGCGGTGGTGCGGCTCGCCGGCGAAGCCGCCGTCGGGCCGATCGCCGCGCGTGCCGCCGCCGAGCCGAGGCCCGAGGCCGCCCGCGCCTACGCGGTGTTTCTCGGGGCGATCGAAAGCCCGTCCGGGGTCCCGACGCTCTCCGCGCTCGCGCACCACGCGGACGCGTCGGTGCGGGCCGCGGCCGTCGTGGCGCTCGCTCGGATCGGTGGTCACGAAGCCAACCGCCTCGTCGTTCACGCGCTTCGCGACGCCAGCCCGGCGGTTCGGACGGAGGCCGCGAAAGGCGTGGCCTGGATCGGCGACCGCTCGGTGGCGGGCATCGTCATGGCGCGACTTAAGGAGGAGACGGAGGCGGCGGTCCTAGTGCCGTTGCTCGAGGCGCTCGGCGAGCTCAAGGAGACCCGTGCCGTCGGGCTGCTCTCCGACCTCGCCAAGGGCGTGAGCGGTCTCTTCCAGCGGCACCCCGTGGCGGTGCGCGTGGCGGCGATCCGCGCCCTCGGTCGCATCGCCTCGCCGGAGGCGCGGGCGGCCGTCGAGTCCCACCGGCACGATCACATCCCCGAGCTCAAGGCCGCCGCGGAAGAGGCGCTGAAGTGACCTGCGCCGGCCTCGCCTGATGGCCCGCCGCCGGATCGCGATCCTCCCGGACAGCGTTGCCAACCGGATCGCCGCCGGCGAGGTGGTCGACCGGCCGGCCTCGGTCGTCAAGGAGCTGCTCGAGAACGCGCTGGACGCGGCCGCCCGCGCGATCGCGGTCGAAATTGAGGCCGGCGGCAAGAGCCTCATCCGCGTCGCCGACGATGGGGAAGGGATGGGGAGGGACGACGCGCTCCTGGCCCTGGACCGCCACGCCACCAGCAAGGTCCGCACGGCCGACGACCTCGTCGGGATCGCGACGTTCGGCTTCCGCGGCGAGGCGCTGCCAAGCATCGCCGCGGTCGCGCGCTTCGAGATGGACACCGCGGCCGAGGACGAGCCAGTCGGAACCCGCATCGTCGCGACCGGCGGCCTGATGGCCGCGGTGGAGGACGTGGTCCGGCAACGCGGGACCACGGTCACGGTGCGCTCGTTGTTCTACAATACCCCCGCGCGCCGCAAGTTCCTTCGCTCCGCGCGCAGCGAGACGCGCGCCTGCGCGGAAGTCGTGACCACCCTGGCGCTCGCCCTTCCCGATCTGGGTCTCACGCTGCTCGCCGACGGCCGGCGCCTCATCGAGGCGCTCCCGGCGCCCTCGCTCGAGGCGCGCGTGGCGCAGCTCCTGGGGCACGAGCTGGCAGCCACGCTCGTTCCGGTCGCGTGGGAACAGAATGGGATCGGTGTTGCGGGACTCGCGCAGCGGCCGGCGGACGCCGCGCCGGGCGGACGCAGCGTCTACCTCCTTGTGAATGGGCGGCCCTTCCGCGACCACTTCCTCGCGCGTGCCGCGGAGCGCGGCTACCGCGCCACGATTCCGGCGGGGAGCCGGCCCAGCCTCGTCCTCGCGCTCACCGTCCCGGCCGCCGACGTGGATGTGAACGTCCATCCCGCGAAGCTCGAGGTGCGGTTCCGCGACCGGTTCGCCGTGGAAGCGGCGGTGGAAGAGGCCGTGCACCGCGCCTTGGGCGAGCTCGTGGCGGCGGCGCCGCTCGGGCCCGGGGTGCCCTGGGAGCATCGCGCCGTGCCGCTTCCCGCATACGGCAAGCCTGAAGCGACCGTGCATCGCGCCGCCGCCGACCTGTTTTTCGGCGGCACCGGTGAGACCACGACACCGGCCGAGCCGTCTACCAGCGTCGCGGGAGAGGAGGAGCCCGCCGTCGCCGACGACGGCGCGGTGCCCGCCCTCGCGCCCGGCGGCCTGCGTATCGTCGCCCAGGTCCATCAGGCGTACATCCTCGTCGAGGGCGCGCAGGGCCTGCTCATCGTCGACCAGCACTCGGCCCACGAAAGGGTGCTCTACGAGCGTGCGGTCCACACCCTCGAATCCGGCGCGGGCACGTCCCAGAAGCTGCTCTTTCCGCTGACGATCGAGTTCGCGCCCGCCGAGCTCGACGCCATCGACGCGCACCGTGAGCTGCTGGAGCGGCTCGGTTTCGAGTTGGAGCCGTTCGGCGGGCGGGCGGTGATCGTGAACGCGGTGCCCGCGCCCCACCCCCGCTTCGACGCCGAGCGCTGCCTGCGCGAGGTGGTGGCGGACCTAGCGGGCAATCGGTTCGGCGGGCTCGCCAACCGCCTTGAGCGCTTCGCGGCGACCTTCGCGTGCCGGGCCGCGATCAAGGCGGGCCAGGCGCTCACCCGCCCGGAGATGGACGAGCTGGTGGGCCGCCTCTTTGCGAGCGCGCTCCCCGCGCACGATGTCCATGGCCGCCCGACGATCGTGCAGTTGCCGATCGCGGAGCTGGAGCGGCGGTTTGGGAGGCGATAGGGTTGAATAGTTGAAAAGTTAAGGAGTTGAAACGTGATTACTTTCAACTCTTCAACTCTTGGACTCTTCAACCGACGTGCTTGTTCCAACCCTCATCGGCCCTACCGGCATCGGCAAGACCAGCCTTGCTACCGCGCTGGCCCGTCTGGCCGACGTGGAGATCGTGTCCGCGGACTCGCGGCAGATCTATCGGTGGCTCGACATCGGGACCGCGAAACCCACGGCGGCGGAGCGGGCGGCGATCCCGTACCACGGGCTCGATCTGGTGGGTCCCGAGGAGCGGTATTCCGCCGGCCGGTTCGCGCGAGACGCCGAGGTCTGGCTCGCGGGGATCGTGGCGCGCGGTCGGCTCCCGCTGGTTGTCGGGGGCACGGGCTTCTACGTTCGCGCGCTGTTCGACGGCCTCTTCGAGGAGCCCCTGCTCGACCTCGCGCGCCGCGAGCGCCTCCGCGCGGCGCTGGCCCGACTTCCCGCGGCGGAGATCGGGCGGTGGGCGCGCCGGCTCGACGCTGGTTTCCGGGGTGGGGGAGCACAGCGCGCGGCGCGGGCCGCGGAGGTCGTCCTGCTCACCGGCCACGCGCTGACCACGCTCCAGCGTGTGGCGCGGGCGCCCCGAAGCGCGCATACCCCATGGTACGTCCTCCTCACCCTCCCGCGCCCCGCGCTCGCCCAGCGGATCGCGGCGCGGACCGAGGCGATGCTCGCCGCGGGTCTGGTGGATGAGGTGCGGAGATTGCGCGACGCCGGCGTCCCGCCTGGCGCTCCCGGTTTCTCCGGCGTGGGCTACCGCGAGGTGGTCCAGCACCTGGATAGCCGCCTCGGTGCGGGCGCGCTGCCGGCGGCGATCGCGCTGGCCACGCGGCGCTACGCCAAGCGGCAGGAAACCTGGTTCCGCCACCAGATCAGCGACCCTGTTGCGCAATTCGACGCCTCGCGTGACCCTGATGCGCTGGCGCGGGAGGTGCTCTCCGGGTATCGTGCGGCACTGCGGAATGACGAACGGCCGACGGTGGACGGTTGACGACTACCGGCCACCGGCCACCGGCTACCGGCCATCAGCCAACCCCAGGGGGCTAACGCCTCTTTGCGCATCGGCATCGTCTGCTACCCAACCTATGGCGGCTCCGGCGCCGTCGCGACCGAACTCGGCCTCGCGCTCGCCGGGCGCGGCAACGATGTGCACTTCATCTCCTACGCGCTGCCCTTCCGGCTGCGCTTCAGCGAGCGCGTCACGTTCCACGAGGTGAAGATCGGGTCGTACCCGCTCTTCGAGCACCCGCCGTACTCGCTGGCCCTCGCCGTCATGTTGCACGAGGTGGCGGTGAAGGCGCGCCTCGATGTAATCCACGCGCACTATGCCATCCCGCACGCCCTCTCCGGTTGGCTCGCCAAGCAGCTCCTCGCCGAGGAGCGCCCGCTGCCCATCGTGACGACCCTGCACGGCACCGACATCACGCTGGTCGGGCAGGACCCGTCCTACTACACGATCACCAAGTTCTCGATCGAGCAATCGGACGCAGTCACGGCGGTCTCGGCGTACCTGCGAGACGAGACCTATCGCGCCTTCGGCTGCACCGGCTGCGGTATCGAGGTGATCCCGAACTTCGTGAGCCTCGAGGAGTTCAAACCGCCCGTGGAGCGCTGCGCGAGCTTCCCGCCGGGCGAGAAGGTGCTGATGCACATCTCGAACATGCGTCCGGTCAAGCGCGTGCTCGACGTGGTGCACATCTTCGCCCGGGTTAACGCGCGGATCCCCTCGCGGCTCATTCTCGTCGGCGACGGGCCCGACCGGGACGCCGCCGAACGCGAGGTGGACAAGCTCGGCCTCTCGGCGCGCGCGCGGTTCCTCGGCAAGGTGGAGGACGTGGCCGAGGTGCTGCGCTGGGCAGATCTTTACCTGCTACCCAGCCAGAGCGAGTCGTTCGGGCTCTCGGCGCTCGAGGCGCTCGCCACCGGCGTGCCGGTCGTGGCGCACCGCGTCGGCGGGCTGCCCGAGGTGGTCCAGCACGGGATCAACGGCTTCCTGGGCGAGGTCGGGGACGTGGATGGGCTCGCGGCGGGAGCCGTCGAGCTGCTCGCCGACGCGGAGCGCTGGCGCCAGGCGTCGGCCGCTGCTCGCGCGCGCGCGGCGGACTTCGCCACCGAGCGCGTCGTCCCGCAGTACGAAGAGCTCTATGCCGCGGTCGTGGATCGCTAGCGCCGCGCAGCTCGTCCGCCTGAAGAACCTCCTCCTGGCCGCCGCCGGCGTCGCGATCGGCGGAACGCTGGCCCTGGGGCGCCCGTCACTCCCCGCCGCGCTGCTGTGGGCGATGGTCTCCGCGCTTGGCCTTGGCGCGGCGGGCAACACCGCTAACGACCTCTTCGACGTCGAGGCCGACCGGGTCAACCGGCCGGCGCGTCCGCTGCCCAGCGGGGAGCTCTCGCGCGAGGCGGCGCTCGTGATCGGCGGGGTGGCGGGGGGCCTGGGCCTCTTCGCGGCGTGGTGGGTGGGCGAGCCGGTGTTCGGCATCGCTCTCGCGGCACTGGTCGTCATGCTGGTGTACTCCCCAGTGCTCAAGCAGCGGGGACTCCTCGGCAACCTCGCCGTCGCTGCGGTCGCGAGCCTGCCGCTGGTTTACGGCGCGGCGGCCGTGGGGTGGTGGCGGGCGGGGCTGGTTCCCTTCGCGCTCGCCGCACTACTGCACTTCGCGCGCGAGATGGTGAAGGACCTCGAGGACATGCCCGGCGACCGCGCGGCGGACCGGCGCACCGTGCCGATCGTGCGCGGCGAACACGCCGGCTTCGTCGTCGCCGCCGCGAGCCTGATCGTCTTCGTGCCCGTCGCGCTGGCGCCGTGGGTGGCCGGGTGGTATGGCCGCCGCTACGGCCTCGCCGCGCTCGCGCTCGACGTCGGGATCTGCGTCCTCATCGTGCGGCTCCTTGGAGAGCGGCTCGGCGGCGCGCGCGCCGCGCTCAAGACCGCCATGGCCGTCGGCCTCCTCGCACTGCTCTGGGACCGGCTGTGAACCCGATTGACGCGCTCATACTCGGTGTGGTGCAGGGCCTCACCGAATTTCTCCCCATCTCGTCGGACGGCCACCTCGCGCTCGCCGAGAACCTCCTGGGCCTGCGCGCGAGCGGCGCGATCACGGGGATCTTCCTCGACGTCGCCGTGCACGTGGCTACCCTCGCGGCCATCCTGATCGCCTTCCGCGAGCCCATCATCCGGCTCGCGACGGGCGCGCTCAAGGGTGAGCGCCGGGCCTGGGCCGACGTCGGCCTGTACGCCGTGGGTTCGGTGCCGGCGGCGGTGGTGGGCTTCCTGGCGCGGCATCAGATGGAGAACCTTTACCGTTCGCTCTTGTTCATCGGCGCCGCGTTCATCGTCATGGGGTGCATCCTCTGGAGTGCGCGCGGTCGGATGAACGGCACCCGCGAGCGGCCCAACCTGTGGGAGGCGTTCGCGATCGGCGTCGGACAGGCCGCCGCGATAGCCCCCGCGATCTCCCGCTCGGGGTGCACCATTACCACGGCGCTCTGGCGCGGCATGGACCCGGTGCGAGCGGCGGAGTTCTCTTTCGTCCTCGGCGTGCCGGCCATCGCCGGCGCCGCGCTCCTCGAGCTCAGGGACCTCTCCAGCGGCATCGCCCAGATCGGAGCGGTACCGCTCGCCGTCGCGTTCACGTCGGCCTTCGCGAGCGGCCTCTTCGCCATCGATCTCCTGCGCCGTCTCCTCAGGGCCCGCGCGTTCCATCGGTTTGCGCCGTACCTGTGGGTCCTGGGCGCGACGACGCTCGCCATCGCGGCCGTGCGCGGCGGGTCGTGACCTACGACGGTCTGGACGAGCGGGGGCTGGAGCGGCTCACTGGAGCGCCGCTCGTCGTCTTCCGGTCCAGTCTCCCTTCCACACTCGACCTCGCGCACGAGCTGGGTGAGAGCGGGGCACCGGCTGGCGCGCTGGTGCTCGCCGACGAGCAGACCGCCGGACGCGGCCGGCAGGGACGCACCTGGTACTCGCCGGCGGAGACGGGGCTCTGGCTGGCCGTACTGGTCCGACCTGCGCTTCCGCCGGCCGGCGGGGCGCTCGCAATTCGCGCCGGTCTCGCAACGGTAGACGCGGTCGCCGAGGCCGCGCCCGAGGCGGCCCCCCGGCTGAAGTGGCCCAACGACCTCATGGTCGCCGGGCGCAAGGCCGGGGGCATTCTGTGCGAGGCGCGCTGGTCGGGCGAGCAGCTTGGATGGGTCGCCATCGGCATCGGCGTCAACGTGCGGGGCCCCGTGCCCGCGGCCGTGCGGGAACAGGCGATCGCGCTAGCGGATGTGGCGGCCGCCGTGACGCGGCTCGCCCTCCTCGCGGCGCTGGCGCACCGAATTCCCGCCCTGGACCCACGGCCACCGGAGCTGGACGACGCAGAGAGAGCGCGTTTTCGGGTCGCCTGCTGGCGCGGCGCAGAGGGAGCAGCGAACGCCGTGGGGCTGGATCGCGACGGGGCGCTCCTGGTGCGCCGCGCCGACGGCGCGCTTGACCGGCGGGTCCTGGCGTCCTAGCCTTTGGCTCCCATGCTCCTCGCTCTCGACGTTGGAAACACCGAAATCACCATCGGGCTCTTCGCTGGGGAAGAGCTCGAGCGCAGCTGGCGGATCATGACCCACCCGGATCGCACGACGGACGAGTGGGCCGCGCTGCTGCGCGCTCTCTTCGACCAGGCCGGGCTCGACATCACCGAGGTGAACGGCAGCATCGTGGCGTCGGTCGTCCCGACCACGACCGACGCGCTGGCGGACGGGCTGCTCGACGCGACGGGCACGACGCCCGTGGTCATCAGCCCCGACTCGCCGCTTCCCATCACCCTGGACGTCGAGGAGCCCCAGACGGTCGGGGCGGACCGCATGGTCAACACGATCGCCGCCAGCCGCCTTTTCGGGGCCGATACGATCGTCGTGGATTTCGGCACGGCGACCACGCTCGACTGCATCACCAAGGACGGCCGCTTTCTCGGCGGGGTCATCGCCCCCGGGATCAAGACTGCGGGCGAGAACCTGGTGCGCCGCGCGGCGAAGCTCTCCGCCACCGAGCTCACCGCGCCGACCAAGGCGCTGGGCCGCCGGACCGAGGACTGCATCCGCGCGGGGCTGGTCTTCGGCGCCGCCGACGCCGTGGATGGCCTGGTGCGGCGGCTCAAAGCCGAGTGGCCGACCCGCGACGTGCCGAAGGTCATCGCCACCGGCGGCTTCGCGTCGCTGGTCGCCAAGTTTTCGTCGGAGATCGAGGAAGTGCACCCGGACCTCACCCTGCAGGGCCTCCGCATCGCCGCCGTGCTGTTGGAGGGAAAGGGCAGGAGGTGACCGCAGACGCCCGCACGCTCAACGCGTGGCGTCGCGCCGGCTACCGGCTGCTGCCGGGAGACTCGTTCTCCTACGTCCTGCACTTGCGCCCGGCGGAGTGGCCGATCATGGCGGCGCACACGGCGCTCGGGTTCGTCCTCGCCGTCGGGCTCCGGCCGGCGCTCGCCGGCGCGCGGCTCGGCGAGGGGCTCTGGGCGCTCTTGCTCTGGGTGGTCCTGCTCAACGGCGGGACGCTCGCGATCAACAGCGTCTTCGACCAAGACGAAGGTGACATCGGTTATCTAGCCGCGCCGCCTGCGCCGCCGCCCCATCTGCTGCGTTTCTCGCTGGCGCTCCTCATCGGCGGGCAGCTGCTGGCCTTCACCCTGCCGTCGGGATTCACGCAGGTCTACGCGATCTGCTTCGCGATGAGCCTGGCCTACTCCGTGCCGCCGCTGCGCCTCAAGGCGGTGGGCGGGGTGGACTGGCTCATCAACATGTGGGGGTTCGGCACGTTCACGCCCTATGCGGGGTGGGCGGCCACCGGACGGCCCCTCGACACGGCGCACGGCCTGGTGCTGCTGGCGTTCTGCCCGCTCTTCGCGGCGCTGTATCCGCTCACCCAGCTCTACCAGTTCGAGGAGGACCGGCGCCGCGGCGACCGGACGCTGGCGCTCATCCTCGGCATGCGACGCAGCCTGGCCATCTCGATCGTCGCCATGGTCCTCGCGTTCGTGCTCTTCGCCGCCGCCGCGAGCCTCCGGCTCGCGCAGCTCTGGCAATGGGCGGCACTGGGCGTCGCCCTGGCCCTGTGGATGCGCGTGTTGGTTCCCTGGTATCGGCGGCGCGAGGCCATGAGCCCCGCCGAGCACCAGCGCGGGATGTACGCGGCGCTCACCGCGTGGGCCGTGACGGACGTGGCGGTGCTGCTGGCGTTCGCCTTGTAACCAATTACCAGTTCGCAACTTGCGGTAGGTCACGTGCAGCCTTGACATAACACGTGGAGGTTCGTACACTTAGGCTCTCGTTAGCACTCTCTGGTGCTGAGTGCTAGCAACACAGGACAGTGCCAAACCGTCACAGGAGGTCACGTAGGTATGGCCACCGCCACAAAGTCCAAGGTGAAGGTCCATCCCTTGGCGGACCGGGTCGCCATCCGTCCGCTCGAGGAGACGGAAACGATGCGCGGGGGGCTCTACATCCCCGACACCGCCAAGGAAAAGCCGCAGCAGGGTGAGGTCATCGCAGTCGGGCCCGGGAGGTACGAGAAGGGCGAGAAGATCCCGCTCGAGCTCAAGGTGGGCGACCGGGTGCTGTACGGGAAGTACAGCGGCACCGAAGTGACCGTCGAGGACGACGCCATTCTCATCGTTAAGGAATCGGACGTCCTCGCCAAGATCGGCTGAGGATCCGCAATCGGAGGAACACGCATCATGCCAGCAAAGGAACTCACGTTCAGCGTCGATGCCCGCGCCAAGCTCAAGCGGGGCGTCGACCAGTTGGCCGAAGCGGTGAAGATCACCCTCGGCCCGAAGGGCAGGAACGTCGTCCTGGACAAGAAGTTCGGGAACCCGACGGTCACCAAGGACGGCGTCACGGTCGCGAAGGAAGTGGAGCTGCCCGACGCGATCGAGAACATGGGCGCCCAGATGGTGAAGGAAGTCGCGACGAAGACCTCGGATCTCGCCGGTGACGGCACCACGACGGCGACGGTGCTGGCGCAGGCCATCTTCCGCGAAGGCCTCAAGAACGTCACCGCGGGCAGCAACCCGATGGCGCTGAAGCGGGGCATCGACAAGGCGGTCGAGACAGTCGTCGAGGAGTTGAAGAAGATGTCGGCGTCGACGGCGGGCAAGAAGGAGATCGCCCAGGTCGGCGCCATCTCGGCGAACAACGACCAGGAGATCGGCGATCTCATCGCCGAGGCGATGGGGAAGGTCGGCAAAGACGGGGTCATCACGGTCGAGGAGGCGAAGGGCCTGGCC
>JACORV010000071.1 GCA_016179225.1 Gemmatimonadota bacterium | reverse complement strand
GCCACGTCGGCGTGGAGCCGGCGCTCGGCGGCCGTGAGTACCTCGGGAGGGAGGTCCTCGCGCCCGGCGCGGCCCATCTCGCCGTCGGCGGTGATGAACTCCACCGCCTCCACCCACTGCCGCATGGCGCCGTACTTGAAGCTGTGCGCTCCCGCGGCGTTGGTGCTCACCATCCCGCCCAGGGTGCAGAACGCTCCGCTGGAGGGGTCCGGGGGCAGGCGCAGGCCGTGCCTCGCGACCGCCGCGTCGAGTTCCCGATAGGTCACCGACGCTCCGGCCCGCGCCGTGCGCCGCTCGGCGTCCACGACCGGCGCGTCGCGGAAGGCGCGCGTGAGGTCCACCACGACACCCGGCCCGACGTTGCCGCCCGGCATCCCGCTCCCCGCGCCACGCGGCACGAGCGGATGGCCCGTCTCCCCGGCCCAGCGGACCAGCCGCACGACGTCTTCCCCGTCAAACGGCACCGCCACGGCCGCGGGAACGATGCGAAAGATGCCGGCACCCTCCGAATACAGGGCACGGGCGACGTCGTCGGTGCGAAAGATTCCGCGGAAGCCGGAGGGACGCTGCACGGGCGCAAGCTAACGGCCGCGCCTTCGGGTTGACAAGCGCGCGAGGGGCGGTGATACTGGCGATTCCATGGCGACTTCCGCCACCCACGTCCGTGCCAACAAGGCCGAGCTGATCCACGTCGAAGTGGATCGCCGGCTCGGGCACGAGTGGGACGAGTGGAACGGCAAGCCGCTGCCGGGGATGGGTGACTTCTCGGCTCCGCCGGGGCGCTTCTTCCGGTACGCGGCGCTGACCCTCGCGGTCGTGAACGGCGCGGGGTACGGCGCGCTCTTCGTGGTGGCGCCGCGCCTCGCTTGGCTCTGGGCGCCGCTGCCTTTGGCGCTGCTCCTGGGTCTCTCCGCCTTTTCCATCGTCTCGTGGCTCTGGTTCGGTCTGCTCCTTGGATCGTTCTACGGTCCCTGGCTGCTGCTACCCGAGCGCCTCGCCGAGCGCGGGCCGTTCCTTCGGCTCATGCGCTGGACCTCCCAGCTCGCGCGCCGGTTCGGGGTTCGCGACTGGGTCGAGCACGCGGCGGTCGAGGTGTACAACGGGCTGGCGGCGCGGCGCCGCCGGAAGGTGGGTAAGGGCGAGCTGCTGGTGCTGATCCCGCGCTGCCTCTCGAAGGCGACGCTGGACGGCGTGCTCGAGGTCGCGGGCCGCTATGAGGTGCCGGTGTTCGTGGCGACGCGCGGGCAGCTGGCGCGGCGCGCGATCCGAGAGCGGCGCCCCCGGGCGGTGGTGGCGGTGGCGTGCGAGCGAGACATGGTGAGCGGCCTGCACGACGTCGCCGCCAAGGTGCCGGTCCTCGGGCTCACGATGCGCCTGCCGTCGGGCCCCTGCAAGGATGCGCTGGTGGACCTGGAGAAGTTCGAGGAGTGGGTAAAGACGTACGTCCGATAGCCGCCTTCTTTAACGCCTCTCGTTCTTCAACCTTCAACGCCTTTTCTCCTTCAACCGCTTACCGTCCCAGCCGCTGCGCCAGCCTATCCATCAACCGCCGCGCCACATCCATCGCCGGGTGATCCCGCGGCGCCACGCGCTCGCGGCGCCGCCCGCCCAACGGGTCCACCGCGGGCTGCACGACTTCCAAGTAGATCATGGTCGGCCCGCCGGTGGTGTCTGCCGTGGCGAGGAACCGGAAGCGCACGATTCGCTCGTCGGGCGGATAATCGATCGCGCCCGTTTCCAGCCGCGAGACGTCGAACCACGCGGACTCCACCAGGCCGGTGTCCGGCCGGAACTGCTCGATCCCGATCCCATCGGCGTTGAAGGTCGCGAGCGCCGCGCTCGCCGCCTCTCGCACGCTCCGTTCGGTGGTCGCTTGGAGGGCGCCGGGCAGCGGGTGCGTGCGGGCCGGCGCACGATAGCAGCCGAGAGACATGAGAAAGAGGCAGACGCACAGCCGTGACAGGCGTGCAGGGGTCATCATGGGGTGAGTCTCCGCCTCGCTTGCCGCAGCACCTCGTCGAGGAGCCCGCGACCCGGACTCGCGTCCGGCACCATGCGTTCCAGCTCTCGCTCGGGCAGGCTAGGGTCGTACACGTAGCGGTTGACGCACTCGGCCAGGAGGCGGGTCTTGCCGGCCACCGGATCGGCGAAGAAGCGGAGCTTCACCACGCGATCCAGGTCCCGCGCGCCGGGCTGTTCCGACTGTCGCGTGCCGAGGTTGTACCATTCGGTTTCGAGGTACCCCTCCTCGGGCGACACGAAGCGGAGGCGCAGCCCCGCCGTCTGTACCTCCGTGGCCAGCACTCGGATCACGGCTTCAGGCAGGGAGTCGAGCTGTAGCAGGATGCTGCCCGGAACCGGCCCGTAGCGCGGGCGCACTCCTCCCAGACTCGCGCAGCCGGCAGCTATCGCGGCGATCGCGACCCACCGCGGGACCCGGGTGAGCCACCGCGCCCCCTTCTCCTGGGCGCCTTTCACCTGTCGTGCGTGTGCTTGGCGCCGTCGGCGTGCGTGTGCGTCGTGCCCGAGTCCGCCGGCGCAGCCATTGCGGCCGTGTCGGCGCCCGCCACGCGGCCCGGTCCCGGCGGCGCGGGCGCCGCTTCGCCGCGTGCGTGGGACTCGGCGCCGCGCTGCTCCATGATCTCCTCCATCTGCGATGCCTTGATGCCGAGAGCGTGATCGAACATCAGCGAGCCGCCGATGTAGGATGTGTAGACCATCAGCGACACACCGATGACGCCCGCGGTGAGCGCGACCGGCTGCTCCTTCGCCCCCCATACACCCTTGCGCACGATCCGCCAGAGCGCGAGCAGTCCGAACAACACCAGCACGATGATGCCGAGCGTCTCGTGCGTCTCCATCACCGCGTGCGCCTCGTCGCTGTGCTCGACGGCCTCCTCGGCCATCTCGCCCGCCAGCACCGCGCCGCCGGTTCCCAGCACCCCGACGATCAGCGTCCAGAAGCCGGCGGCCTTGAGCGAGTCCCGCTTCGTGAAGACGCCCAGCAGGTCCAAGAGCACCGACACCAGGAGGAGCGCGGCGGGAAAGTCGTTGAGGGCGGCGTGGAGGCGCGGCCAGTCGTATCCGAACATGTCTTCAGAGCCCCAGGTTGTTGAGCGTGGGTGGGGTGGTCGAGTAGTCGTAGAAGCCCCTCCCCGACTTCTTCCCGTAGTACCCCGCGAGCACCATGCGTTTCAGCAGCGGCGGCGGCGCGTACCGGTGGTCGCGGTATTCGGCGAACATGATCTCAGCGATCTTGTAGGTCGTGTCCAACCCCACGAAGTCGAGCAGCACGAACGGGCCCATCGGATAGCCGCAGCCCAGCTGCATCGCCTTGTCGATGTCCGGCGCGCTCGCCACGCCATGCTCGAGGTGGCGGATCGCGTCGAGCAGATACGGCACCAGCAGCAAGTTGACGATGAAGCCCGAGTTGTCCTTCGCGGCGACCGCCTCTTTGCCGAGCGCCTTGGCAAAAGCGAAGGACCGGTCGAAGGTTTCCGGCGACGTCGTCACCGTCCGGACCACCTCCACCAGCTTCATCACCGGGACGGGGTTGAAGAAGTGCAGCCCGACGAACCGGTCGGGTCGTTTCGTCGCCGCGGCCATGGCGGCGATGGTCAGGCTCGACGTGTTCGACGCGAAAATGGTGTGCGCCGGGCAGAGCGCGTCGAGCTCCTTCCACAGTGCGTTCTTGAGGTCGAGGTCCTCGGTCACCGCCTCGATGACGATGTCGGCGTCCTTGAGGTCCGCGACCTTGGTGGTGAAGCGCAGCCGGCCCAGCGTCGCGTCGCGGGCGGCGGCGTCGAGCTTGCCCTTCTCTACCGCCTTGCTGAGCGAGCCCGTGAGGGCGCCCCTGCCCTTGGCGAGCAGCTCCTCGCTGACTTCGCGGACCACGGTGGTGAAGCCGGCGGCCGCCGCGGTCTGGGCGACGCCGCTACCCATGAGACCGCAGCCGAGGACGCCGACCGTCTTGATCTCGGTCATGTGCTCTCGGATGGAGTGATGGTCAGGTGGTTGGGGGCAAGCCGCGCGGCGGCTGCCGGGTAGGTTCGCTGATCTCCGCGATCGCCTTGCGGATCTCCGCGGCGATGCGCACGAACGCCGGCCCGCGCGGGCCGGCGAGCTGGTGCCGCGGCTTGATCTCGCCCCGTTCGAGCCGGTCGAGCACCTGTTCCTGGTTGAGCTGCATGCGCTCCCGGCGGCGCCGGTAGGCGCGGGACGCCAGGAGTGGCGAGCCGGCCGCCGCCGCCAAGGGCACCAGCGCGAGCGGCGCCAGCAGGGCGCCTACGGACGACACCAGCGAGACCATACCGATGCCGACCAGGCCGAGCGCGCCAGTGGCCGCCACCGCGCTCACCGCCGCGCCTCCGCGCGTCGGCGTGAGGTCGGCCGTCATCTCGACGTGGCAGAAGCCCGGCTCGAGCTGCGTCACCCGCACCGTGACGTCCTGCGCCTTGGCCAGCTCGTAGCTCCGCCCGCCCACGCCGAAGCCGCGCTTCATCTCGGCGAAGAAGCCCTTCTGCCGCTCCCACACCGTCGCGTCCGGCAACCGGCGCTTCACGGCCAGGGCCTCGGTCTCGATCATCCAGTGTTCGAGTGCCTGCTCGACGGCCGTGCGATCGCCCGGCACGACCCGCCCCGCGCTTACCCGCCCAGGACCGATCCACCGGGCCAGGAAGCCGCCCTCCTCGGCCACGCCAGCGTCGGCACGCTCCTCGTAGAGCGCTTGGCGAAGGTACTTGGACGGGATGCCGACCTCGGCTCCCAGTTTGAGCAGCTCCGGCTCGGTCATCCCCTCGCCGGTGTCCATCTCGCCGGCCTGCAGCTCCGCCGCCCGCTGGATGATGCGCTCCAGCGCCTCACGGTCGATGCGGCGACTCAGGTTGTCGGGCACCGTGGCTAGTCGCGCTTCTCCCGGAGGTCGATCACGTTCACGCCGTCGGGATCGCGTGTCACGCCGGGCAGCGAGGGCTTGGTGCCGGGCGGGCTCAGCGACGGGCGCGGGCCGGTCGCGGGGATGCGCGGCTGCGCTTCCGCCGCGCCCTGCGCCGCGGCCGGGGACGCGTTGCCCCCGCCCTGGGCGAGCCCCTGCACGAACGGGCGCAGCAGGTCGATCGGCAGCGGGAAGAACGTCGTCGAATTCTTCTCCGAGGCGATCTCGGATACCGTCTGTAGGTAGCGTAGCTGGATGGCTACGGGCTCGGCGCCCATGATGTGCGCCGCCTGCGTCAGCTTCTGGGACGCCTGGAGCTCGCCCTCGGCGTTGATGATCTTCGCCCGCCGCTCGCGCTCGGCCTCGGCCTGCCGCGCCATCGCCCGCTTCATCTCCGGCGGCAGGTCCACGTCCTTCACCTCGACCGCAGTGACCTCGATGCCCCAGTCGTCGGTGCGCGCGTCGATGATGCGCTTCAGGAAGTCGTTGATCTTCTCACGCTCGGCCAAGAGATCGTCGAGCTGGTGCTCGCCGAGCACGCTGCGGAGCGTCGTCTGGGCCAGCTGGCTCGTGGCGTAGAGGTAGTTCTCGATCTGGATGATGGCGGTCGCCGCGTCCTTCACCCGCATGTACAGCACCGCGTTCACCTTCACCGACACGTTGTCGCGCGTGATCACGTCCTGCGGCGGGATGTCCATCGCGACGATCCGCAGCGACACCCGGTGCATGTGCGCGATGAACGTCGGCAGGAACTTCAACCCCGGGCCCTTGGTGTTCCAGTACCGGCCCAGGAAGAACGAGACGCCGCGCTCGTACTGCTTGATGATCCGAAGGCTCGAGAGCGCGTAGACCGCCGCGGCGAGCCCCAGGATCTGGATGACGTCCATCGCTGCCTCCTACTTCGCGAACGCCTCGACCATGACGGCGATCCCCTGACCGCCGCCGATGCAGGCGCTACCGACCCCGAAACGGCCGCCTCGCTGCCGCAGCGCGTGCAGCAGATGGACGGTGATCCGGGTGCCCGAGGCGGCGAGCGGGTGGCCGATGGCGATCGCGCCCCCGTGCACGTTGACCTTCTCGCGCGGGAGGCCAAGCTCCTTCTCGACCGCGACGTACTGCGGCGCGAAGGCCTCGTTCACCTCGATGAGGTCCACCTGGTCGACCGTAATCTCGGTCTTCTCCAGCAGCTTGCGGATCGCCGGCGCGGGACCGATGCCCATGTACTTGGGTTCCACCCCCGCCACCGCCCACCCCACCAGACGGCCCAGCGGCTTCAGCCTCTTCTCCTTCGCCACCGTTTCCGACGCGATCACGCAAGCCGCCGCGCCGTCGCAGATCCCGCTCGCGTTCCCCGCCGTCACCAGCCCGTCCTTCTTGAAGTACGGCTTCAGCTTCGCGAGTGCCTGGAGCGTGGTCTCGGGCCGCATGTGCTCGTCGGCACGGAACTCCACCGCCTGCCGCGTCTTCGGGTCCTTCACCGTGACGCTGACGACCTCGTCCTGGAAGACGCACTCGTCCCACGCCTGCTTCGCCAGCCGCTGCGACCGCTCGGCGTAGGCGTCCACTTCCTGGCGGGTGAGTTGGTACTTGTCGGCGAGGTTCTCGGCCGTCTCGGCCATCGAGAAGCCGCATTGCGGGTCCTTGAGCGACTCCCAGAGCAGGTCCTCGAGCGGAGCCGCCGGACCGAGGCGGATGCCCCAGCGCGCGCCGCGCACCACGTGCGGCGCTTGGCTCATGGACTCGCCCCCGCCGGCGAGCACTGCGTTCGACTCGCCCAGGAGGATCTGCTGCGCGCCCTGCGTGATGGCCTCGAAGCCGGAGCCGCAGAGGCGGTTCACGGTGAGCGCTGGCGTCTCGATCGGAAGACCCGCCTTCAGCGCCACGTGCCGCGCGAAGTAGATCGCGTCAGCCGAGGTCTGGAGGGCGTTGCCGAAGACCGCGTGATCGATCGCCTCGGCCCTGAGGCCGGAGCGCTCCAGCGCCGCCCGCGACGCGTGGGCTGCGAGATCGATTGCCGTGAAGTCCTTGAGGGTCCCGCCGAAGGTCCCGAACGGCGTCCTAACTCCGCTCAGGAAAACGACATCCACTTCCTTGCCCTGCGTCTTCATATGTCGAGTGCTCCGCCGTGTTCGGGTTCGATGGCCGCCGCTTCGCGGCCAGCCACCGAATATCACCCGAGGCGCGGAGAGCAGCAAGGAAGCGCTACGCCCGATCTTCCGTCGCCACGTGTTCGGCGACCCAGGCCGCCGCGGCGCGCGTCCCCGCGGTGCCGCCCAGGTCGGGCGTCCGCACGCCGGCGGAAAGGCCGGCGCGCACGGCGCGTTCGAGCGCGCGGGCCGCGTCGGGCTCCCCCAGCTCGGTGAGCATCATGGCCGAGGTGAGGATCGCGGCGTAGGGGTTCGCTACGTCCTTGCCCGCCAAGGCGGGGGCCGAGCCGTGGACCGGCTCGAAGAGTCCCACGCGGCCGGGATGCAGGTTGGCCGAGGGCGTGATGCCGAGGCCGCCCACCAGGCCCGCGCCCAGGTCCGAAAGAATGTCGCCGAAGAGGTTGTTGGTCACGATGACCTGAAACCGCTCCGGCTCGCGCACCATCTCCATCGCCAGGGCGTCCACGTAGCGGTGCTCCGGCGTGATTCCCGGGAACTCGGCGGCCGCCTGCCTGAACTTCTGCTGCCAGATCGTGTGCGCCGGGACGGCGTTCGACTTGTCGCTCATCACGACGCGCGTCTTGCCGTGCGCCTTCGCCCACTCGAACGCCGCCCGGATGATCCGCTCCACGCCTCTGCCGGTATTCACTTCCTCCGCGATGTACTCATCGCCCTCCGTGCGCCCGCGACCCAGGTACATCCCCTCGGTGTTCTCGCGGAAGATTACGAAGTCGATGTCAGGCGGTCGGGTGGTCACGCGGACATCACCGCTGACCGCCTGACCGCCCGACCGCCTGACCGCCTTGAGGGGAGTGAGATCCGGGTGCAGCAAAGTAACCGGCCGGAGGTTGACGTACAGGTCCAGCCGGAACCGCAGGCCGAGCAGGATGTCGCGCGCGTGCTCGTTGCCGGGTACGCGCGGGTCGCCGACCGCGCCCAAAAGGATCGCGTCAGCGTCGTCTCGCAAGTGGGTGAAGGCGGGCTCGGGAAGCGTCTCGCCGGTGGCGAGGTAGTGGTCGGCCCCGTAGGGGAGGCGCTCGATGGCGAGCGCGAAGTCGAAGCGGCGCGCGGCGGTCTCGAGGACGGTGACGGCGGCGTCGATCACCTCGGGACCGATGCCGTCGCCGGGAATCGTGGCGATGCGGTACTGCTTCAACCGAGTCCCGAGACCTTCTGTCCGCAGGTGATGCAGAAACGCCAACCCACGTCGAGCTCCGAGCCGCAGGTGGGGCAGTGCACGACGCCGACGTTCTGTCCGCAGTGGGGGCAGAAGAGGACGGCGCGGCCCACCGGGAGCTCGCCGCCGCAGTAGGCGCACGGGGCGCTCACGTGCGGCGGGATCTCGCGCGGCCGCGCGACCACGGGCTCCTCGGCTTCCTCTTCCACTTCGTCGAGCACGAAGGGGACCTGCGCCTGGGCGTCCTCATCCGCGTCGGTCTCGGGCGTGCCGGCGGACGGAAACGTCGGCGCGGCGGCCTCGGCGGCTTCTTCGATCGCCGAGGCTTCGCCCTCCGCGGGCGCCGCACCGCCGAGGGCGTCGCTCACGCGGTCAGGATCCAGGTGGACCCTGGCGCCGCCGAAGCGCCGGAAGATCCCCGTGTCGGGGTTCACGCTCGCGGCTTCCCGCGCGAGCTCCTGTTGAACCTCTTCGGGCTCGACGGACGCGTACCCGCGCTCGCCCGAGAGGAGCCGCAGCACGACCATCTCGTAGTCCTCACCCGACTCGAGGCCGAGCTGCGAACGATGGGTGCGGTACGGGACGAGGTTCTCGTACAGCTCGGACAGGGGG
>JACORV010000002.1 GCA_016179225.1 Gemmatimonadota bacterium | reverse complement strand
CTCCCGTCCTCGTCACGAACTCGCGCCGTGTGCTCACTGCCGACTGCCTCCTGTCCCCCACTGCGCGTCTGCGCGTCTGCCCCCTCCTGTTCGCCCCGCGCTGCCCACCGCCTACGGCCGCTCGGCAATGGCCACGTACGGCCTCCGCTCCGGTCCCACGTACACCTGCCGCGGCCGCGCGATCTTCTGCTCCTTGTCCTGGATCATCTCGCTCCACTGCGCCAGCCATCCCGGCAGCCGGCCCAGCGCGAAGAGCACCGTGAAGTAGTCCGTCGGGTAGCCCATCGCCTGGTAGATCAGCCCCGAGTAGAAGTCCACGTTCGGGTAAAGCTTACGCGAGATGAAATAATCATCCTGCAGCGCGATCCGCTCCAGCTCGAGGGCGATCTCCAGCTTGGGGTTCATCCCGGTCTCAGCGAAGACGTCGTAGGCCACTTTCTTGATGAGCTTGGCGCGCGGATCGTACGACTTGTATACGCGGTGGCCAAAGCCCATCAGCCGGCCTTCCCCCTTTTTCACTTTCTCGATGAAGCCGGGGATCCGGTCCCGGGAGCCGATTTCGTCGAGCATGCGCAGCACCGCCTCGTTGGCGCCGCCGTGCAGCGGCCCATACAGGGCCGCGATCCCGGCCGAGACCGCCGAGAAGACGTCCACCGCCGAGGAGCCCACCGCGCGCACCGCGCTCGTCGAGCAGTTCTGCTCGTGGTCTGCGTGCAGGATGAGCAAGATCTCGAGCGCGCGTTGGAGCACCGGGTTCGGCTCGTGCTTCCCTCCGATGCTGAAGGTCATGTTCACGAAGTTGCCGATGTACTCGAGATCGTTCCGGGGGAACTCGTAGGGGAGGCCGCGGTTGTGCCGGAAGCAGAACGCCGCGATGGTCGGGAGCTTCGCCATCAGCCGCACCCGCTGGATGTACCGGTTCTCCGGGTCGTGGACGTGCCTCGCGTCCGGGTAGAACGTGGAGAGCGCCCCTACCGTGCTGAGGAGCATGCCCATCGGGTGGGCGTCGTACCGGAACCCCTCTAGGAATTTGATGATGTTCGTGTGGACGTAGGTGTGGTAGCGGATGTCGTCCGTCCACTTGTGGAGCTGGGCGGCGTTCGGCAGCTCCCCCTCGTTCAGCAGGTAGGCGACCTCCAGGAACGTCCCGTGCTCGGCGATCTCCTCGATAGGGTAGCCGCGGTACTCCAGGATTCCCCGGTCGCCGTCGATGAACGTGATCGCGCTCCGGCACGCCGCCGTGTTCATGAAGGCCGGATCGTACGTCATGAGGCCGAAGTCGTCGGGCGCGGTCTTGATCTGGCGCAGGTCCATCGCCTTGATCGTGCCGCACTCGTCGACCGGGATCTCGTAACTCTTGCCGGTGCGGTTGTCGGTGACAGTCAGACTATTCGTCGGCATGCGGGGCCTCGGTCGTGGTTGGGTAGGCCGGCGACCTGCCGGATAGCCGTTAAGTATCGCCAGTGGCGACGACCTTGACGAGTCCTGTCCCGATGTCGTACACCCAGCCGTGGAGGCGCGGAACCCCGGGCGTTTCCTCCCACTGGCGTCGCACCACGGTGAGGTGAGAGAGGTGTTGGAGCTGGAGGCGCACGTTCTCCTCCACGACCAGGCGGAGATAATCGTCCCCCTCCGCCGTGCGGCCGTCCCGGGCCAGGCTCTGATCGACGGTGCGCTTCGCCCAACCGGCGATCATCAGCCAGTCGCCCAGGTAGGAGGCGGGAAGCTTCGGCTGGCAGGCCGCCCGCACGCCGCCGCAGCCATAGTGCCCGCACACCACGATGTCCGGCACCTTGAGGACGGTGCTGGCGAACTCGATGACCGACGAGATGTTGACGTCGTTGTAGGCCACGATGTTCGCGACGTTGCGGTGCACGAAGAGGTCGCCGGGACCGCACCCCAGCACCTCCTCGGCGGGCACGCGGGAGTCCGAGCAGCCGATCCACAGCAGCCGCGGGGACTGCCCGCGGGCGTGGCGCGTGAAGAACTCCGGGTCGCGGGCGAGTTGCGCCGCCGCCCATTCGCGGTTCTTCTGAAGCAGGTCCGAAAGGGGCATGGCGTTGAATCTCCCTGCGCGGCAGCACATCGCAAGGTTCCTGGAGGCCACGCTGCGTATCCGGCCCGGGGAGGGCCGCCGGACCGCCCTGCTCTTCACCCACCTCCTGCTCGCGTCCGCCGTCTTCATCCTGGGCCGGACCGTCCGGGACACCCTCTTCCTGAGCCGTCTCCCGAACCCCCTCCAGGTCCTGCCGTGGATGTTCGTGCTCTACGGCGTGGCGTCGGCGATCACGGTCGTGCTCTACGCGCAGGTCGCCGACCGGGTCCCCCGGCACCGGATCATCGTGGTCTCGGTCGCGGTGGGCATCACCACCTATACGGCCACGTGGGCATTCGTGCGAGCGGGCGCGGCGTGGATCTACCCGGTGTTCTACGTCTGGTCCGAGGTCGTGGCCAACCTCTTCATCGTGCAGTTCTGGACGCTGGCCAACGACCTTCACGACGCGCGGGCCGCCAAGCGGCTCTTCGGCATCATCGGCTCGGCGCGCGTCCTCGGCGTGGTGCTGGTCGGCCTGGCCAGCGGCGTGGTCGTGAAGGCGATCGGGACGCCGCAGCTCATCTTCGTGCTGGTCGGGCTGATGGCGGGGATCGCCGGCCTGGCCCTCGCCCTCGGCAGGGAGCCGCGGGCGGAGAGCCAGACCCGCGCCGGGGCGCAGCCCAGGCGGCACGGCCCGCCGCCCAAGATCATCGGGCACCCCTACGTGCGCGCGCTCGCCGCGATCATCCTGCTCACCTTCGTCGCCCTCACCGTCGGAGACTTCCAGTTCAAGGCGATCGCGCGCGAGACCTTCCGCGGCGACGACCTGGCGCGGTTCTTCAGCCTCTTCTACGCCGCCACCGGTACCCTCTCGTTCGTCTTCCAGGTGCTCCTCACGCCGCGGATCCTGGCGCGCCTCGGCGTGGGCGCCGGGATGTCGGCGATGCCGGGGGTCTTCGGCGTCGCGAGCGCCATGCTGCTGCTCGTCCCGAAGCTCGCGATCGCGACGGTGATGAAGTTCGCCGACAACGGCTTCCAGTACACGATCCACGAGACGACGCTGCAGGCGCTCTATGTGCCGTTCGCGCCGGAGGTGAAGGCGCGCACCCGCGCCTTCCTCGACGCGGTGGTGAAGCCGCTCTCCTATGGCGTGGGGGGCATCGCCCTGGTGCTCTTGGCACAGCGGATGTCGGTTTACCACCTGTCGTTCCTGACCGTGCCCGTGGTGGTCGCGTGGTTCGCGATGATCCCACTGGTGCGGCGCCGCTACCTTCGGACGCTGGAGGAGACGATTTCCGCGCGCGGCGCCCTCGCGCTCGACCACGAGTACCTGCTGGACTCCGCGGGCCGCGGCGCGCTCATCCGGACCCTCGACGAGGGGACGCCCCGTCAGGCGCTGGTGGCGCTGGAGCAGCTGGCCGGCCAGCGATCGCCGGACTTGGTGCGGGCGGTGGGGCGGCTGGCGGGCCACGAGGACCCGACGGTGCGGGCCGCCGCGCTCTACCAGCTCGCCCACGCGGGCCGGGCCGGCGCGGACCCCGAGCCGGCGCGGCGCGCGCTGGCCGATCCGGTGCCGGAGGTGCGCGCCGCCGCCGCGGCCGCCTACGCCGCGCTCGCCGAGGACGAGGCGGTGGACCCGCTCGCTCCGCTCCTCGCCGATCCCGCGCCCGACGTGCGCGTCGCGGCGCTCGCCGGCCTCCTCAAGGACGGCGGCCTCGAGGGCGGCATCGTGGGCGGCGCGGAGCTGGCGCGACTGCTGGCCTCTGCCGACCACGACGACCGCATCGCCGCCGCGCGCGCCCTGCGGCATCTGGGCCCGAGCGCGTACCGGCCGCTGCGCCGGCTCCTCGCCGACCCCGATCCCTCGGTGCGGCGGGCGGCCCTCAAATCCGCGCCGGGGGTGGCCGACCGGCGACTCGCGGCCATCCTGGTGGAGGCGCTCTCCGATCCGCCGACGCGGCGCCGAGCGGGCCAGGCGCTGGTCGCCCTCGGTGAGGCGGCGGTGGAGCCGCTTACGGCCCTGCTCGGAAGCCCGACGGTGGCGCGCGCGGTGAAGCTGGTGGTGCCGCGCCTCCTGCGCCGCATCCCCCGACCACAGACGTACGCCCGCCTACGCGAGCACGTCTCCGTCGCCGACAGCCACCTTAGGCTGCGCATCCACGCCGCGCTCTCGCACCTGCGCGAGGCGCTGCGACGCGAACCGGAGTCGCTGCCGTTCGTCCAGCGCCTGGTGTACGAGGAGATCGTCGATACGTACCGGAACCTGGCGGGCTGGGAGCTGGCACGGTCGGTCTACGAGACTCCGCTCCTCGAGGAGGTGTTCCGCTTCCGCCAGCAGCGTGCCGTGCGGCGCATCCTCCGCATCCTCGAGCTGCGCTACGACCCCGAGCCACTGCGGCTGGTGCGCGAGCACCTCGCCGACCCCAAGCGCCGCGCCAACGCGCTCGAGGTACTCGACACCCTGCTCGACCCGCCGCTGCGGCCGCTGGTGATGCCGTTCCTCGACGACGTGCCGGTGCCCGAGCAGCTCCGGCGCGCCGCCGCGCTGGTGCCGCCGCCGCCAGCGCCGTCGGAGTTCATGCGGCTGCATTGCCGCCATCCGAACCCGTACGTCGTGCTCCTCGCACTCGACGCCCTGGCCCGCCGCAACGACCGCGTCGGCATCGAGGAGGGCGCCATCCTGCTCGCGCACCCCGACCCGCTGGTGCGCGAGGGCGCGCTGCGCGCCGCGGCCGGGGCCGACCAGGCGAGCGCGGGACCGCTGGTCGCGAGGCTGCTCCACGATCCCGACCGTATCGTCGCGCGCCAGGCGCAGCTGCTGCTCGCGCGGCTCGAA
This sequence comes from Gemmatimonadota bacterium, assembly GCA_016179225.1. Classification (GTDB taxonomy): domain Bacteria; phylum Gemmatimonadota; class Gemmatimonadetes; order Gemmatimonadales; family JACORV01; genus JACORV01. The sequence continues at coordinate 1,049 of JACORV010000002.1, read as the reverse complement.
GGCCGCGCCCTGCCGGAGGATACCATGTACTCGACCGTCGAGAAGATCCTTTTCCTCAAGAGCGCGCCCGTCTTCGAGCGCGTCAGCGGCGAGGACCTCGTGCCGCTCGCCCGCGTCGCGGAGGTGGAAACGCTCTCCAGAGGGCAGACGATCTTCACGGAAGGGGAGCTGGGCGACGCGCTCTACGTCATCGTGCGCGGCGCCGTCTCGATCAACCACGGCGGCGAGCGGATCGCGACGCTGGGCCCGGGCGAGGCCTTCGGCGAGATGGCGGTGCTCGACACCGAGCCCCGGAGCGCCACCGCGATCGCCGAAGAGGAATGCGAGGTGCTGCGGATCGGCAGCGAGGAGTTCTACGAGATCCTGCACGAGCAGGTGGAGATCGCCGAAGGCGTGATCCGCCTGCTCAGCGCGCGGCTGCGGGAAGCGGACGCGGAGATCGGCCGGCAGCGGCGCGCCGCCGCCAGCTGAGGAACGACCCGCCCCACGCCCGGCGCGCCACGGCCGAGCCGACCTGGCCCGTGCACGGGCTGTTGAACACGCACGTGAGCCTTATGGCGCTGATGGCCGTGAACCGAAAGTCCAGATTCACGGTGATGGACGAGCCATCCTGGGTCGGGAGGAGACGCGGCATCACTATGTTCTGCAGGCGCCCCTGCATCGAGCCGCTCGCCTGGGTGCCCCCGGTGTACGGCCCGCTCGTCACGGTCGAGGCTGCCCCGTAGGCAGCAGCCGTCACGCGGAAGTTGCCCGAACTGGCTTCCCAGTACTCGCCGGTCGTGAACCGGCGCTCGCCGCCACCCGCCCCGCTCTTAGCGCCCGTCGCGTCGAATGTGGTGGTGGTGTCTGTTATGTTGCCAGGGTGAGTGGCGCTCCGGTTGATTTGACAGTCCTCCAGCGCGGGCGAAGTCAGGTCCGCGCAGCGATAGGCCAGGACGACCCCCTTCCACGTCTCCTCGCCGTTCTAGGCCCAGAAGGTGCCGAGCCAGTAGTTGGTGTCGGCCGGGACCTGCGTGGTGTCGATAATGCGGACGTCCAGACCGAGAATG
>JACORV010000068.1 GCA_016179225.1 Gemmatimonadota bacterium | reverse complement strand
GGGCGGGCGCGTCCGGATCCGCCACCCGGTCGAAGAACCCGCCACCTTCCGCATCCCAGAACAACTCCACCGCCCGGCTCATGATCCGCTCTGCTGCCGCTAGATACGGCTCGCGACCCGCGACTTGGTAGGCGTCCAGCAGCGCCTCGGCGAAGAAGGCATAGTCCGCCATCAGGCCGTCCACGTAGCTCGTGTCGTCGGCCACTGCCGGGGAGCGCGCGGAGCGCCATGGCGGGTGATGCACCATGAAAATCGGACTTGCTATATTCGATCTTCATGGTACGTTTCACGGCCATGATTGCCCGCCCGCGGTGGCTCGCCGAGATCCGGGCCTCGCTGAAACGGAGCCGCGTCACGGCGCTCGTGGGGCCGCGGCAGGCCGGGAAGACCACTCTCGCCCGGGCCATCCTGCCGTTGGACTCTCCGGCCTATTTCGACCTCGAGGACCCGCGCAGCCTCGCGCGGCTCGCCGAGCCGATGACGGCGCTCGCCCCGCTCAAGGGCGTTGTGGTCATTGACGAGATCCAGCGGCGGCCGGATCTCTTTCCCGTCCTGCGCGTTCTTGCCGACCGCCGCCCCGTGCGCGCGCGATTCTTGATCCTTGGCAGCGCCAGTCCCGACTTGCTCCGCCAATCCTCGGAGACGCTCGCGGGCCGAATCGAGACCATCATCCTCACGGGATTCGGCCTGGATGAGTTGGGAGCGGGAGCGCTGGGGCGGCTGTGGCGGCGCGGCGGCTTCCCGCCCGCGTGGCTCGCTCGCTCGGAGGCGGCGAGCTTCGTCTGGCGGCAGCAGTTCGTGCAGACGTTCCTGGAACGAGATCTCCCGCCGCTGGGCATCACGATCCCGGCCGAAACGCTGCTCCGCTTCTGGACGATGCTGGCTCACTACCACGGGGGGATATGGAACGCGGCCGAGGCCGCGCGCTCGCTGGGGGTGGCGGAACCCACGGCGCGCCGCTATCTGGATCTTCTTACCGGGCTCTACATGGTCCGCCAGCTCCGGCCCTGGCACGAGAATCTGAAGAAGCGACAGGTCAAGTCGCCCAAGGTGTACCTGCGCGATTCCGGTCTGCTGCACGCGCTGCTCGGACTCAGGAGCGACCGGGACCTGCTGTCGCACCCGAAGGCGGGGGCCTCGTGGGAGGGGTTCGCCATCGAGGAGGTGCTGAAGGTGGTTCGGCCCGACGGCGCGTACTTCTGGGCCACGCACACCGGGGCTGAGCTGGACCTGCTCGTGTTCCGCGGCGGGCGGCGGTTCGGGGTGGAACTCAAGTTCCAGGACGCTCCCCGGCTCACACCCTCCATGCGCGTCGCACTCGAGGATCTGCAACTAGACCATCTGACCGTTCTTTATCCCGGGGGTGTGCGCTACACCCTGCACGAGCGCGTGACGGTTGTACCACTCGCGGACCTGGCCGAGGGAGACGCTACCAGCCTCTTCCCGCTCCGCGCGCGCCCAGGGCGCGGCCGGAACCGGCGCCAGCTTCGCTCTCGAGAGGCCTCGCCGACGCGAATCGAGGCGATGATGGTCAGCAAAGCGCGCCGAGCCAAGGCGCCGGACGAGGTCTTTCCGAGGCGCCCCGAGCGCGATCGCACGGCGCTCAGTCCTCCATCCCCAGTTCGGCCCTGAGCCGCCCCACGTCCGGCTGGCCCCCGCCCGGCCACCGGGCTGCCGGTTCTCCATCTCCTTGAGCAACACGTCCAACCGCTCGCGGCCCTCGCGCGTCCGCGACGCCTGGCGCGGCGTCGTGCCGCCCAGGGCCGGCACCCCCTGATCCACCCACGCGGCATAGTAGTGCTGCAGCCACTCGGCCAGCGCCCGCTCGGCTTCCGGCGACGGCGGCGGCTCCTCGGGATCCTCGACATCCTCAGCCGCGGATTCCGCGAGCGCGCCCGGCGAGGTGTGCTCCCGCGCGCGGTGCGCGAGCAGGTCGCCGCACGCCGCCTCCAGGCGCTTGCGCAACCGGTCCGCTCGCGCCAGCGAGTTGGTCTCGAGCGCCAGCCCCGCCGCGGTGACCCGCACCCGGCCCAGGATGGTGTTGCCCGGCATCCTCGCCGTCGCGCCCTCCGCGCGCACGAACGTGTAGAACTCGCCGCCGTCGTCGCCGTCAGGCCCCTCCAGGTCCTCGACTGAGGCCAGGGCCGCCTCCACCTCGCCGCGCGCGGCAGGATCGAAGGCAAAGTGATCCGTGGTGAACAACAGCTCGTCCCCGTCGGTGTTGCGGAGGATGGGCGGCAAGCTGTGGCGCGCGTCCATCGCCACTACGCCCTCCTCCCACCGTGCGATGAGGTAGCGTTCGACGGCGGGCTCCCGCAGGCGCTCCACGGGAATCTCGCGGCGGCGGCGCACCCGCCCGCGCACGGCGCGCACCACTTCGGCCGCATCGTCCGGCGCCAGCGGCCGCGGGTGCACGCCCGCGAAGACCGATAGGCCGTCGTGGTCCACCACCCGGCCGAGCACCGCGTCGCGCGCGACCAGGACGCGCGAGCCGCCGACCTCTGCGACCCGCCGCTCCACGCCGGTGAGCAGGTCGCGAACCTCGAGGCCGCTACCCGGGGCGACCTCCAGCACCTCCCACACGCCAAGCCAGGTAGACCGCTGCGCCTCGAGCCAGGAGCGCTCCTCAGGCGAGAGCCGGCGCCCTTCCTCGGCGAGAAACCAGTCCACCACCTTGCGGCCGTCCACCGGCAGGTGATAGACGGCCCACGGCAGGAACAGCTGCGCGGCGGCCTCGGCGTCCATGAAGTGCCGCTCGGCGTCATTCAGCCAGCCTCGGCTGAACCGGGCGGTGGCGAAGCGCGCCATGCGCCGCACCAAGCGCTCGTCCACCGTGTGGATCGGCGCCGGCTGTGCGTCCCGCCCCTCGCCTGCCGCCCGGTCCGCCGCAAGATGGCACCGCTTGTATTTCCTCCCGCTGCCGCACCAGCATGGCGCGTTGCGGCTGGGGCGCGGTTGCCCAGGGGCGGGCGCGCCAACGGCTCTCTCGGCGACCATCGCCGCCGGTGCCGTGGCCGGCGGGCGCGGCCCCGGGTGCTCGACCGGCGGGAGCGCACGCTGCGGGTCCGGCTCGAACTGCTCCGCCGCTTCGTACGGCGCCGTCAGCCGCACCGCGACCTCGTCGTCACCCGTGTAGGTCACGGACACCGGCTCGAAACCGCCGGCCGAGAAGATCCGGCCGTGGCTCCCGGTGAACGCCGCCACCGCGAGGGCACAGGCCCTGGCGATGCGCACGTCCCGCTCCGTGAGCGGCCGCGGCACGCCGTCACGGTCGCGGTGTTCGACCCGAGGATACGCGTCCGGCCCCGCCACCGGCCAACCGTGCCGGAGCGCCTCGCGGCGCAGGGACGGCGGCAACTCGTCGGCCCGGTCGAGAGTCAGCGACAGCATCGTCGTTCCGAGGTCCGCTGGTTCTTCGCTCCGCGGCCCGGCCTCGGCCGCTTCGAGGAACGCGTCGAACGCCTTCCGGGACGGGAAGACGATGAGTCCACGGCTCTGTCCCAGCGCCCCGATGATGGAGACGCAGGCCCCTTCGACGCCGAGCGCCGGGATGTCCATGCGCAGCGTCTGCTGGTCGCCGGCGTGTTTCCAGGGCGCGGCGGCGTGCAGGACGCGGCCGGCGGCGAACAGGTCAGCGACGAGATCAGGCGAGATCCTGCCGTCCTCGAAGTAGCTCGTCTCCGCCTCACCGCCCATATCCTCGGCCATGGCTTCCACCACGGCCGCGAGCTCGGGCGTCGGCGCCACGACGACCTCGATCGCGGGGCCCACGGCGGCGCGCACTTCCGCGGCGTCCCCCTCGTCGGCGACGCGAATCCGCCGGGGCCGGCGCGGCGGGCCGGCCACGGGCTTCGCGAAGCCGTCGAGCAGGGTCCGTGACAGCGACCGGGGCGCCGGGTTCCGGTCCAGGATCGCCGCCGCCACCGGCACCTCGCCCGGCAGCTCGACCCACAGGACCATCTCCGGGCGGTAAGGCGGATCGGCGTCCGTGATGAAGAACGTCGAGCGGAGGCGACCTCCCACCCACTCGCTGGAGGTCTGTCTTGACGGCGGCTCGGAGCGGCGGCGGGAACGTGGCATGCGGAAAGGTATAGCGGACCAGGCGTTGTTGCCGTCCGTCCCGACCAGCCTGCGAGGAAAAGGCTAAGAGACCGGAGCGCGGGGACGAGCCCGCCGTTCGTTAGATTCTCTCTGGCGATGGTTCGACGATGGCGAAGGATCGCCGGAGAGAATCTAACGGCAATTACACGCCCGCGACTCGCGGAAGAGCCTCCGCTACCGCTTGGCGATGCCGGCCTGACGAAGCACCCGCTTGACGTTGCGGTAGACCGCGCCGAACTCCGGGAGGCCGGCCATCTGCGCCGCGAGGCGGACCTGCCGGAGCTTCCTGTAGCGCGCCTCCTTGGCAGCGAACTCCCTGCCGACCTGCGCCAGCGTCAATCCCCGGAACTCCAGCTTCCGCGCGACGGGATTGAGGAGGTCCGGCAGGCGCACGCGCCGTCAAGGCGAAAGTTGCTTCATGATTCCTATTCGTGCCCTGAGAGGGCACGTCGTGCAGCCACAGCATAATAGTCGGACAGGGATGGACCTCCTCATACGTGATCACCGGGGAGATGCTCTCGGGCCTCGTGGCTACCTTCGAGGAGGTCATGACGGAGGGGACCAACCCCCAAAAGAAGCACCTTCTCCGCCGGCTGGCGAAGAAGGTGCTCGTTCACGACCGGCGTACGGTCGAGATCTGGTACGGGTTACCGAACCAGGTCCCGGTTCGTACACCGGGTAACAAGGCTCCCGAGGAGGGACTCGAACCCCCGACCCGCCGGTTAACAGCCGGCTGCTCTACCAGCTGAGCTACTCGGGACCGAAAGGTCGAATCGTAGAGGGATGCGCGGCCGGAGTCAACCGCCACTCAGCGGAAGATCGAGTACGCGATGAGGACGAGGTTGGCCGCCGTCAGGATGAGGCCGAGATCTTCGCGGGTGATGCGCTGGCGCGGGACGATGAGCTGGTCTCCGGAGCGTATGCCGAGCTCGCGCAGCGTGGCGCGGGCGACGGCGGCGGGCTCGATCGAGACTCGGATCTGCTCGCCGGCGCGGATGAGACCCATCTCCCGTTCGCGGGCCGAGCGCGTGGGTCCGCCGGCGAGCGCGAGCAGGTCGAAGACGGTGAGCGTGGCATCCACGGAGTAGAGGCCCGGCCGCACCACTTCGCCGAGGACCGCGACCCGGAAGAGCGGGATGATGGTGACGTAGGTCTGCGTGAAAAGCTGGCTCAGCTCCTGGCGAAGGCGATCGCGGAGCTGCGCCACAGACATCTCGCGGACGTTGATCTCCCCGACGATCGGGAACTGCAGGTTGTCGTTCTCGTCGATCGGGAACTCGCCCGAGAGCTCTTCGTGGCCCCAGACCTGGATCTTGATGACGTCGCCGGGGCGGATGGCGAGCCTCGCCGAGGCGGAGGTGTCGGCCGGCCGAATGGGCGTCACGGTCGAGGCGGGGGGAGACTGGCGGCCGCCGCACCCGGCCGCGCTGGTCAGGGCGAGGAGGGTGGCCAGCGCGAGGACGGAACGGGTGCGCCGCATGGTGCCGAAACTAACGGATCGCCAGCAGCGGCGCGAGATAGCGGCCGGTCCGGGAGTCCGGGTGCGTCGCCACCATCTCCGGCGTTCCCGCGGCAACGACCCTCCCGCCGCCGTCGCCGGCCTCCGGCCCGAGGTCGATCACCCAGTCGGCCTTCTTGATCACGTCCAGGTGGTGTTCGATGACGAGCACGGTGTTTCCCGCGTCCACCAGCCGGTCGAGGACCCCGAGGAGGACGCGCACGTCGTCCAGGTGCAGGCCGGTCGTCGGCTCGTCCAGGATGTAGAGCTTGCGGCCGCGCCTTCGGCCGGCGGCGGCCAGCTCGCGCGCGATTTTGAGGCGCTGTGCTTCACCGCCGGAGAGGGTCGTGGCCGGCTGGCCGAGGCGGAGGTAGCCGAGGCCGACTTCGGTCAGGTGCCAGAGGGCGCGACCGAGCTTTTCCTGGTGACGGAAGCGGCGGATCGCCTCGTCCACAGTGAACTGGAGGACGTCGGCGATCGAGTAGCCCCTGATGCGCACGTCGAGCACGGGGCGGCGGTAGCGGGTGCCGGCGCAGGCTTCGCACGGGACGAAGACGTCGGCGAGGAAGACCATCTCCACCTGCACGTGTCCGGCGCCATCGCAGACGTCGCAGCGCCCGCCGCCCGAGACGTTGAAGGAGAAGGTCGCGGGGGTGTAGCGGCGGGTGCGCGCGAGGGGCGCGGTGGCGAAGAGCTCGCGGATCTCGTCGAAGGCCTTGACGTACGTCACCGGATTCGATCTCGGCGTGCGGCCGATGGGCGACTGGTCCACCAGCACGACACCCTCGAGCGCCTCGAGGCCGGTGATGCGCCGCACGCTGCCCACGACCTCGCCGAGGTGCTCCTTCGCCGAGTGGCGTCCCTCGAAGTGGCGCTCCAGCTGCCGGAAGAGCACGTCGCTCACCAGCGTGGACTTCCCGGAGCCCGAGACGCCCGTGACGACGGTGAGGGTGCCGACGGGGATGCTGACCGTCAGGTCCCGGAGGTTGTGCGCGGTCGCGCCTTCCACGGTGAGCCACCGCGGCCCGGCGCGCCGGCGGACCGATGGCACGGCGATCCGCTTCTCGCCCGAGAGGTAGGCGGCGGTGAGCGTGGAGGCCCGGAGCATCTCCTCGCGCGAGCCCTCGAAGACGACGTAGCCGCCCCGCTCGCCCGCGCCGGGGCCCAGCTCCACTAGCCAGTCGGCGGCGCGCATGGCGGCGGGATCGTGCTCGACCGCGAGGACGGTGTTGCCCTGATCCGCGAGCCGCCGGAGCAGCGCCAGGAGCCGGTCGGTGTCGCGCGGGTGGAGGCCGATGGTCGGCTCGTCGAGGACGTAGAGCGTGTCCACGAGCTTCCCGCCGAGGGCGTTGGCGAGCGAGATGCGCTGGGCCTCGCCGCCCGAGAGGGTGCGGGTCTGGCGGTCGAGGGTGAGGTAGCCGAGGCCCACGTCCATCAGCACGCCGAGGCGCTGAGTGAGCTCTTGGAGCACGACCTCGGCCACGGCGCGCTCGTGCTCGGTGAGCGACAGGTCTGCCAGCCAACGCGCCAGGTCGTCGGCGGTGCGCGCTCCCGCCTGGCCGATGGTCTCTCCCGCCACGAACACCGCGAGAGCTTCGGGCCGCAGCCGTTGCCCGCGACACGCGGGGCATTCGCTCGCCATCTGGTACTGCCGCAGAAAGACGCGCACGTACTGCTTGTAGCGCTTGCGCTCGAGTCCCCGCAGGAACGGGAAGATGCCGAGATAGCGGCCCTTTCTGCCGTGCAGCAGGAGCCGTCGCGCGTCGGCTTTCAGGTGGCTCCACGCCACGTCGATGGGGATCCTCTCGCTCTGGCAGACCTGCTTGAGGAGCCGGCGCCGGCCCTCGTAGCGCGGCTTCGTCCAGGGATCGATCGCTCCCCCGGCGATGGCGCGGGCGGGATCGGGGATCACGAGCCGCTCGTCGTACTCGAGCACCGCGCCGAAGCCGTTGCAGCCCGGGCAGGCACCTCGCGGGTGGTTGAAGGAGAAGAGGGCCGGCGTGAGGGTGGGCGCCGGCTCGCCGCAGGAGAGGCAGCGCGGGGTGGCGCTGAACCTCAGCGGCTCCCCGTCCTCCCGCACCACCACCGCGAGAGCGTCTCCCTCGGCGAACGCCGTGGCGACCGAGTCGGCAAGCCGCTCGGCGTTCCCCCGCGACGCGGCGATGCGGTCCACCATGACCAGGATTCCCGACTTCCGGCTGAGGTCGAGCTGTTTTGGCAGCTCGTCGAGACGGTGAACGACGCGGTCGATCATGACGCGGACGAACCCCATCGCCGACAGATTCTCCACGACCTGCTCGTGCC
>JACORV010000067.1 GCA_016179225.1 Gemmatimonadota bacterium | reverse complement strand
GTCTGGTCGCGTTCGGCTCCTCGCTCGACCAGATTGGGACCTTCGGAACGGATGTGCGGAGAGCAGCGCGGCTTCTCGCGGCGATCAGCGGGCGCGACGACCGCGACGCCACGACGTTGGATCGCGTCCCCCTGGGCGAGCCGGGCCCCGCGCCCGGCTCGCTAGCCGGCACGGTGATCGGGGTGCCGCGGGAGTACTTCCCGGAAGGCCTTCACTCCGGGATTGGTGCGGCGGCCGACCGCGCGCTCGCGGCGCTCAAGGCGCTGGGGGCCGAGGTTCGCGACGTCTCGCTGCCGCACACTCGGTACGCAGTGCCGACGTACTACATAGTCGCGCCGGCCGAGGCGTCGTCGAACTTGGCGCGCTACGACGGCGTCCGGTACGGGCCGCGCGAGGACGGTGACGTCAGGGACGTGCGCGCGCTGTATCGCGCCACCCGCGGGCGCGGCTTCGGGCCGGAAGTGCGGCGGCGCATCCTCCTCGGCACCTACGTGCTGAGCGCCGGCTACTACGACGCCTACTACCGGAGCGCGCAGCGCGTCCGCGAGCGCATCCGCGCCGACTTCGCCGGGGTCTTCGCCACGGGCGTGCACGCGCTCTTCACGCCCACCACGCCGACGCCCGCGTTCCGGTTCGGCGAGAACCTCGCCGACCCGCTGGCGATGTACCTGAGCGACATCTTCGTGTGCACGGTCAACCTCGCGTGGGTGCCCGCGCTCTCGCTCCCCATCGGCCGGGACCAGGGGCTGCCCATCGGAGGGCAGCTGATCGGTGCGCTGGAGGGCGAGTCCACGATCATCCGGATCGCGCAGGCGCTCGAAGCGGCGATCGACGGCGCGGCGGAGGTGCGATGAGCTGGGAAACCGTCATCGGCCTCGAGGTGCACGTCCAGCTCCTCACGCGATCCAAGATGTTCTGCGGCTGCTCGGCGAAGTTCGGGGACGCGCCCAACACCAACGTCTGCCCCGTGTGCCTCGGCATGCCGGGCTCTCTGCCGGTGCCGAACGAGCAGGCGGTGCGCCTGGCGGTGCGCGCGGCGTACGCTCTGGGGTGCACGGTGCACGGGCGCAGCATCTTCGCGCGCAAGAACTATTTCTATCCCGATCTGCCGAAGGGCTACCAGATATCGCAGTTCGAGGAGCCGCTCGCGACCGGCGGCCGGCTCGAGATCGCCTCGCCCGAGCGCGGCGTGCTCACTGTCGGCATCACCCGGCTGCACCTCGAGGAGGACGCTGGCAAGTCGTTCCACGACCGGATGCCCGGCATGACGGCGGTGGACTTCAACCGCTGTGGGGTGCCGCTGATCGAGATCGTGAGCCAGCCCGACTTGCGGTCCCCCGTGGAGGCGCGCGCCTATCTCGTCGCGCTCAAGCAGGTGCTCAAGTACCTCGAGGTCAGCGACTGCAACATGGAGGAGGGGAGCCTGCGGGTGGACGCGAACCTCTCCATCCGCCGGCCGGGCGCGCCGCTCGGCACCCGCACCGAGGTCAAGAACATGAACTCGTTCTCCGGCGTCGAGCGCGCGCTCACCATCGAACGGGACCGGCAGATCGCCGGCGTCGAGCGCGGCGAGGAAATCGAGCAGCGGACCATGCTGTTCGACGCGGCGGCGAACGAGGTGCGGCCGATGCGCTCCAAGGAGGAAAGCCACGATTACCGGTACTTCCCCGATCCGGACCTGCCGCCCCTGGTGCTCTCCGACGCGTGGCTGCGCGCGGAACGCGAGGCGCTCCCCGAGCTGCCCGCGGCAAAGCGCGAGCGATTCATGGCGAGCTTCGGGCTCTCGGCGTACGACGCCGGCGTCCTGGTGGGCACGCGCGAGCTGGCCGAGTACTACGAGAGCGTCGTGGCGGAGGGCGTCGAGGCGAAGGAAGCGGCGAACTGGGTGATGAACGACGTCCTGTCGCTCCACCCGGACGACGTGCAGCGCGCCTTGCCGCCCGCCGCCGCCGCGGGCGTCATCAGGCTCGTGAAGGCGGGCACGGTGAGCCGCCAGGCGGCCAAGCGGGTGCTCCAGGAACTCGACGCGCGCTCGGCGAGCGCCGCGCTAGCGGCCGACGACGCGCTCCGGGTGGCGAGGGAGCTGGGGCTCATCCAGGTCCAGGACACCAGCCAGATCGAGACGTGGGTCCGGGAGACGCTGGAGGCGCACGCCTCCGAGGTAGCGCGCTACCGCGGCGGCGAGACGAAGTTGATGGGGTTTTTCGTGGGGCAAGTGATGAAGCGCTCGAAGGGCAAGGCCGACCCCAAGGCCGTGAGCGCCGCGCTCACATCAGCGCTCGAGGCCCCTTCCGGCGAGAACTGACGCGCCGCCGCTACGGCTCGTGAGAAGCGCGAGTTGCATTGCGCCTGAGCGATGGCAAGTTGCGGCGCGCATCGTACGTTCAGCGTGATCATTGCACGCAGGATGTGCGGATGCGGCGATCCGCATCCGAAGGTGAAGGCGCGGCACGCCACAGCATTTCCGACTGGCACGCAGTTTGCTCCGAGGCGGGGGTTATCGCTTTCGGGAGGATCATTGCGAGGCCGCACGCCCAGCGGATCGAGCGACTTCGGGGGCCTCCTCCGATTCCGGGACGCTTCAACCCGCCTTTGACAGGGGAATGCATGGGAATGACTTGGAGGGCTGCGTGGCCGCGCTGCTTTGTTCTTGCTATCCTGACTGGGCTGGGAGCCTGCGTTGATGACCCGACTATGCCGACGGCCCCGTCGGGGTCAGCTCCCTCTTTTTACGTGGCGCCGGGAGAGGCTCCTGACTGGTGCTATACGAGCTCCCGGTCCATCGACAGCGCGAATAATCCCAGCGTTACGTTGCTCGCGGACTTTAGCCGCCGCCGCTGCGCCACGACCTTCACGTTTCAGCCTAGCCGGCCGCTAGCGCCTCGAGACTTTCCCTTTATTGGGACTTCGAGGTATGGAAACATTCTAGAGCCAGTCACTATAACCTTCTCCCGGCCCATCTACGATGCCCACATTCATGGAAGCGGCGGGTACAACTGCAGCGGTAGCTACGGGACAGTCATTGCGTATGACTCGTTGGGCAATCAGGTGCATCGTGCGGATCTAAGGATCGAGGTAGCATCGGAGCCGGGCACCTTCGAGGGCGACTGTCGATTCGGTGTAAATCGGTGCTGCACTGTCGACTCCATCCCTTCGCGCGTCGGAATCCAGAAGATCGTCATTACTCCCATGAGTCCCTTGGAATGGGTGCGCTGCTCTGGCCCAGAAAACACTTGTGTCCACAGCACTGCCGCGGCTGGGTACACTATCTATTTCCGCGAGCAGTCGCCCGAGCGGCCGAAGCGGGTCACCATAACCCGGGCGACGGACAACATGATCGCGCCGCGCGGGCTCGGCGCAGATCGAGCGAATCTGGAGGTCAGCGTCGTGGACGATGGAGGCAACCGGTTGCCGAATCAGCTCGTCACGCTGAGTCTCGAGGCGCATGAGGGCACGGCAGGGCACTCGCACACGGGAGAAAAGCCAACTGGCGAGTTGTCGGTGACCACCGTGAATACGGGAGCCGAAGGGCGCGCGGTTGTGCGCTACACTTCCCCGCTTGTGAGCGGCCCGGTAACCATCCGAGGTCAGAGCAGCAACGCGGCGCCCGGCGAGCTTACCGCGACCGTGGGCATTGGAGGTCTCGTTCAGCTCGGTGGCAGCGCGCGAGTGCAGTTGATTGGCGAGACAGCCGCTCATCCGAGCAATCACTGGGGGACACAGGGTCTCGTGGACGCGCTCGACTCGCTCGCCTCACTTTTCTATGACACGTATCACGGCGCGCTGGAAATCAACGATATTAGTCTTGAGCTGGGTGGCGTCTTCGATCTCAGACGAAGCTGGGTGCCGCCCCATGCGGAGCATCGGGTTGGAAGGAGCGCCGACGTGCGGACGCGAACGCGGACGGCTGCCGAGCTGGAGTTTATCACAAGGCAGTGGGAAATTGCCTTCGGCGGTACGGTGCACGATGAAACCACGACCGACGCACCACACTACCATCTCAGGTACTAGGGACCAATGATCACTCGGGCCACAATGCTACTCGCTGCGATGCTCGTCCCAGCGGTGGGCACCGCGCAGAGGAATCCAGGCACCAACCTCTCAGTAGACGTTCGAGTATCGGCGATCGTGATGCGTGGTGACACCTCTCGCATCGTGTACACGCTGCGCAATAGCCTTGACAGCCGCGAAGAGCTCGCTGTGTTCACGATCGATGCCCCAACGTCGGTGCTGCGAGTGGAAACCCCAGAGCCGAGTGCATCGTGGCTTGTCTTTAGCCACTATCGAGCGCGCTCCGCAGCGGTGTGGACAATGCTGGGAACGCACTTGGCCCCGGGAAGCACTACACCGGATCTGGCCATGGAGGCACGCGGCCTTCCGGGTATCGTGGACTATTGGGCCCAAGGCTATTTCCCGCCCCCACCTCTCACGGATGCTGACACGAATCCGAACCCTCCGGTGTCAGATCCGCTCCGGGACAACAGCATTCGCGGGCGCACGGTCGGCGTGGTAGCCGCTCCACCCGGCATGCGTCCTTCGGACCTGCTCGCGCGGCTTCGCGAGCTGCTGCAGGAGAGCTGCTCGACACTGGCCTGGGTCACGAGTCAGGGCATCTGCCGAAGCCTCGACGCGAAGCTCGCAAATGCCGCCGTGGCGGTCCGGGAGGCAAGATTCTCGGCGGGGTCGCGAGAAATCAGGAGCTTCCTGCAGGAGCTAGAGGCACAGCACGGCACAGTGCCTGGCAAGCATGTGAACGACAACGCGTACTGGCTGCTGCGGGCAAACGCCAGCGTCGTGCTCACAAACATGCCCAGATAGCCACCAGGCGTCCAGGACACCAGCCAGATCGATACCTGGGTCCGGGAGACGCTGGAGGCGCACGCCTCCGAGGTAGCGCGCTACCGCGGCGGCGAGACCAAGTTGATGGGGTTTTTCGTGGGGCAAGTGATGAAGCGCTCGAAGGGCAAGGCCGACCCCAAGGCTGTGAGCGCCGCGCTCACATCAGCGCTCGAGGCTTCCTCCGCTTTGGGCTGACCCGGCGCCACTTGGGCTCGATGTCGTAGCGATCCCAGTAGCCGAGGCTGGTGCGGGGAAGCCCGAAGTGCTCCTCCGCGACGTCGGCTACGCGCTCCTGGTCGCGGCGTCCCCCGCTCCGCAGGGCGTGGCGCCGCATCCGTTTCGCGGCGGCCAACGCGTCGGTGCCCGAGGGGTCGAAGCGCAGCGCCTTCGCCGTGTCCCCCGCGATGAAGAAGTCCATCACGAAATCGAACGACGTCGCCATGTGCCGCTCCACCTCGTAGTCCGGCAGGTCCCACCGGCTCGCCTCCGCCGCCAGCTGCACCACCCGCTGCCACTGCGCGAGGTCGGTGAGCTGCACCATCCCCCGAAAGAGCCGCCGGTTGGTCCGCACGCTGAAGATCGTGGGTGAGAGGATGCGATCGAGGTGCTCGTCGCTCGCGCTGTGGTCGCACCCGATGACTTCCCGCGCCCGCTTCGCATAGCGCTCGCCCAGATGCATGTCGAAGCGCGCCTCCCAGTACGAGTGGCCGAGCGCGCGCGTGGAGGACGTGAGCACCAGCCGGCGCGGCACGAAGAAGTTGTGCGCCACCACGTCCGCCGCGAGGTGCGCCAGGTAGCCGAGCCCGAAGGCGCGCAGCGGGGCGCTCCCCGCCAGCTCCGCGATCTCCTGGCCCACGTGCCAGGCGTGGCTGTGCCGGCCCACCGGCGCGTACTTCTTGGCGAACGAGGTGTCCGCGGCGATCGAGCCGTAAAGGAAATCCATCGGGTAGGCTCGCAGCAGGTCGGCGACGGCGCCGGGCAGGAGCGGGAGGTTCGCGAGGACCGAGTGGCCGAGGAAGATGTGCGTCCCCGGCGACCACGCCCAGCCGTCCGACGGGAGGAGCGCGACGAGCAACACGGCGGCCGCGAGAAGGAGGACTCCCCGTCGCACCGGTCCCTAGCCTCTCGCTCCGCGGCGCGAGCGGAGGGCGCGCTTCACCGCGCCGATGACCGCACCGGAGCGGCGCACGGTGCGCACGAAGGCCGCCACGTCGAGTGCCGTCTCCTCGGCTTCCTGCTGCAGCACCTCGACCAGCGCGTCGAGATCGCGCAGCCGCCCGTCCACCGTGTCGATCGCGCCGCGCAGCTTCGCCCTGGCCTCGGTCGAGAGGTCGGCGAAACCATCGAGCTCGCCCTTCAGGCGG
This sequence comes from Gemmatimonadota bacterium, assembly GCA_016179225.1. Lineage (GTDB taxonomy): Bacteria > Gemmatimonadota > Gemmatimonadetes > Gemmatimonadales > JACORV01 > JACORV01. The sequence goes on along the minus strand of JACORV010000067.1, from coordinate 6,568 downwards.
GCCGTCACGGCCTTGCCGTCCGCGGCGAACTTCGCCAGTTGATCGCGGGCCGCGCGGCTGTGCTTGCGGAGGCCGAGACCGGCGACGAGGGCGACGCCCCCCATGACGAGAAAGCTCGCGGCGATGATCGCGAGTGAGATGGCGATGGTCGGGCCGACCCAGGCGGGGATCCCAGTCATGAGCGGTATAGCTTATCTGCTTGCTCTTCGCCGCGCCACCGCGCATTCTTCGGCCCCATGTCACCGAGCTTCGTCGTCGAGGGCGGGCAGCGCCTCAGCGGCACCGTGCGTCCGGCCGGCAACAAAAACGCTGCGCTCCCGATTCTCGCGGCCACTCTCCTCGCCGACGGCCCGGTCATTCTGCATAACGTGCCCCACATCCGGGACGTGGAGACGATGCTCGACCTGCTGCGCGGGCTGAACGTGCGGGCCGAGTGGACGGACCAGCACGCGCTCGAGCTGGATGCTCGCGCGGCCACGGCCGCCGATCCCGATCCGGAGCTGTGCGGGAGGATCCGCGCATCCATCCTGCTCGCGGGCCCGATGCTGGCGCGCTTCGGGCGCGTCCGCCTTCCGCCGCCGGGGGGCGACGTCATCGGCCGGCGTCGCATAGATACCCACCTCCTCGCCCTGGGCCGCCTCGGCGCCGAGATCAACGTCGGCGCCACCTACGACTTCGAGGCCAAGCGCCTCGCCGGCGACGACATCTTCCTCGACGAGGCGAGCGTCACCGGAACGGAAAACGCGCTCATGGCTGCCGTCGGGGCCAGTGGGAAAACGGTCCTCCGCAACGCGGCGTCGGAGCCGCACGTGCAGGACCTGTCGCGCTTCCTGGTGGCGATGGGCGCGTCCATCGAAGGCATCGGCACCAACGCCCTCACGATCGAGGGCGGCAGGCCGCTCGGCGGCGCGGAGTTCACGATCGGGCCCGATCACATCGAGATCGGCTCGTTCATCGGCCTGGCGGCGGTGACGGATTCGGCGATCACGATCGAGGGGGTGCGCCCCGACGATCTGCGAGCCACGCTGGTGGGCTTCGGGAGACTCGGCGTGGAGCCGCGCGTGGACGGCGACCGCCTGGTCATCGCCCAGGGCCAGCCGCGCCGCATCGCCTCGGACCTCGGCGGTCACGTCGCCAAGCTCGAGGACGCCGTCTGGCCCGGGTTCCCCGCCGACCTCATGAGCATCGCCGCCGTCACCGCTACGCAGTGCGACGGGCTGATCCTCATCCACGAGAAGCTCTTCGAGTCGCGCCTCTTCTTCGTGGACAAGCTGATCGGTATGGGGGCGCGCATCGTCCTCTGCGACCCGCATCGGGCCGTCGTGGCCGGCCCGTCGCAGCTCCGGGGAGGCAGGGTCGAGAGCCCCGACATCCGCGCCGGCATGGCGATGCTCCTCGCCGCGCTGGCGGCCGACGGGCAGAGCACCATCCACAACATCGGCCAGATTGAGCGGGGCTACGAGAAGATCCACGAGCGGCTGAGCGCGCTCGGCGCGAAGATCGAGCGCGGTGAGTGAAGCGTGATGAGTGATGGGGCTGCGGGACTTGAGTCTGTGCCGTCGAGGATGGTCGGGGAGCGGGCGATGGCCGAGAGCTCCGTTGGCGACGCGAGTGTTCCACGCGCCGAACTGGTCGAATGGCGCGAGCGGTTCGGACTCGTCGCCGGCATCACCGAGCGTGGGGCGGGGGAGGGCTTCTCGCTAGGATTCTGGACCGGCGAGCCCGTCGGCGTCGTGATGGGGCGGTGGCAAGCGTTGCGGGACGCGTTCCGGCCCGGGTTCGGCGCGCTCCAGAAAGCCCACCAGGTTCACGGCACAGCGGTGCTCTGGCACCAGGGCGTCGGGCAGGGCTGGCACGTGGCCGATGCCGGCGACGGGCACGCCACCACACAGTCCGGCCTCCTTCTGGCGGTGACCGTCGCCGACTGCATTCCCGTCTACCTCACGACCAGCGATGGCCGTGCCGTTGCGCTCCTGCACGCCGGCTGGCGGGGGACGGCAGCGGGCGTGCTCGAGGCGGGTGTGCGCGCTCTACTGGCCGCCTCGAATGGCTCTCCACGCGATGTCGTAATGCATTGCGGGGTGGGCATTTGCGGGGCGTGTTATGAAGTGGGTGAGGAGGTTGCCAGCGCGGTGCTAGGTGAAGGCGCGTCGCGTGGGAAACAGCGCCTGGATCTCCGGGCGGCGCTCTGCCGCCGGGCCGAGGCGCTCGGTGTGGGCGAGGTGACCGTCTCGCCGCTGTGCAGCAGCTGCCACCGTGACCGCTTCTTCTCCCATCGGGCTTCAGTGGGCAAGGACGGCCGGATGGTTGCGTACCTGGGAATTCCGAAGCCGGCGTCGCTTTAGCGACAGTCTTTTCGCCGAGCCGCGGCTTCAGCCGCGAGGCTGCCGAGGTCTTTAAGGCTCCGGCACCGCAGCACCGGCTCGTCGCCATAACCCTGCCTCTCCTGATTGCACCCGCGGCGATTCGCGAGTACGCTATCAGTGTCGCCGGTTACTTGGGCGCTGCTCGCCGGCGAGGATCGAGTCGTGCTCTTCCGCGGCGCCGGGGCCGGTATGCATGCGGCCGACCGTCATGTTCCTGCTGCGCAGCCTGGGGCTGGGGGCAGCGTATGCCGCCCTGAACCTGCTCTCGGCGCGCTTCGAGGTCACGGCCGGCGTCTCGATGGTGTTTCCGGCCTCGGCGCTCGGCGTCGCAGCCGCGATGGTCTGGCGCACCGAGACCGCCCTCGCCGTGTTCGCTGCGACGCTCCTCACCCCATGGCAGTCAGCGACGCCCCTCGTCTACCTGCTCTTCTACGGGGTCGGCAACGTGCTCGAGGCGCTGCTCCCGTCCTACGCGCTCCGGTCCCGTCGAGGCGGGCGCGACCTCGGCGTCGCGGGGCGGTTCATCCTGTGGGCGTGCCTGGCGAACACCGCGCTCAACTTCGTCGTCGCCCATGCCCCCCAGGTCGCAGCCGGCGCGTACCTGTTCGACGCCGAACTGGCTGGTGCGCTGGTGGCGTGGACGGTGGCCGACGGGATGGCGATTGCGATCTTCGCGACCCCCGCCATCCTCGCCCTGCGACCCGACCTCTTCGTGGAGCATGCGCCAGCTGTCTCGAGGGCATTCCTGCGCAAGCGCGGTACGCTGGCCGTGACAGCGGTGCTGGTCGTGCTGGTCTCCGCGGCTATCTACGTCTTCGACCGCGGCTTCCCCGGCGCGTTCAACTGGCCGGCGGTGTTTTACCTGATCCCACTGCTGGTCATGCTGATGGAGGGCGGGCTACCGGCGGTGCTGCTGACCAACGCGGTGGTCGCCGCGGCGTACCTCGCCACGCTCGTCCTGGAGTCGCGATTCCTGGGCACGATGCCTTTCCGGTCTGCCGAGCGCCTCTTCGCGATTTACGGCAACCTGGCCGTGTTCCTCGCGTTCTCCGGGTTCGCGGGGGCGATTCGCAGCCGGAACGAGTGGCTGGTCGCGCGACTGAAGCGGCGCTGGGCGCGCCTGCGGGCGACGTTCGACGCTACGGTGACGGCGCTGGCCGCCGCGGTCGAGGCGGCCGATCCCGAGACGCTCCGCCACCTGGATCGCGTGCGGCGCCATTGCGTGGCGATCGCGAAGCGCATGGGCCTGAGCGCGCACCAGGTGGACATCGTCCAGTACGCGGCGCTGTTGCATGACGTGGGAAAGATCGGTGTGTCGCAAGGCTTGATCACCAAGCCCGGCCCGCTCGACCCGAACGAGACCGCGGCGATGCAGCGTCACGTCGAGCTGGGCGCGCAGATTCTGGAGCGGTCCGGCGTCTTGCCGGAAACGGTCCAACTGGTGCGGTACCACGAGGAGCGTTGGGACGGCTCCACCACGGGGCGGTACCCCGGATCGTACGGCCTGGCCGGCGAGGCGATCCCCATTGGCGCCCGGATCATCGCGGTGGCCGACGCCTTCGACGCGATGGTGTCGGACCGGTCGTACCGCAAGGCCTTGGGCGTGGAATACGCCGCGGCCGAGCTCAAGCGGGAGGCGGGGCGCCAGTTCGACCCCGAGGTGGTGCGGGTCTTCCTGGAGATCGTCGAGGAGGAGAAAGCAGGCGAACCGGCCGCTGGGGAGCCGCAGCTACAGCCCCATAGGTGAGGGGTCGGCATGCGGCACGCGAGGAGGCCGCGGCGGCTTGACGCCGCCATGCAGCCCCTCTAGCTTACCTCCCTGCGGCGGGTGCAGGGCTCGGCCCGCGCAGCAGTGGGATGTGGGGTTCCGAGCCCCACATTTTTGTTTTTCCGGGGTCCCCGTAGTGTTGGAGCGCGAAGCCCTCGAGCGTGAGCTGGCGAGCCGGGTCGAAGAGCTCGGCTATGAGCCGGTCGAGGTGCGCCACGGTGGTACCGCCCGCAGGCCCCACCTCACCGTGCGGATAGACCGGCCCGGCAGCGAGCCGGGCCACGGGGTGACCGTGGACGACTGCGCCCGCGTGAGCCGCGCGTTGGAGGCGTGGCTGGATGGCCGGGGCGTGGGCGAGGGGCGGTACATCCTCGAGGTGTCCTCGCCCGGGTTGGATCGGCCGCTCAGGCGGCTGGCGGAGTGGAAGCGGTTCATGGGCCGGCCCGTGGACGTGCTGGTGCCACAGCTGGGCGGGCGGTTCCGGGTGACGGCCACCCAGACGTACGACGAGCCCGAGCCCGCGGTGGAATTGCAGTTCCCGAAAGGCGTCCGCCGGGTGCTCACGTTGGCGGAGATCAAAGAAGCGCGCCTCGGTTTCGACTGGTAGGCGCGGGAGCCACGACACGATGAGCAGCACCGAAGTTCTCTCGGCATTCAAGGAGCTGGCGCAGCTCAAGCAGCTCGACCGCAACGAGCTGCGCGAGCTGATCCGCGACGGCGTCTTCGCGGCGCTGGCCAAGAAGTACGGTCCCAACGTTCGCGCCGAGATCGCGATCGACGAGATGACGGGCCAGATCCGGATCACCGTCCTCAAGGAAGTGGTCGAGGAGGTCGAGGACCCGAGCCGCCAGGTCTCGGTCGAGGAAGCGCGCTGGGATGATCCGGACTTCCAGGTCGGCGACGTGCTCGAGACCGACGTGGACTTCGCCGAGTTTGGGCGCACCGCCGTCCAGGCCGCCAAGCAGCGCATCATCCAGCGGGTGCGCGAGGGGGAGCGCGCCCGGATCCGCGAAGAGTTCGCCGATCGCGTGGGCGAGCTGCTCTCGGGGGAGGTGCAGCAGATCGAGCGCGGCAAGATCGTGGTGATGCTCGCCAAGTTCCGCGAGGCCGAGGCGATCATTCCCTACCGCGAGCAGAACCACCGCGAGCACTTTCACCAGGGCGACACGATCCGCGCCGTCCTCAAGCGCCTCGAGGAGACCCCCAAGGGACCGCGCCTCATACTCTCCCGCGGCGACCCGATGTTCGTGAAGGCGCTCTTCAAGCTCGAGGTGCCGGAGATCCAGCAGGGCATCGTGGACATCCGCGCCACGGCGCGCGAGGTGGGGAGCCGGACCAAGATCGCGGTCTTCAGCCGCGACGACGGGATCGACCCGGTGGGCGCCTGCGTGGGCCTGAAGGGGAGCCGCGTGCAGGCCGTGGTGAACGAGTTGGGCGGCGAGCGCATCGACATCGTGCCCTGGAGCCCGGACCCCGAGCGGTTCGCGCGGCTGGCGCTGGCGCCGTCGCGCGTGGCGCGGGTCTTCTCCGAGCCGGAGACCAAGACGGTCCAGGCGATCGTGGATGAAGACCAGCTCTCCCTCGCGATCGGCCGTAACGGGCAGAACGTGCGCCTCGCCTCGGAGCTGACCGGATGGAAGATCGATCTCTACTCGAGCCGCGAGTGGCTGGAGCGGGGCGGGGAAGGGCCGCTCTTCGCGCCGCTGCCCCCGCGCGAGGAAGAGGGCGAGGACGTGGCCGACGTGCCGCTGGCCGAGCTGTCGGGAATCACGCAAGACCTGCTCGCGGTACTCACCACAGCCGGGTACCGCACCTTCAACGACATCCTCGATCTGGAGAAAACCGACATCGCGGCCATCCCGGGGATGTCGCCGGAGATGGCCGACCGGCTGGTGGCGCTCATCGATGAGCTCACCACGACGGACGAGGCGGCCGAGGCGAGGCCGGCCGCGGAGCCGCAACCCGAGGCACCGGCGCGTGAGGTAACCCCGGAGCCCCTGACGGGTGAGGGGATGACTCCGGAGGCCCCGGTGAGCGAGGCGACCGTGGACCTGCCGGCAGGCGAGGCGGTCCCGGAGACCCCGGCGCCGGAAGGGCCAGCAGCGTGACGGATCGCTCGCGTGCCGCCTTGAGCCTGCTGGGCCTGGGCGCCAGAGCGCGCCGGCTGGCGATCGGGGTGGACGCCACGCGCGAGGCGTTGCGGCGCGGCATCGCGGAAGCGGTCGTGCTGCCGAGCGACGCGAGCGAGCGGGCGCGCGAGCGTCTGGTCGCGCTGGCCGGGCATCGGCAGGTCGCGGTGTTGGTGGGGCCCGACTCCGAGCGGCTGGGCGCGGCGCTGGGGCGACCGCCCGTGCACGGGGTAGCGGTGTTGGACAGGCAGTTGGCGCGCGGTCTGCGCGCGCATTTGGCGGTGGGAGACCGCGGGGAGAAGGAC
>JACORV010000070.1 GCA_016179225.1 Gemmatimonadota bacterium | reverse complement strand
GCACCGCACCACCAGAAGGGGCGTGCCGATCTCGGGGATGCCGGCCTTCGACCAGCTCACCGACGCGCAGGTCAATTCCCTGGTGGAGGTGCTGGACGGTTTGTGGTCGAACCGGCCCGAACCGGGCGCGCCGATCGAGGTGCCGCCGCCGCCCCCGACGGCCACGCCCGCGCGCGGCGCACAGACGGACGCCGCGCTCTGCGCGATGTGTCACGGAGAGCGCGGGCACGGAGACGGCATCGCGGCGTCGAGCATCCGCGACGCCGAGGGCCATCCGGTACGACCCGCCAACCTGGCTTCCGGCCGGCTCAAGGCAGGAAGCGAGCCCGAGCAGATCTACCTGCGGATCGCCGCCGGCATCCCGGCGGGAGGCGGCGCGTACTTGATGCCGTCATTCCGCGCCGCGCTTTCCCCGGAGGAGATCTGGTCGGTGGTCCGGTACGTGGAGACGGAGTTCCTGGGGCGCCGGTAGCCGCCCGTCCCGCCGACGCACACCATGAGCACGCGCGCGCAAGCCATCAGCGTCCTCACGGCGAACACCATGGCGTTCATGGTGTGCTTCGCCGTGTGGATGATGTACGGCGTGCTGGTGACGTCCCTCGTCGATCAGCAGGTGTTCGCCTTCGGCAAGGCGCAGATGGGATGGTTGATCGGGATTCCCGTGCTGACGGGCTCGCTCCTGCGCCTGCCGGCCGGCCTGCTCACCGACCGGTTCGGCGGCCGTCCGGTCATCACGGCGATCATGCTTCTCGCAGCGGTGGCCGCGCACCTCGTGAGCTACGCCAATGGCTTCTGGGACTTCCTCCTTGGGGGGCTGGGCTTCGGGATCGCGGGAGCGTCGTTCGCGGCCGGCATCGCCTACACGTCGGTGTGGTTCCCGCCGCACCGGCAGGGAACGGTGCTCGGGATATTCGGCGTGGGAAACACCGGCGCGGCGCTCACGGCGATCGTCTCGCCGCGGCTTCTCCTCGCGCTCACCCAGGGGGGCCTGGAGCCGGATCGGTGGAGGATGCTCCCCCGCCTCTACGCGCTCGCCCTCGTCGTGACGGCGGCCCTGTTCTGGCTGGCGACGTTTCCGCGCAAACCCGATCAGGCCGCCACGCGGACGCTGCGGCAGCGACTGGAGCCGCTGCGGTCCCTCCGCGTGTGGCGGTTCGGCCTTTACTACTTCCTGGTCTTCGGCGGGTTCGTCGCCCTCGCGCAGTGGCTGATCCCTTACTACGTCAACGTCTACATGGTGAGCGTCGTCGCGGCGGGCCTCCTCTCCGCGGCGTTCTCCCTGCCGTCGGGGCTGTTCCGCGCGCTCGGGGGCTGGTTGTCGGACCGTTTCGGCGCGCGCGCCGTCATGTACTGGGTCCTCGGCGGCGCGAGCGTCACCACGCTGTTGCTCGCCGTGCCACGCATGGAGGTCCAGTCCCCCGGCGAGGGCGTTATGGCTGCCCGAGCGGGGAGGGTGACCGCCGTGACTGCCACGGCTGTGGAGGTGGACGGCGTGCGCTACGCTCTGCGCCCTCGCGAAGGGAGCGAGGCACCGCGTGAGACTGACGAGGCGCACACGGAGCAGCGCGACGCCGAGCCGCAGCTCGTGTGGCCGGTCGTCGGGTCGTGGCACGAGCCCGTGGTCCGGCCGGGGGACGCGGTCCCGAAGCGTGGCCTCCTCGCGCGCGGCGTCACCCGGGTCTACTTCCAGGCGAACATGCGGGTGTTCACGGGCATCGTGTTCGTGCTGGCCATATTGATGGGCATCGGGATGGCCGCGGTCTACAAGCACATTCCCACCTATTTCCCGAACGACGTCGGCACCGTGGGCGGCCTGGTCGGCGTGATCGGGGGCCTCGGCGGTTTCGTGGACCCGATTCTCTTCGGCTACCTGCTCCAGCGGACCGGGATCTGGTCCACCACCTGGGTGTTCCTCTTCGCGCTCTCGATGGTGTGCCTGGCGTGGATGCACCTCGTCGTGCGGCGCATGATGATCGCGCACGCACCGGAGGTCGCGACGCACATCGAGGAGCGCGGCACGCCCATCCCTGTGTCGCTGCGGGTCCTCTGTCCCGTGCACGCCGTGGAGGCGGAGGTGCGCGTGCTCGCCATCGCCGGGACGCACCCGCGAGCGACGCTCGGCGAGTGCTCCCTCTACCCGGGCCGCGGCGCCAACCTGCCCTGCGAGGGCCGCTGCATCGTGCGGGCCCGGGAGCCGTCCTCGTCGGGATGGGCGCCTGAGCATGGTGACCGGTGAACGCGCTGATCATCGTCAACGACGCGCCGTACGGCAGCGAGCGCGCCTACAACGCGCTGCGACTCGCGGGCTCCCTCGCCAAGCGCGAGGACGTCGAGCTCAGGGTCTTCCTGATCGGGGATGCGGTGAGCAGCGCCATGAGCGGCCAGAAGGTCCCCTCGGGCTACTACAATGTCGGGACGATGCTCCGCGCGGTGACGACGCGGGGAGGGTGCGTCGGCGTCTGCGGGAGCTGTCTAGACGCCCGAGGCATCGGCGATTCGGCGCTCATCGAGGGGAACCGCCGGAGCTCGATGGAGGAGCTGACCGAGTGGATCGTCGCGGCGGACAGGGTCGTGACCTTCTGAGGAAGGGGTGCCCGTGGCGAAGAGCGTCGTGATTCTGGGGGGCGGCGTGGGAGGCCTCGTCGCCGCGAACCAGTTACGTCGCGCCCTGCCGAAGCATCACCGAGTGATCCTGGTGGACCGGGGCGACGCTTTCGTGTTCGCACCTTCGTTCCTCTGGCTCATGACGGGCGGCCGCACGGCCGAGAAAATCTCCCGGCCGCTGGGGCGGCTCGGTCGCAAGGGTATCGAGGTCGTCCGCGGCGAGATCGCGGCGATCGACCCCGCGCGACGCGATGTCACGGTGGACGGCGGAGTGGTCCGGGGCGACTACCTCATAATTGCCCTGGGCGCGGAACTCGCGCCGGAGACCATTCCGGGCCTGGCGCAGGGCGGCCACAACTTCTACACGCTCGCAGGGGCCGAGGGCCTGCGCGACGCGCTAGCCTGGTTCCGGGGTGGAAAGCTGGTCGTGCTGACCGCCACTCCCGCGTACAAGTGCCCGGCGGCCCCCTACGAGGCCGCTATGCTGCTTGAGTACTATTGCCGGAAGCGACGGATCCGCGCGCAGACAGAGATCGAGCTGTATGCGGCCGAACCCGCGCCGATGGGGGTAACGGGACCGGCCCTCTCGAGCGCGGTCCGCGAGATGGTCGAAGCGAAGGGCATCGCCTATCACCCCGAGCATCAGGTCACCGCGGTCGAGCACGCGGCGCGGCGGCTGCGGTTCGCCAACGGCGCGGAGGCGAGCTACGACCTCCTTGCCTACGTGCCTCCACACCGCGCCCCGCTGGTCCTCCGAGAGGCCGGCCTGCTCGCGGAAACGGGCTGGGTGCCGGTCGACCGCACCACGCTCGAAACGCGATTCGAGCGTGTCTGGGGGCTGGGCGACGTCGTCGGCATTCCGCTGGCGCTCGGCAAGCCGCTGCCCAAGGCGGGCGTCTTCGCCCAGCGCGAGGCCGAGGTGGTGGCAAAGAACGTCGCCTGTGCCATCACCGGTAAAGGGAAGCCGGATCGCTTCGACGGCGGCGGCGAGTGCTTCATCGAGACGGGCTACGGGAAGGCGGGCTTCGGCACGGGCAATTTCTACGCGGAGCCGGTGCCGGTCGTGAAGCTGCACCGGCCGAGCCGGTACTGGCACGCGGCGAAGGTGCTGTTCGAGAAGGCCTGGCTTCGGCGATGGTGCTGAGAGAGCAGACGCCCGAGACGCCCGGCGCCTGATACTACGGGCTTAAAGCATTATGCCCGGCGCGCCCGGTGCGCGCGGAGCATGAAGCGGTCGTGAAGGCAGCGTGAAGGAACGGTCGCTCCCGCCTCGGGAAAACTACTCCCGCAACTCTCCGGATGGCCGCACGATCACGGGTGCCCGACCTTTCGAGCGGCCGCGGGCAGGACGAGAACCACGCTCGGAGGTGAGGACCGGTAACGATGCCCATCGTCTGTATCGGGATCAGTCACCGCACCGCGCCGGTGGCGCTGCGTGAGCGGCTCGCTTTCTCGGCGGACCAACAGCGCCGGGTCTTCTTCGGGGACGCCGCCGGGCGGCTCGCGGCAGAGCACGGGCTCGGCGAGTTGGTCATCCTCTCCACCTGCAACCGCACCGAGATCTACGCCGCGGCCTCCGACGTCTCGCATCGCCTCGGGGAGGTCCCCGAGGCGTTGATGGACCTGCTGGTCGAGGGACGCGCCGTCTCCCGGGACCGTCTGCTCGAGCACGTCTACGCCTACCGCGGCATAGAGGCCGTCCGTCACCTCTGCCGCGTAGCCGCGGGCCTGGACTCGATGGTGCTCGGCGAGTCCGAGATCCTCGGTCAGGTGACGCGGGGACACGAGACAGCGGCGCGCGAGGGCGCGGCGGGGCCGATGCTCGAAGCGGCGTTCCGCGCGGCGGTGCGGGCCGGCCGTCGCGCGCGGGTGGAGACGGGCATCTGCCGCAACCCGATGAGCGTGAGCTCGGAGGCGGTGCGGCTCATACGCGACGCCGCGGGAGATCTGTCGCGGCAGCGCGTGCTCGTGATCGGCACGGGCAAGATGGGGCGGCTGGCGGGCGAGGCGCTGCGCGCCCACGGGGCGACCGACCTCAGGGTGGTGAGCCGCACCGCCCAGCACGCGGAGGCGCTGGCCCAGGCGTGGGGGGCGACGCCGCTCGCCTGGCACGAGTTGGCGGCGGCGATCCGCGAAGCGGACGTCGTGATCTCGTCCACCGGCGCGCCCCATGCGGTGATCACGACGGAGCTCGTGGCGAGCGCGCTCGCTGGCGCCGAGCCGCGACCCCGCCTCTTCGTGGACATCGCTGTGCCGCGGGACATCGAGCCGGAGGTGGGGCGTCTGCCGCAGGTCCGGCTCTTCGATCTCGACCATCTGCAGACCCGCATCGACGGCAGCCTGGTCGGGCGGCAGCGCGAGGTGCCACGCGTCGAGGCCATCGTGGGCGAAGAGGTCGCGCGGTTCGAGGAGTGGCGACGGGGCGCGGAGCTGCGGCCGCTACTGTCGGCGCTGCGCGCCCGCAGCGAGGCGATCCGGCGCAGCGAGCTGGAGCGCATCTTCCGCCGCTTGGGCGATATCTCCCCCGAGCTCCGGGAGCAGATCGAGCGGTTCTCCGTGTCGCTCGTGAACCAGCTCCTTCACGAGCCCACGCGCCGCCTGCGCGCGGCGGGCACCGGCGCCGACGGCGAAGCGTACGCCAGCGTAACGCGCGATCTCTTCGGGCTCTCCGAGGTCGAGGTGACGGATGAGCCGGACCTCGCTCGGGCGCCCGCGGTGCGCGCGTGAGCCCCGACGCGCGGGCCGTCGTCATCGGCGGCGGGATCGCCGGCCTCGCGGCCGCGCACCGCCTCGCCGCACGGCTCGGACCGGGTGAGGTCGTGCTGGTGGAGAAGGAGCCCCGGCTTGGGGGGAAGATCCTCACCGAGCGCGTGGCCGGGTACGTGATCGAGGGCGGCCCGGACTGTTTCCTCGCCTCGAAGCCCGCCGGGCTCGCCCTGTGCCGCGACCTGGGCCTCGCGCATGGCCTCATCCCGGCCAACCCCCGGTGTCGCCGCAGTTACCTGAAGCGCGCGGGGCGACTCCACGAGATCCCCGACGGGCTCAGCGGTCTGGTGCCCTCGCGCCTGGGCCCGCTGCTCACGACGCAAGTGCTGTCGCTCGGCGGCCGGCTCCGGGCCGGGCTCGAGTACTTCGTCCCGGCTCGCGAGGGCGATGGCGACGAGTCGGTGGCGGCATTCGTCACGCGGCGGTTCGGGCGCGAGGCGTACCGGTGGCTCGTCGAGCCGTTGCTGGGCGGGATCTACGCCGGCGACGGCGGCGAGCTCAGCCTGCGCTCCACGTTCCCTCAGCTACTGGAGCTGGAGCGCAGGCACGGCAGCGTGCTGCGGGGGATGATGCACGCGCGGCGGGTGGTGGTTGGAGGCGCAACTCGGCCGGCGTCCCCAGGCTTCGTCACGCCCCGGCAAGGGCTGGGCGCGATCGTGGAGAGGCTCCAGCGGAACCTGCCGCCGGGGCTTGCCCGGTTCGGCGCCGGCGCGGTCGCCGTGGGCGTCACTCCCGCGGGGTATCGGGTCGAGCTCGAGGACGGCTCCGCGATCGTCAGCGAGACCGTGGTGGCCGCGACGCCCGCGTTCGCGACGGCCGATCTCGTGGCGGCGCTGGATCCCGAGCTCGCCGCCCTGCTGCGCGGCATTCGGTTCGCGTCCACCGCGACCGTGTCCGTGGCGTACGCGGCGGAGGCGGCGCCGCACCTTCCCGAGGGCTACGGGTACGTCTCGCCGAAGGCCGAAGGCGGTCCAATCGTCGCCTGCACCTGGACCTCCAACAAATTCCCCGAGCGGGCGCCGGCGGGTCACGCGCTCATCCGCTTCTTCCTCGGCCGCGCCGGCGGCGCGGCGCACGACCTGGGCGACGACGACGCCCTGCGCCAGGTCGTGCGGGGCGAGCTGGCCCGCGTGCTCGGGATCACGGCCGAGCCCGGGCTGTGGCGGGTGTACCGGTGGCCCAGCGGCATGCCGCAGTACACGCTGGGCCATCTCGACCGACTACAGGGAATCGAGCGGCGCCTCGCCCGGCTGCCGGGCCTGCGCGTGGCGGGGAGCTCGTACCGCGGCGCCGGCCTCCCCGACTGCATCGCGTCGGGATGGGCCGCGGCCGATGCCGTGCTCGGCGTGCGGGAACGGGCGGCATGAGACCGCAAGGAACGCTGGCGCACGGCCACCCGGGCGAGGTCGGTGGACACGAGGTCGTCTCGGCCACGCGCCACGCCACACTCGTGGGGGACGCGTATCCCGGCTACGTCTTCTCGGACGCTCCGCGCAACGTGTACTGGGAGATGACGCTGGCGTGCGACCTAGCCTGCAAGCACTGCCGGGCGGACGCCATCAAGCGGCGCGACCCGATGGAGCTCGAGGGCGAAGGGGCCCGCGCGATGATCCGCGACATCAAGGCGATGGGGAGCATGCTGATCTTGACAGGAGGCGACCCGATCCGGCGGCCCGATCTCTTCGAGCTCGTCGCCTACGCGCGCGAGATCGGCGTGCCCGTCTCGATCACGCCGAGCACCACGCCCACGCTCACCCGGGAGGTGGTGGAGCGTTTTCGGACGTTGGGCGTGGCGGCGATGGGGATCAGCGTGGACGGGCCGAAGGCGGAGGTGCACGACGCCTTCCGCGGGGTGCCGGGCACCTTCGCGCACTCGATGCGGGCGCTGGCGCTGGCGCGCGAGGTGAGGATCCCGGTGCAGGTGAATACGACGGTGACGCGCGAGACGCTCCCGCATCTCGAGGCGCTGTATGGGCTGCTCGAGAAGAACGCGCCGCCCGTGCGGCGCTGGAGCCTGTTCCTGCTCGTGCCGGTGGGCCGCGGGGCGCGACTCGGCGCGCTCACGGCGGAGGAGGTCGAGACGCTCTTCGGGTGGGTGTACGAGGCGGGACGGGAGGCGCCCTTCCACATGGCCACGGTGGAGGCGCCGCACTACCGGCGGCACTGGATCCAGCGCAAGCTGGCCGAGGGCATGCCGCGCGGGGCACTCGAGCGCGCGGCGAAGCAGATGGGCTTCGGGATGCGGGACGGCAACGGGGTGATCTTCGTCTCGCACCGTGGCGACGTCTATCCGGCGGGCTTCCTGCCCGCGCCGTTGCTGGGCAACGTGCGGCAGCGGCCGCTCTCGGAGATCTACCGTCGCGCGCCGGCGCTGCACCAGCTGCGCAACATGGACGCGCTACACGGCAAGTGCGGCGCCTGCGAGTTCCGGTGGGCCTGCGGCGGCTCCCGCTCGCGGGCCTACGCCGCGACCGGCGACTTCATGGCGGCCGAACCCACGTGCATCTACCAGCCCCTGGCCAGGCAGGCAACGGCCTGAGGTGCAAGCCATCCCGGTCATGGTGCCTGGGTGAAGGCGCGTGCGAAGCGGCTCGTGATGAACACGCTCGAGGAGATCCGGGCGGCGGTGGCCGACTTTCAGGAGGGGCGGTTCTGGGACCGCCGCCCGGGCGTATTGGGCCTGCTAGGGCTTCGGCTTCCGCAGCTCTTCCCTGATCTGCCTGAGGAGCAGGGCGATCACGAAGATGAGGGAGATGACCGCGAACTCCAGCAGGCGTCCCGGCGTGTAGGTGCGCCCGAAGAGCGACAGGTGGAACCAGCTCAGGAACCACTGGATGACGGCGACCGTGAAGAGCGTGAAGGCCGCCGTGAAGAAGACACGGCTCGCCTGGCTGCTGAGCTTGTCGAAGTCCATGACCGGCCTCCGGTGAGGGGATGGGTAGGCTGATGCCCACTACAGTATGGCCGGAGCGTCGCTCTCGCTAGACGGCGGCCGAAACGCCGCCCGTCATGCCCTGGTTGCGGGCACTAATCCCCCGTCGCCAAATTGCGCGAGTGCCGGACGCACCGCTCACCCGCATAGGCAAGTACGAAGTCACGGATCTCCTCGGTCAGGGTGCGATGGGCGTCGTCTACCGCGCCCTCGACCCGATGCTGAACCGGTACGTCGCCGTCAAGGTGATGAGCCAAGGGATCGCCTCCGACCCGCACTTGCGCGACCGCTTCATGCGCGAGGCCCGCGCCGCCGGTAGCCTCCAGCATCCCCACATCATCACCATCTTCGATTTCGGCGAGGTGGAGGGCCACCTCTACATTGCCATGGAGTATATCGAGGGCTCGGATCTCTCCGAGATCATGGAGCGCCACGATCCGTTGCCGCTGCCCGCCAAGCTCGACATCGTCATCGACGTCCTCCACGCGCTCGACTACGCGCATGGCCGCCACCTGGTCCACCGGGACATCAAGCCCGCCAACATCCGCGTCTCCGCGGACGGCCGCGCCAAGTTGATGGACTTCGGCATCGCCCGGCTAGAGTCCTCGAACCTGACCAAGTCGGGGGTCATGATCGGGACTCCGCACTACATGGCGCCGGAGCAGGTGACCAGCGGCGAGGTCTCGCCCGCCACGGACATTTTCGCCATGGGGGTGGTCCTCTACGAGTTCCTGACGCATCGCAAGACGTTCGAGGGCGACACGCTACACGCCGTGCTGTACAAGGTGGTCAGCGAGCAGCCACCGCCCCTGCGCGAAGTGATGCCCGGCATCCCGGAGCCGCTGCAGGCCATCGTGGACAAGGCCCTCGCCAAGGACCCGAAGGAACGCTACCAGTCAGCCGAGGGCATGGCGCAGGCGCTCTCGGCGGTGCGCGCCGCGCTGAGCGGCACCGCGACCATCTCGATCCTCACCCGCAAGACGCCGCTCATGACGCTGAGGGGCGAGAGGCAGAAGCCGGCACGGCGCCGTGCGCTGCGGATCGGTGCGGGCGCCGGCGCCGCGTTGGCCGTAGGCCTGGTCGCCTGGCTTGTCGCCACGTCACGGAGCGGGCGCCCGGCAGCGCCTGCCGCGACGGAGGGAGTGTCAGCCGCGCCCTCGGCCCCTCTAGCCGCCGCTTCGACTCCGGACGGCGCGGCGCCCAGTTCCGAGCCGCCGACCCCTGCCACCCCCGCCCAGCGGGTGCCCCGGGTGGAAGCCACACCGGCGCGCGGACCCGACACCGTCGCGCCGCGTGCGGCAGTCCCCGCCGAGCGCAGTGCGGACCGACCGGCGGCGCCCGAGCCGAGGCGTGCCGAGGCCACTCCGGTGCCGCCGGTGCAGCCCGCCCCACAACCAGCCCCCCAAGCGGCGGCGCCGGCCGCGCCGCAGCCCGCGGCGCCCGCAGCCCCGCCGGCGGATCCCCGCGCCGAGATCCAGCAGCTGGTGGCCGCGTACGCGCGGGCCATCGAATCGCGCAGCGTCGCCGAGATCCGGCGTGTCTACCCGGGTCTCACGGGCTCGCAGCAGCAGG
>JACORV010000063.1 GCA_016179225.1 Gemmatimonadota bacterium | reverse complement strand
TCCATAGGCTCGTGCCGCCCCACCTCGATCAACTCCACGCGCTGCGGCACCTCGTCGAGGCGGCGGCGCAGGTCCTCCACCTGGAGCCTGAGGTCGAGCAGCGACTGCACGATGTACTGCAGCTCCTGGCCCGAGACCTCGCGCGTCACCCCGGGCACGAGCACCGGGAGGTTGCGCGCGCCCCGGTCCCGGATCTCGCGCGGGATGTCCACCGGCCGGATCTCTCGCGTCGGCGCGAGCACCACCATGGACTCGACGAGGTTCCGAAGCTGTCGCACGTTCCCGGGCCACGGCACGTCTACCAGGATCTGCATCGCCTCGGGGGTGATGCCGTGGAACGGCCGGTCGTGCATCGCGCTGAACTCCTGGATGAATCTCCGGACCAGGAGCGGGATGTCGCTGCTCCGTTCCCGCAGTGGGGGCAAATACATCGCCAGCACGTTGAGACGGTAATAGAGGTCGGCGCGCACCCGGCCGGCGTCCACGCTCTCCCTGAGGCTCCGGTTGGTCGCCGCCACCACCCGCACGTCCACCTTGATGGGCGCCGTGCCGCCCACCCGGAAGAACTCCCGCTCCTCGAGCACGCGCAGGAGCTTCACCTGCGTCGCCGCCGGCATCTCGCCGACCTCGTCGAGGAAGATCGTCCCGCCGTCCGCCAGTTCGAACATGCCCAGTCGCCGCTCCGCCGCGCCGGTGAACGAGCCCTTCTCGTGGCCGAACAGCTCCGACTCGAGCAGCGTCTCGGGGATGGCCGCGCAGTTGACGGCGATGAACGCCTTGCCGCGCCGGGGCGAAAGGTCGTGGATCGCCTTGGCGACCAGCTCCTTCCCCGTCCCCGACTCGCCCTGGATCAGCACCGTGCTCGAGACCGGCGCCATCTGCTCGATCTTGATCAGGACTTCCTGGATGCCGGGGTGCTCGCCGAGGATGCCGGTGCGCTCCTGCAGGCGCTTGCGCTCGATGAGCCGCCGGCCGAGGGCCACGACTTCCTCGGCGTCTACGGGCTTGATGAGGACGGCCGAGAGACCCATGCGGTGGGCGAGCGCGCTGGGATCGGTGTCGGTCGGCTCGACGAGGCCCAGCGTCGCGACGCGGCCCGGCGACATCTCGGCCACGGTGCGCGCGATCCCCGACTCGCGCAGTCCGCCCGTCAGCACCAGCAGGTCGGGATCGGCGCGCCGCACCGCCGCGCGCAGGTCGTCGAGGGCCGAGACCATCGTGGTCGCGAAGCCGGACGCCTCGAACGCGGCGTTGGCCCGCACCGCGGGCTCGAGGTCCTCCATCGTGATCAGGACGCGGTGCGCCATCAGGCGTGCTCGGTCTTGCCCCTCAGCAGCTCGACCGCGTGCTCGACGAGCAAATCGAGCGCCGCCAACCCGTCTTTCACTCCGCCGACGGAGCCGGGGAGGTTGACGATGAGGGTGGAGCCGCGCACTCCCGCGACGCCGCGCGAGAGCCACGCCAGCGGGACGTACGCGGCACCTTTCTGGCGCACGAAGTCGGCGATCCCGGGCGCCTCGCGCTCCAGCACCGCCTTGGTCGCCTCCGGGGTGAGGTCCCGCGCGGACAGGCCGGTGCCCCCCGTCGTCACCACCACGTCCACGTTGTCGCCGTCGGCCCACTCCACCAGCCGCCGCGAGATGTCCGCCGTCTCGTCGGCCACCGTCGCCCTCGACACCACGGCGTAGCCCCGCCCCTCACCCCACTCCGCGATTGCCGCTCCGGACAAGTCCTCGCGCGTGCCCGCCGCGACGCTGTCCGAGACCGTGAGAATCGCTATCCGGATCATCGTCGCGACCCCTCCTTCCAGAACGGCGTCTCCACTACCACGGCGCCGGCCCGCTTCCCGCGGATGTCGATCTCGAGGCCCGCCCCCACGCCCGCGTACGCGATGGGGAGATAGGCCGTCCCGATCGCCTCTCCGGTGGACGGGCTCACGGTGCCGCTGCGCACCTCGCCCGAGCGCTCGCCGTTGGCGTACACCGGCATCCCATGCCGCGGGAACCCCCGCTCGGTGAGCCGGAAGCCGACCAGCTTCCGGACCGGACCCTTCGCCTTCTGCTCGGCCAGCGCCGCCTTCCCGACGAACTCCGGCTTCTTCTGCTTCACGATCCAGCCGAGGCCCGCCTCGAGCGGCGTGGTCTCATCGTCGATGTCGTTGCCGTAGAGCGGGTAGAACATCTCGAGCCGCAGGCTGTCCCGCGCGCCGAGACCGGTAGGCGTGACGTCGGGGTGCTTCGCGATCGCCTCCCAGAGGGCCGTCGCGTCGTCCGGCGAGTGATAGAGCTCGAAGCCGTCCTCGCCAGTGTATCCGGTGCGGCTGATGATGCACGGCACGCCGGCCACCTCGCCGGTCGTGAACCGGTAGTAGCCGACCGGGTCGAGGTCCACGTCCGGGCAGAGTGGCTGGACCACCGCCTGCGCCTTCGGACCCTGAAGGGCCAGCAGCGCCGTTTCGTCCGAACGATCGACGAGCCGCACGTCGAACTTCTCGGCGAACCGGTTGATGTGCCCCCAGTCCTTCCCGATGTTGGACGCGTTCACGACCAGCATCACGCGGTCCTTGAACCGGTAGACGAGGCAGTCGTCGACGATGCCGCCGCTCTCGTTCAGGAAGCAGGAGTACTGCACCTGCCCTAGGGCCAGCGCGGCCGCGTCGTTGGAGGTCACGTGGGACGCGAACGCCGCCGCGTCGGGCCCGGCGACCTCGAACTCGCCCATGTGGGACACGTCGAAGAGCCCGGCGCTCCGCCGCACCGCGTGGTGCTCGGCGGTGATGCCGGTCGGGTACTGCACCGGCATCTCGAAGCCCGCGAAGGGGACGATCTTCGCGCCGGCCGCGACGTGCAGGTCGTAGAAGGGCGTGCGCTTCAGCGGCTCGGCCATGACGTCAGACCATCAGGGTGGCGAGGAGGGCGTTCTGCGCGTGGAGACGGTTTTCGGCCTCGTCGAACACGCGGGACTGCGGCCCCTCGATCACCTCGTTCGTCACCTCCTCGCCGCGGTGCGCGGGGAGGCAGTGGAGAAAGATCGCCGACGGCTTGGCGAGCTTCATCAGCTCGGCGTCCACCACGTAGCCCTTGAAGGCCATCTTCCGCTCCTCGGCCTCGGCCTCGTGTCCCATCGAGGCCCACACGTCGGTGTTGACCACGTCGGCGCCCTCGACGGCTTCCTCCGGCTCCTCGGTGATGAGCACCTTGGTGGCGCCGCTCGCGCGCTCGAAGATCTCGCGGCTGGGCTCGTAGCCCTCTGGACACGCGATCCGGACCTCGAAGCCCAGCAGCGCGGCGGCGTCGAGCCACGAGTTCGCCATGTTGTTCCCGTCGCCGATCCACGCCACGCGCCTTCCCTCGTACCCTCCGAGGTGCTCCTTCATCGTGAAGAGGTCCGCCAGCACCTGACACGGGTGATGGAGATCGGTGAGCCCGTTGATCACCGGCACGGTGGACCACTTCGCCAGCTCCTCGACGTCGGCGTGGGCGAAGGTGCGGATCATGATCCCGTCCACCATGCGGGAAAGGACGCGGGCCATGTCGCAGATGGGCTCGCCGCGGCCGAGCTGGATGTCCTGGCTCGAGAGGAAGAGCGCGTGCCCGCCGAGGCGGTAGGCGCCGACCTCGAAGGAGACGCGGGTCCGGGTGGAGGACTTGGCGAAGATCATCCCCAGGGTCTTGCCCGCGAGGGGCTTCTCGCGGTAGGCGCCGGACTTCATCCGGGCCGCAAGGTCAAAGAGGGCATTGACTTCGGCCTTGGTCACATCCTGGAAGCTGAGGAAATCGCGTTTCGGCATGGTCTCGTCGGGGTGTCGGTCAAAATGACAGCGGGCAGGGGATTGTATCCCTGCCCGCGGCGTGCGGCAAGCCGTGCCCGAATGGGCCCGTCGGTCGCCTCAGACGGCGACGGCCATGCTCGGTCGCTTCACGCGGTCTGGTGGGGCAATCGTGATCTCATCGTCGCTGAGCAATCCGGAATCCCCGAGGGCGGAGGCGGGCATCGGCTTGCTGAGCAGGAACCCCTGCACGAGGTTGAACCCCTCGGCCAGGACCGTGCCGAGGTCGTCGTAGCTCTCTACGCCTTCGGCCACGGCGTGGGCGCCGAAGGAGCCGGCGAGGTCGGCGATCGAGCGCAGCAGCGCGCGCCGGTAGAAATCCGCGCTCGCGCCCTCGACCAGGTAGCGATCCACCTTCAGGTAGTCCGGGCGGCACTCGAGGATCATGCGGTAGTTCGAGTGGCCCAGGCCGACGTCGTCCAGGGCGATTTGCACGCCGATCTCCCGCAGGCCCTGCAGCACGCGCACGAAGTGCTCGCCGTCCCAGTATGGCGAGTGTTCCACGATCTCGATGATGAGGCGCGCGGCCGGGATCCCCGTCCTCTCCAGCGCCGTCTTCAGGAAGCAGAGAAACCCGCCGTC
This sequence comes from Gemmatimonadota bacterium, assembly GCA_016179225.1. GTDB lineage: Bacteria > Gemmatimonadota > Gemmatimonadetes > Gemmatimonadales > JACORV01 > JACORV01. Next base: position 307 of record JACORV010000063.1, on the reverse strand, counting down.
GCGCCCGAGCGTCGAGGCGTGCACGTTGACCGAGAGCCGCGGCGCGCCAGGCAGCTCGCGCGCGGCGGCCAGAATGCGCGCGATGCACTCGCGGTCCAGGGTGGTCTCCTCGTGCTTGCGGCGGACGTACTCGAAGAGGACGTCGGCGCGCTCCATGTTCGTTCCGCGCGGCCCCCGCACCAGTCCTTCCAGCGCGTGCAGGCGCCATCCGGTGCGGAGGCGCTGGAAGATCGGCTGGAAGACCACGGAGAGCCCATCCGGACTCAGGATTCGGTCCAGCAGGGTGGCTTCGCTCATGCCGCGCTCC
>JACORV010000066.1 GCA_016179225.1 Gemmatimonadota bacterium | reverse complement strand
CCACCTGCGAGCCGGAGAGCAACGCGTACTCGGTCGCGCCCAGCGACACCTCCGCGCTCACTTCCAGCGGCGGCGTCACGTCTCCACGCCCGCAGGCGGCCGCCGAGACGAGCGCAGAGCCCGCCAATACGCCACGCAAACCCTGCACCACACTCGCGTTCCGCACGCACGACCTCCTGGAGGACGGACTACGCTCGCGCGGCGCGGGTAACGTGTCAAGGACGTCCGTCACATTGTTTTGACAGCCCCCTACCGCGCCGCTAGCTTGCGCTCCGAGATGCCCTTCGTACACCTCCACACCCATTCCGAATACTCGCTGCTGGACGGCGCCAACCGCATCTCCGACCTGGTGGCGCGCGTCAAGGAGCTCGGGATGGACAGCCTCGCGCTCACCGACCACGGCAACCTCTTCGGCGCCTGGACCTTCCACGAGCAGGCGCGGGCCGCCGGCATCCGGCCGATCCTCGGCTTCGAGGCGTACGTGGCCTTCGGGTCGCGGCACGCGCGGGAGAAGCCGGCCGACGCCCCCGGCCACTACAGCCATCTGGTCCTGCTCGCCCGGAACCGCGAGGGCTACCGGAACCTGATCCGTCTCACCTCGATGGGCTTCCTGGAAGGATACTACCGGCGCCCGCGCATCGACCATGAGACGCTGGAGCGCTACGCCGATGGGCTGGTCTGCCTCTCGGCGTGCCTCACCGGCGAGGTCGCGCTGTGGCTCCGACAGGGACAGTACGATAGGGCGCGCGATGCCGCGTCGCGGCACGCGCGGCTCTTCGGCGAGGGCAACTACTGGCTCGAGGTCCAGAATCACGGCATCGCCGACGAAGCAATCGTACAAGAGGGCGTCTTCCAGCTCGCCCAGGAGCTGGGCCTTGGAGTCGTCGCCACCAACGACGCCCACTACCTGAAGCGCGAGGACGCGGCCGCGCACGACGTCCTGCTCGCCATCGGCACCGGAAAAGACCTGAGCGACCCGAAGCGCTTCCGCTTCGAGGGCACCGAGAGCTACCTGAAGTCGGAGGAAGAGATGCGGCGCGTCTTCCCCGCGCGCGACGACCTCTTCGCCAACACGCAAGCGGTCGCCGACCGCTGCGAGTTCGACTTCGAGAAGCGCTTCTTCCTGCCGGAGTTCCCGCGGCCGGCCGAATACCGGAGCGACAACGACCTGCTGGTCGCGCTGGCCACCGAGGGGGCGCACCGCAGGTACGGCTCCCGGCTCCCGGCTCCCGTGCATGACCGCCTGGACTACGAGCTCGGCGTCATCACCAAGGTCGGCTATGCCGGCTACTTCCTCATCGTCGCCGACTTCATCCGCGAAGCCCGCGAGCGCGGCATCCCGGTCGGCCCAGGCCGCGGGTCCGCCGCCGGCTCGCTCGTGTCGTACGCGCTCGGGATCACCAGCGTCGATCCGCTGCAGTTCGATCTCCTCTTCGAGCGATTCCTCAACCCCGAGCGCATCTCCCCGCCGGACATCGACGTGGATTTCTGCGAGGAGCGCCGCGGCGAGATCATCGAGTACGTGCGCGAGCGCTACGGGCGCCAGTCGGTCGGCCAGATCGTCACCTTCGGCACCATGAAGGCGCGCGCCGCGGTGAAGGACGTCGCGCGCGTGCTCGGCCTGCCGCCTGGCGAGGCCGACCGCCTGACCAAGCTCATCCCCTTCAATCCGGGGCAGCCGGCCGTCTCGCTCGCCGAAGCGGTCGAGATGGTGGGCGAGCTGAAGGAGCTGGTGCGGCAGAACCCCACGTACCAGAAGCTGGTCGAGTACGCCAGCGCGATCGAGGGCCTGTCGCGTCACATCTCCGTGCACGCCGCCGGCATCGTCATCGCCCCCGGACCGCTCACCGACTACGTGCCGGTGTGCACCATGTCCGGCAGGGGCACGGGCGCCGCCGCCGCGGACGACGCGATCATCACGCAGTACGACATGGTCGGGCTCGAGAAGATCGGCATGCTGAAGATGGACTTCCTCGGGCTCACCACCCTGACCGTGCTTCACCGCGCGGCCCTGACCATCCGGGGGCGCCACGGCGTCGCCGTGGACCTCGACGCCCTCCCCCTCGACGACCAGGACACCTACCGGCTCCTGCGCGAGGGCCGCACCGCCGGCGTGTTCCAGTTCGAGTCGAGCCTCGCCACCGACGCGCTGGTGCGGATGCGCTGCGACCGCTTCGACGACCTGGTCGCCACCAACGCGCTGGTGCGGCCCGGCCCGCTCGACAGCGGGATGCACCTCGTCTACATCCGCCGCAAGCGCGGCGAGGAGCCGGTTCGCTACGCCCTCCCCGAGCTCCGGGAGATCCTGTCGCCCACCTACGGGGTCATCGTCTACCAGGAGCAGGTGATGCGGATCGCCAACGTCCTGGCGGGCTACTCGCTGGCCGAGGCCGACGTGCTCCGCAAGGCGGTGGGGAAGAAGAAGCAGGAGCTGATCGACGAGGAGCTGGGGCGCTTCGTGAGCCGGTGCGTCGAGCGCGGTCACAAGCGGAAGGTGGTCGAGGACATCTCCGCCCAGATCAAGACGTTCGGCCGCTACGGCTTCAACAAGTCGCACTCGGTCGCCTACTCGATCGTCTCGTACCAGACGGCGTGGCTCAAGGCGCACTACCCGGCCGAGTTCATGGCGGCGCTGCTCTCCTCGGCCATCGGCGACACCAAGGCAGTCGTGAAGTACATTGCGGCCTCCCGGGAGCTGGGCATCGAGGTGTTGCCTCCCGACGTCAACGAGTCGGGCTGGCACTTCACGGTCGTGGGCGAGCGCCGGATCCGCTTCGGGCTCGGAGCGATCCGCAACGTCGGGCGCGGGGCCGCCGACTCGGTGCTCGCCGGCCGAGAGGCCGGGCCGTACACGTCCCTCGACGACTTCGTCTCGCGCATCGATCTTAGGCTCGGCAACAAGCGGGTGCTCGAGGCGCTGGTCGCCTCCGGCGCCTGCGACGGCCTGGGCGGCCATCGCGCCCAGCTCTTCGACGCGCTCGATGCCGTGGTCGCGGAGGCGAGCCTGCGGCAGGCGGAGACCGCCGCCGGCCAGGGCACGCTCTTCGGCGCCGGCGACGGGGCCGCCACCCCGGCCGCGCCACCGCCCCGCCCCCTCCCGCTGGTCCGCGAGTGGACCGAAACCGAGCGCCTTGCGCGAGAAAAGGAGTTGGTGGGATTTTTCGTCTCCGGGCACCCGCTCAACCGGTTCACGACCGAAGTCTCCCTCTTCGGCACCCACACGACCGCCGATCTCGGCCAGTGGATGGAGGGATCGCTGCAGGTCGCCGCAGTGGTCACGGCCGTGCGCCGCCAGACGGCGAGGAGAACGGGCGCCGAGTGGGCCAAGCTCTTGATCGAGGACTTCCACGGCACCGCCGAGGGCCTGGTTTTCCCGGAAGCGTGGAAGAAGCTCTCGGGCGTGATCGTGCCCGATGGCGCCTACCTCTTCGTCGGCGGCTACTCGCCGCGCGACCGGGGTGAGGACGACGCGCCGTTCATCGTCGAGAGCGCGGAGCCGCTGGTGGGGCTTCGCAACAGCGGACGGGTCGCCCTCGCCCTGCGCTGGGGCGCGAAGAGCCGGCTGGCGCCCGACGCGGGACGCGCCATCGCCGCGGTCTGCGCGGCGCACCCGGGTCCCGCGCCGGTGCTGGTGGAGTGGCGCGACGACAATGGCGGCGAGACGTCCGCACGGTTTCGCTCGCGGGCGGTGCGCGTCGCCCTCGACGACGACCTCCTCCGCGCCCTGCGGGAGCTGCTGGGCGCCGAAGGCGTCGCACTCGTGAAGGCGGGGTAAAACGGATGGCCACCGCGTTTGCGCTGGACTTCGAGAAGCCGATCGCCGAGCTGGAGCGCCAGATCGAGGAGCTCCGGCGGCTCGCCACGCAGCGCCACCTCGACGTGGCCCGCGAGATCGCGCCGCTCGAGGAGAAGCTGGTCGAGCTGCGCCAGGAGATCTACGGCAACCTCACGCCGCTCCAGCGGGTGCAGGTGGCCCGCCACCCCCGCCGCCCCTACGCGCTCGACTACCTCAACACCGTCTTCAGCGACTTCTTCGAGCACCACGGCGACCGCCTGTTCCGCGACGACCCCGCCATCGTCGCGGGCACCGCCCGGCTGGGCGGCAAGAGCGTCGTCGTCATCGGCCAGCAGAAGGGCCGCGACACCAAGGAGAACCTGAAGCGCAACTTCGGCATGCCGCACCCGGAGGGTTACCGCAAGGCGATGCGCCTCATGAAGCTCGCCGAGCGGTTCCGCCTGCCGGTCGTCACGCTGATCGACACGCCGGGCGCCTATCCCGGCCTCGGCGCGGAGGAGCGCGGCCAGGCGGAGGCGATCGCCCGCAACCTCGAGATCATGGCGACGCTGCGCGTCCCCATCATCGCCGCGGTGATCGGTGAAGGCGGGTCGGGCGGCGCGCTCGCCCTGGGGGTGGCCGACCGCGTGCTGATGCTGGAGAACGCCGTGTACTCGGTCATCTCGCCGGAAGGGTGCGCGGCGATCCTGTGGAAGGACGCGAGCCAGCGCGAGCGCGCCGCCGAGGCGCTCAAGCTGACTG
>JACORV010000062.1 GCA_016179225.1 Gemmatimonadota bacterium | reverse complement strand
TGCCGGACCGCCGGCCGCGAGTGCGAGCCCCTACTCCGATGGCACCTCTGCGAACAGCTCGTGGAGCGGGATCTCCAGCATCGGCGCCTCCGGAGCCACCTGCCAGCGCAGTGTGCCGGTCACAGCCTCGGGCGTTTCATCGCCGGGATGCCAGACCTCCTCTACCCGGGCTTCCGGATCCACTATCCAGTACGTCCCGACGTTCTGCTCCTGGTAGAGCCGGTGCTCAAGGTGGAGTGCGCTACCCCGCGCCCCGACAACGCCCGGTTCTGCCTGAGCTGCGGCGCCGACGTGGCAGGTGGGTGCCTTACGGGTGACGCATTGGTGACGGAGCACCGTATGGTGGGCTTGTGGAGACCGTTGTCGCGTTGTCCCACGGCGTACGCGCCGACGTATCGCGGCCCCCCGGTGCCGCCGGGATTCCGCCGCTTGCGGCGGGAGCTCCAGTATGGCCAGACTTCTGGCCACACTCTCCCCGGGGGCGCTCCCCATGCCGTTCGCGAGCGTGGCGGATGTGAAGAACCGGCTCTCCGAGTACCTGGCCCGGGCGCGCAAGACCAACCGGCCCATCGTGGTCACCCGCCACGGGAAGCCGTACGCGCTGATCCAGCCGCTGTCGGAGCGCGAAGCAGAGGACCTGATCTGGAGCCGGCTCGCCGAGCGCCGGCTGGGCGAAGCCTGGGAAGGCGAGGACGATGCCCTCTACGACTACCTATAGACGGGGGCAGGTCGTCGTGGTCAATGTGCCGTTCTCGGATGCGTCGGGCACGAAACGACGCCCCGCCCTGGTGGTCAGCGCGGACCCGTTCCACCGCGCGCTTCCGGACCTCATCGTGTGCCCGATCAGCAGCCAGCCTCGCTACTACGAGCGTCCGGGCGCCGGCGACCATCCCCTCAGGGACTGGCGGGCCGCGGGCCTGCGGCATCCCAGCACGGTGCGCGTCTCCAAGGTGCTGGCGGTGGACAAACGCATCGTGGGGAGAGTCCTGGGGGCGGCGTCGGCGCGCGACCTCACGCGCCTTAGCGTCGGCCTGCGAGCGGCACTGGGCCTCGGACGGCGGTGAGCCTACGACACCAACGCCACAAGGGTGTGAGCTGCTCCGCGACGACTCACGGTTCCGCCTCTGGTCCGGCGCCGAAGTGTCGCGCGGGCGCGGTCATGCGCCCGAGGCAGGGCGCAGGTCCTCGATCAGGTCAGCGAGTCCGACGGCGGTCACCGTGAAGCCGTCCACTCGGCGCGTGGCGCGTCGGTCAACGTCATGAGCCACCAAGAAGGTCTCGCCACGCGGATACTTGCGGCGGAAGACCCGCAGGTTGCCGGGGTCGAACTCCCGGGCCGACCACTTGCACTCGATGGCCACGGGAGCGCCCCCGCGACGCGCGATGACGAAGTCCACTTCGTGTCCCTGCTTGTCGCGCCAGTAGCGGATCTCACGGGTCTGGAGGCAGGCGTGCAGCTCGTTCAGCACGTAGTGCTCCCAGAGTGCGCCCAGGTCCTCACGCCTGAGCTCGTGCCAGCCCCGGTGGTAGGCCACGAACCCCGTGTCGAAGCCGTAAACCTTGGGCGCCGCCAGGATCTCGGTCGTGCGGCGAGTGCTGAATGGACGAACCACGTGTGCCACGAACGTGGCTTCCAGGACGCCGAGGTAGTTGGTGATGGTGGTGCGACTCACCTCGCAGTCGCGCGCGAAGCGGGTCGCCTCGAACAGGCCGCCGCTGGCCGCCAGCAGCAGCTCGACGAAACGCTGGAACGAATGTCGGCGCTCCAGCCGGAACAGTTCCTGAATGTCCCGCGCCCAATAGGCATCCATCCACTCCTGGAAGTCGGCCTCGGGCAGCTCGTCCGCCAGGAAGAACGGCGGCAGCCCGCCGCGGTGCAGCCGGTGGACCAGCGAGCTCGACCGGAACGCCTCCTGGTCGGCCAGCACCATCGGCGTGAGCCAGACCTCGCGCTTGCGGCCGGCCAGCGTGTCGCGGAACCGCGCCGAGGCGCCGAGCATGGACGAGCCGGTGGCGAGCACCCGGGCGTGGGGGTAATGGTCCGCCGCAATCTTGAGCAGTTCAGCGGGATTCGGGAGCCGATGGATCTCGTCCAGCACGATCCGCTTCCCGCGCACCGAGGCGAGGAAGCCTTCCGGATCGTCGAACAGGCGCCGGGTGCGCGGCAGCTCGCAGTCGAAGTACTCGACGTCGGGCAGGGTCAGACAGAGCGTGGTCTTCCCGACGCGCCGAACCCCCGGCAGCCACACCACGCCGCGCTGCCGCCAGGCGCGCTCGATCCGTTCCCGCCAGAACGGGCGTTCCCACATGCAACTAGAATGGCGAATAGTACTACTAAACGCAAGCCTAGTTGCGCTTGGAACTCACGCCCCGGGGGTCTTGGGAAACTCGATCTCCCCGACGACGCGCGATTCTGCCTGACGTGCGGCGCCGACGATGCCGAGCGTCCTTCAGGACGCGCCCTCCGCCGAGCGAGCGCTTCAGCCCTCGACTGCCAGATCGCTACTCCGGTCCCCGACCGCCTCGAGCGCGAGCGTGGGCCCTCGTGCCCCAAGTCGAGGCCTGAAGGCCTCGCTCGGCCAGGGGCGCACGCTGAAGCGTGCCGGGTGGCTGGCGGCGAGTGCGAGTTCCTACTCCGAGGGCAGATAGGTAGCGAGCCGGTGTCGCAGCTCCTCGAGCACGAGCTGATGCACGGGGCGTGGGGCGGGCGTCACGAGCAGGACCCCGTGGACCACCTCGTAGCGGTTGCCGTCGTCCGGCAGCTCGCGCACCATCGCGGCGGTCCAGCGGCGGGCCGTGTCAGGCATGGCCATACTATGGATCTCCTCGGCCGAGGAAAGCAAGGGCGGTGCACGCGCCCAATTTGGCGTCACGCCTCGGCTATTGAGGTACCGAAGCATCGCACTAGGTACCGGATTCGCGCGTGCCGACTCGGGCCCGGACGGCGCGGGCCATGAACTGCTACAAGTGCCAGACCCCGCTCCCCGACAACAGCCGCTTCTGCCTCTCCTGCGGCGCCGACGTGTCGGGCGAAACGGGTGAGCACACGCTCGCGGTCGACCACGCGGACCCGGAGCTCCAGAAAAAGCTCCAGGACGAGCTGGGCACCGACTACATCCTGGAGCGCGAGCTGGGCCGGGGCGGCATGGCCGTCGTCTTCCTCGGCCACGACGCGCACCTCGGCCGGAAGGTGGCGGTCAAGGTGCTGCCCCCGGAGCTGACCTTCGGCGGGGGCGGGATCATCGAGCGCTTCAAGCGCGAGGCGCGCACCGCCGCCACCCTCGATCACCCGAACATCATCCCGGTCTACCGCGTCTCGACGGGCGGCAAGCTCTTCTGGTACGTGATGAAGTACCTGGAGGGCGAGTCGCTCGACCACGTGCTCGGGCGCGAGGGCCAGCTCCCGGTGGACCGCAGCGCCCACATCCTCACCCAGGTGGCCGAGGCGCTCGGCTACGCGCACAAGAAGCAGGTCGTCCACCGCGACGTGAAGCCGGCCAACGTCATGCTCGACGCCGAGGACCGCGTCACTGTCACGGACTTCGGCATCGCCAAGGCGCTCGACGCCAACACCCTCACGGCCTCCGGCTCGATGATCGGCACGCCGTACTACATGTCGCCGGAGCAGTGCTCGGGGAAGCGGGTGACGGGCGCCTCGGACCAGTACTCGCTCTCGGTGATGGCTTACCAGATGCTGGGCGGCCACGTGCCCTTCACCGGCGACTCGGTGGTCGAGATCATCAAGAAGCACTGCATGGACCCGGTGCCGCCGCTCGGGGTGCTGCGACCGAACCTGCCGCAGCCGCTGATCGCGGTGGTGGAGCGCGCGCTCGCCAAGAGTCCGGAGGAGCGCTTCGCGTCGGTGGTGGACTTCACGAAGGCGTTCGCGGCCGCGGCGCAGGGCCTCGACGTTACGCTCGCGCCGCCGGTCAAGGTGACACCGGGCCGCGCCTCGAGGACGGCGATCGTGAGTCCCATCCCGGGCGCGCTGCGAACCGCGAAGGGGCGCGCGGGCCGATGGCTGTGGATCGCCGGAGGCTCGGGCGCGCTCGCGGTTGCGGCCGCCGCGGTGGTCGTGTTCTGGCCGCGCGGCAACGCGGCCGAGCAACGCTCGCCGCTTCCGGGCGCGCCGCCCTCGATCGGGCAGCCGCAGCAGCCGCTCCTCGCCTTGGGCGCCGACACGGCTCGGACGGCGGCGCGAGAGACCACCGTGGCTGCCGCGCCACCCCCTTCGACCCCTGCGTCGGCCCGGCTGGCGCGACTCACCCTGCGCGACGTGCCGGACGGCGCGACGGTCACGCGCGATGGGCAGCGCGTGAGGGGGAACACGGTTGAGCTGACGCCCGGGCGGCGCCACACGGTGGCGGTGGCGAAGCCCGGCTTCGAGACGTGGACCGAGAACTTCACACCGCGCGAGGGACAAGCCATCACGAGGGTCGTGGTGTTGCGCGCGCTCGCCCAGGCGGCCGCGCCGCCTCCGCAGCAGCCGCCGGCCGCGCCACCGCAGCAGGCCGCGCCCGTGCAGCAGGCGCAGCCGCAACTACAACCGGCCGCGGCGCAGCCCGTCGCGGCGCCGGCGCCTCCGACCACGGGGTACATCTCGCTGCTGACGAATCCCCGCTCGACCATCTACGTGAACG
>JACORV010000069.1 GCA_016179225.1 Gemmatimonadota bacterium | reverse complement strand
GCAGCAGGGCCGGATACCCCGCCACGGCGAGGCTTTCTGGCGTGAGACGCCGCGCATAGCGCGGGGCGAGCCCGAGCCGGCGCATCGTCCGGACCTCCGCGAAGGTGCTGGTGCCCTCACGCGTGGTGCCCGCGATCGAGGCGACCGACGCCTCCGTCGCCAGGGTGTCTCCACCGAACCACCGGACCAGCGTAGCGATGCTCGCCGGGGCGCAGGTGTACGCGGTGCTCTGCATCACCACGCCGTCGTGTATCCACAATCGCTCGACGCTGAGCCTGAGCGGAATGGCGCGGAAGCCAAGGTAGCCGGCAAGCAGGAGCAGGGCCGCGCCGCCGACGAGGAGCTGGCGACGGCGCTTGGGCTCCCGGCGCCCGGGCCACTCGAGTGTGATCAAGAGCGTGAGCGCGAAGGCGGCGGCGGCGCGCGCCGCATGGAGCACGGCGCCCTCGCCGTAGAGGACGGCCACGGTGGGCATCCAGGCCAGGCGCGGCGCGTAGAAGAGCAGGAGCCCCGCGCCCCCGGCGAAGATCAGGATGGCATAGGCCAGGAGCTGGCGGCCGACCAGTGCGTTCTGGGCAGTCAGGCCACGCGCTGCCAAGCGACGGCCGAGCGTGGCGCCCAATGCGAGCGCGACCACGATGATCGCGGCGGCGGTCATGGCGCGAAGGTACCGCACTCGGGCCTTGGTGGCCAGGACCTGCGCCAACGACCCCCTGCCCACCGGCTTGCATATTCGTGTGACCATGGTCATATTATAGTAGTCACTTACTAGGATGGCCGATGTCCCTCAAGCCTCGGAAGCCTACCGTACGGTCCGCTTCGGTGCGGGAGTCGGTGGCCGTCCCCGTGCCGCCGACCATGCCGGCGGGCCGGTTCAAGGCGCAGTGCCTCGAGCTGATGGACCGGGTGCGGGCGCAGGGGGCCGAGATCGTGATCACGAAGCACGGCGAGCCCGTGGCGAAGCTGGTGCCCGTCGCGCCGCCGCAGGTCACGAGCGGGTTCGGCTGCATGAAGGGAACCGTCACGATTCTCGGGGACATCATCTCGCCCATCGAGGGCGAGGTGTGGTGATCGCTGTGGCGGACGCGCTCCTCCTCGACACGCACGTGCTGCTTTGGTACGTCGAGGGGGTGCGCGGCGAGCTGTCCGTCTCGTGTATCGCCGCGCTCGACGAGGCCCGCGGGATGGGGCGGCTGCTGGCGTCCGCCGTGAGCGTCCGAGAGCTGGCACTGCTGGACTCGATGGGTCGCATCCACCTTACGCGCGAGTGCGGGGCGTGGATCGACCAGGCCAACGCGCGGCACGGCATTCGGTACGTGCCGCTCGATGCGGACGTGGCCGTCGCCAGTACCCGGTTACCGGGTGCCATGCATCGTGACCCGATCGACCAGATGCTCGTCGCGACGGCCCGCCAGAACGGTTGGCGGTTGGTGACGCGAGACCGGGCGATTCTCGATTACGCCTCGCACGGGTACGTGAAGGCGCTCGATGCGGGCCGCGGCCGGGCGGTCGGCGAGGCGCGCCGGCGGCCGAAAGTCCGCTGACCCGGCGCCGTCTGGCAGCCGCCGGCATGTCGGCGCTTGCTTGCCGCATGCCTGCGCGGGCCGCATCTTAGCGAGTCCCAACCAGAGGATGGTTCGTGCCTGTCGTCGGTCAGAGCGTTCCCCGCAAGGACGGCGCGGCGAAAGTCGCCGGCGCCGCGAAGTACGTCGACGACATCACCTTCCCCGGTATGCTCCACGGGCGCACCATCCGCGCGACCATCCCGTGCGGCCGCATCCGCGACATCCGGCTGGACTTCGACCCCGCGGGCTTCACGATCGTCGACTGCAGCGACATCCCCGGCCGCAACGTCGTCTCCCTGATCGAGGACGACCAGCCGTGCCTGGTCGAGCGCGAGGTCCGCCACGTGGCCGAGCCGGTGATGCTGCTCGCGCACGAAGACCGCGAAAAGCTCCTGGCTGCGAAGGTCCACATCGAGTACGAGCCGGCCACGCCGGTCTACGACGCCGAGCGCTCGCCGGCGGCGCACAAGCACATCGTCATCGAGAAGGGTGATCTGGCGAAGGGGTTCGCGAAGGCGGACCTCGTGGTCGAAGGCGAGTACCGCACCGGACACCAGGAGCACGTCTACATCGAGACCAACGGGTTCATCGCGGTGCCGGAGGACGGCGGGATCACCGTCCACGGATCGCTACAGTGCCCGTTCTACGTGCACAAGGCCCTCAAGCACCTCCTCGGCCTCCCGGACGACAAGGTGCGGGTGATCCAGACCGAGCCGGGCGGCGGGTTCGGCGGGAAGGAGGAGTACCCGTCGATGATCGCCGGCCACGCCGCTCTCCTGGCGCTCAAGGCGCGGCGGCCGGTCAAGATCGTCTACGACCGCGCCGAGGACATGTGGGCCACGACCAAGCGTCATCCGTCGGTGGTGCGGCACCGCACCGGCGTCATGCGGGACGGCCGGATCGTCGCGATGGAAGTGGCGGTTCTTCTCGACGGCGGCGCCTACGTCACGCTGAGCCCGGTCGTGCTCTCGCGCGGGTGCATCCACGCCGCGGGGCCGTACCGCTGCCCGAACGTGCGGATCGAAGGGCGCGCGGCGTTCACCAACACGAACCCGAACGGCGCCTTCCGGGGCTTCGGCGCGCCGCAGACCGAGTTCGCCGTCGAGGTCCAGATGGACCGCATCGCCGAGCGGCTCGGCATGGACCCGGTGCGGCTGCGGGAGATCAACGCGCTCCGTCCCGGCGACACAACGGCGACGGGCCAGATCATGGGGAAGGACTGCAGCGCGCTCATGGTGCTCAAGGAGGCGGTGAAGCGCTCGGGCTACCGCCGCAAGCGCCGCGCGTGGCAGGGGACCAACCGCGGCATCGGCTTGGCGCTGTTCTATCACGGCTCCGGCTTCACGGGCTCCGGCGAGGTACGGCTTGCATCCAAGTGCTCGCTCGCGACGACGGAGCGCGGCGTGCTGATCCTCGTGGCGAGCACCGAGATCGGCCAGGGCACGCGCACCATGCACGCCCAGATCGTCGCCGACACGCTCGATATCCCGTTCGAGCAGGTGGACGTCGCCGTGCCGGACACCGCGGGCGTGCCCGATAGCGGGCCCACCGTGGCGTCGCGCACCTGCATGGTGGTGGGGCGGATCCTGGAGCGGTGCGCGAAGGAGATGAAGGAGCGCCTGGACGGCCTTGGGCCGGGCGAGCACTACCGGCGCCACGGCCCGATGGTGATCACCAAGGAGTACGAGCCGCCGCCGGGCATCGTCTGGGACGACGCGACGTATCGGGGCGACGCCTACGCGACGTACTCGTGGGCGTGCGACGTCGCGGAGGTGGAGCTCGACCCGGTCACCTACGAGGTGAAGACCAGGAAGATGACCGTGGTGCACGAGTTCGGCCGGCCGATCCACCCGGTGCTCGCGCGCGGGCAGATCGAGGGCGGGACGGCGCAGGGCGTGGGCTACGCGGTCCTCGAGCACGTGGTGATGCAGGACGGCGCGATGGCCAACGCGCAGCTCACCAACTACACGATCCCGACCACGCTCGACACGCCGCGACTCGACGTGGTGATGCTCGAGAACCCGTACCCCTACGGGCCGTTCGGCGCCAAGGGGGTGGGCGAGCTTCCGATGGACGGACCGGCGCCCGCGATCGTCAACGCCATGCGGCACATCGGGCTCGATGTGAGGGAAGTTCCGGCCTTGCCTGAGGTCCTGATGGAGAAAGCCGGTGAGGCGGTGATGAGGTGATGAGGTGATGAGGTGAGGAGGTGAGGAGGTGAGGAGGGACGACCTGTGAGGTTGGTGCTCAACGGGAGCCCCGTGGAGGTGGTCGCGCACCCGATGAAGCGGCTGCTCGACGTGCTGCGCGAGGAGTGCGGGCTCACCGGCACAAAGGAAGGGTGCGGCGAGGGGGAGTGCGGCGCCTGCACCGTGCTGGTGGACGGCGAGGCGGTGTGCGCGTGCCTGGTGCCCTTCGCCCAGGTGCGCGACTGCGCGGTGCGCACGATCGAGGGACTCGGGGGCGATCACCCGCTCCAGACGGCCTTCACGCGCGAGGGCGGGGCGCAGTGCGGCATGTGCACGCCGGGCATGATCATGGCGGCGCTCGCCCTTGGCCCGAAGCCGTCGCTCGAGCGGATCCGCGTCGGCCTCGCGGGCAACCTCTGCCGGTGCACCGGCTACGAGGCGATATACCGCGCGATTCAGCGGGCGTGGCAGGGCGAGGGGGTGAGCAAGGCGGTGAGAGGGTGATGAGGTGATGCAGTGAGAACGGCGATCGGGCCGCTGGAGCTGTTCGAGCCGAAGACGCTCGGTACGGCGCTCAAGCTGTTGCGAAAGAATGGCGCACTGACGCCCGTCGCCGGGTGCACGGACCTGTACGTCAACCTCAACTTCGGTACGCTCTCGGGCACGCGCTTTCTCGATCTGTCGCAGCTCGGCCCGCTGCGCCGCATCCGTGAAACGGGCGACCTGCTGTCGATCGGCGCGCTGGCGACCTACACCGACCTCATCCGCTCGCGCCTGGTGCGGCGCCGGCTGCCGATGCTGGTGGCGGCCGCGCGCGAGGTGGGCGGCGTGCAGATCCAGAACCGCGGCACCCTGGGGGGCAACATCGCCAACGCTTCGCCGGCGGGCGACACGCTGCCGGTGCTCGCCGCCGCGGAGGTGTCGGTCGTGCTGGCGAGCGCCGACGGCGAGCGGCGGGTGCCGTTCACCTCCTTCTACACCGGCTATCGGACCAGTGTGATGCGGCCAGACGAGCTGATCATCGCGGTGGAGGTTCCGCCGGTCGAGGGCGTGCAGTGGTTCCGGAAGGTGGGGACGCGCGCGGCGCAGGCCATCTCGAAGGTGGTCATGGCGGCCGTTCGTGCCGGCCGGCCGCGGATCGCGCTCGGCAGCGTGGCGCCCACGGTCGTGCGGCTGCCGAAGACGGAGGCAGTCCTCGCCGCCGGCCGCTCGGTCGAGGAGGCGACGCGGGCCTTGCGGGAGGAGATC
>JACORV010000061.1 GCA_016179225.1 Gemmatimonadota bacterium | reverse complement strand
GGGAGCTTCCTCTACGGGAAGACGGCGCAGGGGCTGGTGTGGCTCGCGCTCTTCGTGGCCAGCGGCACCGGGCTGGTGCGGCTGCTGCCGCGCCTGTGGTCGAGCCACAGCGTGACGCAGGAGCCGGAGGGGGCGCTGGCTGCGGAAGCGCCGCACGGATGAAGCGCGCGTGTGCGGTGCTGACGCTCGCGCTGACGGCGTGGCCCGTGCACTCTTCGCTGGCCATCGCGCAGGCGCCGCTCCGCACCCGCAACGTCGTCCTCATCGTCACCGACGGCCTGCGCTGGCAGGAAGTCTTCAGCGGACCCGACCAAGCCCTCTTCAACGAGCGGGACGGCGGCGTCGAGGACACGCTGCGCCTGCGCGCCGACTTCTGGACCGGCGCCCCGGCGGAGGGACGTGAGCGCCTGCTGCCGTTCTTCTGGAGCGTGATCGCACGCGAGGGACAGCTCTTCGGCAACCAGGCGCTGGGAAGCGTGGCGCGGGTGACCAACGGCCTCAAGTTCTCCTACCCCGGTTACAACGAGATGCTCACGGGCCGCGCTGATCCGCGGATCGACCGGAACGACTACGGTCCCAACCCCAACGTCACCGTCTTCGAGTGGCTGAACCGGCAGCCCGAGTTTCGCGGCCGCGTGGCCGCCTTCGGTACCTGGGGCGCCTTTGGATCCATCTTCAACCGCGAACGCAGCGGACTCTTCGTGCAAGCGGGGTGGCAGCCGCCGTCGGCCGACTGGGACCACCTCGCGCCGAGACAGCAGCTGCTCGAGGCGCTCTTCCAGACCACGACGCGTCTCTGGGACGACAACGTGTACGACGCGCTCATGCAGCAGGCGGTGCTCGACTACGTCCGGGTCTCCCGTCCGCATGTGCTCTTCGTCGGCTACGGCGAGACCGACGAGTGGGCGCACTCCCGGCGATACGATCTGCACCTCCGGTCCGCGCACACCGTGAACCGATTCGTCGCCGAGCTTTGGGACACCATGCAGGCGATGCAGGAGTACCGCGGTGTCACAACCTTCCTCATCACGACCGATCACGGCCGCGGCAGCGGGCCGGCCGACTGGACCGACCACGGCCGGCGCGTGGACGGCGCGGAGAACATCTGGATCGCCGTGCTGGGACCCGACACGGCGCCCCTCGGCGAGCGGCGGAACGTGGCGCCGGTGACCCAGAGCCAGATCGCCGCGACGGTCGCCGCGCTGCTCGGCAAGGACTTCCGGCAGGCCGTGCCAGGATCGGCGCCGCCCATCGCCGACGTTATCCGTCGGCGCTAGTCGCGTGGCGACCACCAGGGCCGTCATCCTCGCGCGTGGCCTCGGCACGCGCATGCGACGCGCCGATGCCGCGGCGGTTCTCGATGCGGAACAACGGGCTGCGGCGGAGGCCGGGATGAAGGGCATGATCCCGATCGGCCGGCCTTTCCTCGACTATCTGCTCGCCGCCCTGGCCGACGCCGGCTGCCGGGACGTGTGCCTGATCGTCGGGCCCGAGCACCACGCCGTACGCGAGCGCTACACCCGCGAGGTCATTCCGCGCCGCGTGCGGGTGCACTTCGCCGTGCAGCCCGAGCCGCGGGGCACCGCCGATGCGGTGCTCGCGGCCGAGCCGTTCGCCGGCACGGACGTATTTCTCGTGATGAACTCCGACAACTATTACCCGATCGAATCGTTGCGGGCGCTGCGGGCCCTCCAGGGCTGCGGCATGGCGGGCTTCGAGCGCGCGAGCCTGGTACGCGAGGGCAACCTCGCGGCTGAGCGTCTCGCGACTTTCCCGGCCGCGCGCGTCGGGCCGGACGGGGACCTGCGGGAGCTCGCGGACGGCACGCGCGCGGCCGAGGACCTGATCAGCATGAACCTCTGGACGTTCACGCCCGCTATCTTCGGAGCCTGCCGTGCCGTCGCGCCGTCGCGCGGCGGGGAGCTGGAGCTGACCGACGCCGTGCGATGGCTGCTGGCCCACGGCGAACGGTTCGACGTGATTCCGTTCAGGGTCGGCGTGCTGGATATGACGAGCCGCGCCGACGTCGCCTTCGTGGCGGAGCGCCTGAGAGGCGTGGAGGTCGTCTTCTGAGCGAGCGTGCCTGGTTCGTCCCCGATCCGCATCGAGGTGAGCTGGACCCCGTGGTGAAGGACAAATGGGGGATTCCCGCGCTCAGAATCCACTGCATCTGGAGCGACAACGAGCGCGCCGGGATGCGCGACGCCGCAGTGCAGGCAGCCGAGATGCTAGAGGCCGTCGGCATGCGCGACGTCCAGACGTACACGGAGGAAACGCCCCCGGCCTCACCATCCACGAGATGGGCACGGCGCGGATGGGCCGCGACCGCGCGACCTCGGTCCTTAACGGCTGGAACCAGTCGTGGGACGTGCCCAACCTCCTCGTCACCGGCAGGGCGTGCATGTCCTCGTGCGCCAACCAGAACCCGTCGATCACCTACATGGCGCTCACGGCCCGCGCGGTGGACCACGCCGTAGGGCTGATGCGGCGGCGCGAGCTCTGATGCCCACGCGTCGGCAATTCGTGACGGCGCTCGGCGCTGCCGCGGTCGGGGCCTCGGGCGCCAACCAACGGTCCCACTCCCCACTCCCCACTCCCCTGTTCGGCGGAATGAGGGCGTCACGCGATCTAACGGCCGCGGCGCGCATCCGTCCCATCGGCGTCCAGCTCTATACCGTCCGCGGCCTGATGCAGCGCGACCTCGATGGTACCCTCGCTCAGGTCGCGCGGATCGGCTTCACGGAGGTCGAGTTCGCCGGCTACTTCAACCGGACGCCGGAGCAGGTCCGGGCGATCCTCGGGCGGAACCGGCTGGCGGGGCCCTCGGCGCACATCCCCATCGAGCTGCTGGAGACCGACTGGCCGCGCACCCTCGCCAACGCCCAGATCATGGGGCATCGGTATCTGGTGGTGGCGTGGACGCCGCAGGAGCGCCGCCGCACCCTCGACGACTGGCGCCGCATCGGCGACTTGTTCAGCCACACCGGCGAAGCGGCCTCGCGCGAGGGGATCACCTTCGCGTATCACAATCACGACTACGAGTTCGTGCCGCTGGAGGGCCAGGTCCCCTTCGACGTCCTGCTTGAGACCTCCGACCCCGCGCACGTGAAGGTCGAGATGGACCTCTACTGGATCCGCAAGGGCGGGAAGGATCCGCTCGCCTACTTCGAGCGCTGGCCCGGCCGCTTCCCGATGGTGCACGTGAAGGACATGACGGCGGACGGCCGGATGGTGGACGTGGGCGCCGGGGCGATCGACTGGCGGGCCATCTTTGCGCGTCGCGGCCAGGCCGGGATCCGGCACTACTTCGTGGAGCACGACGATCCGCCGGACCCGATGGCGTCCATCGCGGTGAGCTATCGGTATCTGAGCCGGCTCCGCGTGTAGTGGAACGCGGCCTGCGGCTGCTCCTGAGGCTATAATAAAGCCGCGGTCGGCCCTGCCGCCAAAGCGGCGGTCGGCGACGTCTTTGCGTCGCTTTTAGCGACAGTCTTCTCGCCGAGCCGCGACTTCAGTCGCGGGCCCGTTGAACACGAAAGCCGAAGGCCCATGGCCCTCGGCTTTCGTTAGCGCGGCGAAACCGGCCGCGGAGACCTCACACGTGATTCGAGTATACGCTCGGCCTGTGTCGACGGTCAAGGGTAACGGCGGTGCTGGTGGTGGGGATCGAACCCACCGCCCGAGTCGCGGCGGTACCGGCGGACGCCGCTGTTCGCGCGCTTCCTGTCGTGGGAGTTCAGCCGAGGGAAGGTGAGACTCGAGCGGCACGACCGGGAAGAGGCGGTGGCTCGGGGCCGATCCGTTGCTAACGGCGATCGCTAGTAACGATCCGTACCTTCCAGGGTGCTCTTCCTGGATACACCCTCGACGCGCTACCGTAATAACCTCGCCCAGGACTGATACCAGGAGGCGTTGTGCACGTCCAGACCCAGCGCGACCAGTACGATGTCTGCATCGTGGGCTCGGGCGCCGGCGGCGGCATGGCCGCGTACGCCCTGACCCGCGCCGGCGCGCGCGTCATCGTGCTGGAGGCCGGCGGGCCCTGGGACAACGCTACCGACGGCGCGATGATGCGGTGGCCCTACGAGACGCAGCGCCGCGGGGCCTCGACCCCCGAGCGGCCGTTCGGCGAGTTCGACGCCTGCATCGGTGGCTGGGAGATCGACGGTGAGCCGTACACCAAGGCACCAGACACGAACTTTCGTTGGTGGCGCGCCCGCATGGTGGGCGGCCGCACCAACCACTGGGGCCGCATCTCGCTCCGCTTCGGCCCGGACGATTTCCGCCGCGGCGAGCTCGACGGCCTCTCGCCCAATTGGCCGATCAGCTACGGCGAGATCGAGCCGTACTACGACCGGCTCGACCGGCTGGTCGGACTGTTCGGGAGCAACGAAGGCCTCCATAACCAGCCCGATGGCGTCTTCCTCCCGCCGCCGCGGCCGCGCGCGTACGAGCTGCTCGTCATGGACGCGGCGAAACGGCTCGGTGTGACGTGCGTCCCGGCGCGACTCTCGATCCTCACGCGCCCGCTCAACGGCCGGCAGGCGTGCCACTACTGCGGGCAGTGCTACCGCGGCTGCGCGGTGCACGCCAACTTCTCGAGCACCAACGTGCTGCTGCCGCCGGCGCGCGCCACCGGCCGCCTGACGCTGGTCACGAACGCGATGGCGCGCGAGGTCACCGTCGACGCCCGCGGCCGCTGCACCGGCGTCTCGTACGTCGATAAGACCGGCGGTGGCGACCAGCACGTGCGCGCGCGGATCGTGGTCCTCGCGGCGAGCGCGTGCGAGTCGGCGCGGCTCCTCCTCAATTCCAAGTCGTCGCGCTTCCCGCGGGGCCTCGCGAACACGGGCGGCGCGGTGGGGAAATACCTCACCGACACCACGGGCACGGACGTCGCCGGCTTCATCCCGCGCCTGGTCGGCCGCACGCGCTACAACGAGGACGGCGTGGGCGGCGGCCACGTCTACATGCCGTGGTGGCTCGACAACCACCAGCTCGACTTCCCGCGCGGCTACCACATCGAGGTGTGGGGCGGCCTGGGCCAACCGGGCGCAGGCTTTTTCGGCGGCATCCACCGTTACCCGAACGGCGGCGGATGGGGCCGGCAGCTGAAGGAAGACTACCGCCGGTACTGGGGCACCACGATCGGCTTCTCGGGGCGGGGCGAGATGATCCCCAACGAGGACTCGTATGGCGAGATCGATCCCGACGTGCGTGACCGCTGGGGAATCCCGGTGCTCCGCTTCCATTGGCGCTGGACCGACCACGAGTACCATCAGGTGCGCCACATGCAGCAGACCTTCCGCAGCTTGGTCGAAGCGATGGGCGGGCAGGTTTTCTCTCCGATGCCGACGCGCGAGCAGGGCTACGGCATCGCCGCGGGCGGCACGATCATCCACGAGCTCGGCGGAACGCGGATGGGGAGCGACCCGAGCACCTCGGTGCTCAACGCGTACTGCCAGGCGCACGACGTGCCGAACCTCTTCGTGACGGACGGCGGGCCCTTCGTCTCCCAGGCCGACAAGAACCCGACGTGGACCATCATGGCGCTGTCCTGGCGAACGTCCGATTACATCGCTCAGGCCATGCGGCGGAGGGAGCTATGAACGTCAGGGATCCGGGAGCCGGGAGCCGTACCTCTGGTGAGGAGGTTGCGAGTTCCTGGGCAGAGGGGACGATCAATCGGCGACAAGCCATCGAGGCGATGGGCCTCGGGGCGATGGCGGCGTACGGAGTCGGCACGCCGACCTTCGAGCGGTTCCGGAAGTGGATGGCGGGCGGGCAGGCGCGGTGGCGTTTCTTCACGGTCCCCGAGCTCGCAACGGTGCGCGTCCTGGCCGACATGGTGATCCCGCGGGACGAGAAGTCGGGGAGCGCGACCGACGCCGGCTCGGTCGAGTACATGGACTTCGTCCTCGGCGAGTCCGGCGATCGGACCAAGCAGGCGTGGCACGACGGCCTCCGCTGGTTTGACGAGGAGTGCACGCGCCGGTTCGGGAGCCCGTTCGTGCAGTGCGACGACGCCCAGCGCGGCGCGCTCCTCGGCGACATCGCGTGGCCCGCCCGGGCGCGCGAAGACCTGCGCCAGGCCGCCGCGTTTTTCAACCGCGTTCGCGACCTCGTCGCCGCGGCCTTCTTCTCGAGCCGGATGGGGGTCGAGGACCTTGGCTACCTGGGCGGCGTGTTCGCCCCGAGCTGGCTCGGCGCCCCCGACGAGGCTCTGCGCGAGCTCGGCGTCAGCTACGACGAGTGGGATCGCCGATACGGAGGGCCTAGGTGAGCGACCAGCGACTTGGCATCGGCATCATCGGCAGCGGCTTCAACGCGAGATTCCACCTCCAGGCGTTCCAGGCGGTGCGCGACGCGGACGTGTTGGGCGTGTGGAGCCCGAACCGGGCCAACGCAGCTGAGACCGCGAGCATCGCGCGGAAGCTCGACGTTGGTAAGGCCAAGCCATATCCCTCGATCGCCGCGATGGTGGCCGATCCGGCGATCGAGGCGCTGTGGCTCTGCGGCCCCAACCACGCCCGCATCGCGAACGTCGAGGAGATCGTGGACACGATGGAGCGCGGCAGGGGTGACCTGATCGGCATCGCCTGCGAGAAGCCGCTCGCGCGCAACGTCGCCGAGGCGCGCGAGGTCGCCGCGCTGGCCAAGCGCGCGCGGGTCAAGCACGGCTACCTCGAGAACCAGGTCTTCGCCCCGCAGGTCGAAGCGGGGCGGGCGCTGCTGTGGGCGCGCGGCGCGAAGCTCACCGGTCGCCCCTACCTCGCGCGTGCCGCCGAGGAGCACAGCGGCCCGCATATGCCCTGGTTCTGGCAGGGGAAGCTCCAGGGCGGCGGGGTGCTGAACGACATGATGTGCCACTCGGCACTGGTCGTGCGTCACCTGCTCACCGCGCCCGGTGCGCCACTCTCCTCGGTAAAGCCGAAGCGCATCACCGGCCACATCGCGAGCCTCAAATGGACGCGCCCCGCGTACGCGAAGCAGCTGTCGCGGACGATGGGGAAGCAGGTGAACTACGCGCGGCAGCCGGCCGAGGATTTCGCGAGCGTGACGATCGAGTTCGAGACGAAGGAGGGCCTCACGGTGCTCGGCGAGGCGACGACGTCGTGGAGCTTCGTTGGGGCGGGCCTCCGCCTTTCGGCCGAGCTGCTCGGGCCCGAGTATTCTATGTCGTGGAACACGCTGGACGGCGGCCTCGAACTCTTCTTCAGCCGAGAAGTGCAGGGGCGGGCGGGCGAGGATCTGGTGGAGAAGCAAAACGCGGAGATCGGGCTGATGCCGGTCGTGGCGAACGAGCCGGCGGCGTACGGCTACGAAGCGGAGGACCGCCACTTCGTGCGCGTGTTCCTGGGCAAGGAGAAAGCGCGGCTCACCTTCGACGACGGCGTCGAGGTGGTGCGGATCCTTATGGCGGCCTACCTGAGCGCCGAATCGGGCCGCACGGTGCGGTTCCCGCCCAAGGGGCTGGACGATTTCGTGCCGGCGGTGGCCAAGGGGACCTGGAAGCCGTGAGAACTATCAGCGCGATCATTTGGGGAGTGGCGATGTCGGCGGGCATCTCGAACAATGGTCTGGCACAGGGCGGCACGGAGTGGCCGGTGCACTCCATGGATCGGCCGCGGCCGCCGGTGGTGGACCCGGGGCCGGAACGGCCCTCGGCGCCCCCGCCCGCGGACGCGGTTGTCCTCTTCGACGGCCGCGACCTTGCCCAGTGGCAGAGAGCGGACGGGAGCCCCGCTCGGTGGCGGGTCGCTCAAGGCTACATGGAGGCCGCGGGTGGCAGCGGCAACGTCCTGACGCGCCGGAGCTTCGGTGACGTGCAGGTGCATCTGGAGTGGGCGACGCCTTCGCCCGCGGCGCGTGAGGGGCAGGCGCGCGGAAACAGCGGCGTGTTCCTGATGGGCCACTACGAGATCCAGGTGCTCGATTCGTGGCGCAACGAGACCTACGCCGACGGGCAGGCGGCGGCCATCTTCGGGCAGACGCCACCGCTGGTCAACGCCTCACGCCCGCCAGGGGCCTGGCAGACTTACGACATCATCTTCCGGCGCCCCCGCTTTGCCGCGGACGGTTCGGTCCTCCAGCCGGCTCGGGTCACCGTCCTCCACAACGGCGTGCTGGTGCACGACGCGGTGGCGTTCACCGGTCGCACCGTGCACGCGCGCCAGGCGCGCTACGAGCCCCACGCGGACCGCTTGCCGCTGATGCTCCAGGAGCACGGAGACCCGGTGCGCTACCGGAATATCTGGGTGAGGGAACTGGCGGAAAACTGAAAGGCGTGATGAGTGATCACTCATCACGTCTTCTCACAAATTCCACCCCCTCCGATATACCGGCGTGATCCAGTCGGCCGGAATGCCGGCCGTCAGGATGCGGCCGGTCGTTGGATCGAGTTCCACGCCCGCGCCGAGCCGCTGGGCCAGACACCCAAGCAGCACCATCTCGGTGAGGCCGGTTGCGTGGCCCGCGAAGTCCGAGCCGGCGCGCTGGTTGTTCGTGATCGCGTTGATGAACTCCGCGTACACGCCCGGCGTGCGTGGGTAGCGCTGCTCCAGAGGGTGGGCGGTGACCTCCGCCATCCGGTCGCGGTCGAGCAGCTTCGGGTTCTCGGCGTAGACGCCCGCCACCAGCTTGCCCTGATCACCGATCCACAGCTGGCCCCCGTCCTCGGCGAACGGCCACAGATCCGTCGCCGGCCACTCGGCCGGACGCGGCGGCACCAGCGCGCCGTCGCGCCATACGACGGTCACCGAGGGACGGCTCCCCTTGGCGGGGAACGTGAAAATGATGCGCGAGCTTTTCGGCGCGGTCTCGGTGAACAGCTGCGAGCACTCCGCCTCGATACGGGACGGGTAGCCGAGGTCGAGCACCCAATACGCCGCGTCCATCAGATGACACGCCATGTCGCCGAGGGCGCCGGTCCCGAAATCCCACCAACCGCGCCAGCGGAACGGCGCATACGCCGGGGTATACGGCCGCTCGGGCGCGGGGCCGAGCCAGAGATTCCAGTCCAGCGTGGGCCGCGGGTTGTGGGCCTCCGTCGGGCGCAGGAGCCCCTGCGGCCAGATGGGCCGGTTGGTCCAGTAGTGCACCTCGCGCACCGCGCCGATCAGTCCTGCCTCCACCCACTCGCGGATCTGGCGCACGCCCTCGTTGGCGTGGCCCTGGTTGCCCATCTGCGTCACGAGCCGGGGGCGCTGAGCCGCTGCGTCCCTGATCGCTCGCGCCTCGGCGATGGTGCGGGTGAGCGGCTTCTGGGTGCGGCAGTGCTTGCCCGCGCGCAGGACCGCCAACGTGGCTGCCGCGTGGGTGTGATCGGGCGTCGAGACCGTGACGGCATCGATGCCGCGCTCGCGCTCGAGCATCTCGCGCCAGTCTTTGTACTTCCGGGCCTGCGGGTAGGCACGGTACGAGTCGGCCGCCGCCTCGTCGTCCACGTCGCAGAGCGCGACGATGCTCGCGCCGGCCTGCGCCAGGCCGCGCACGTCGTTGCGGCCCATCCCGCCCACGCCGATGCACGCCACGTTCACCGCGTCGCTCGGCGCCCGGGAGCCCCGGCCCAGGACGTGGCGCGGGACGATCGTAAACGCCGCGGCGGAGCTAGCTCCCCTCACGAAGTCGCGGCGTGGAATCCGCTTCGACATCTCGCCTCCTTCAGTCAGCCGGTACGGCCGCCGCCGCGGCGGCAGGCCTCGCGGGACGGAACAGCGCCGCGAAAACCAGCAGGATCACGAACGCACCGATCGCCGGCACGTGCCAGATGCGATACCAGTCGTGCCCGCCGCCGGCGAGCCGGTACGCGTCCACCACACGCCCCGAGACGAACGCGCCGATGAAATAGCCGACGCCGTTGGTCACGAAGTTGAGGAACCCCTGGGCGGCCGCGCGGATTCGCGCCCCGGCCTGCTCGTCGGTGTAGATCTGCCCGCCCACGAAGAAGAAGTCGTAGCAGACGCCGTGCAGGAGGATCCCGGCGTAGATCAGCCACATCCCCGCGCCGGCGTCGCCGTGGCCGAACGCGAGATACCGCAGCCCCCACGCCAGCATCCCGCCCAGCATGATCATCTTGATGCCGAACCGCCGCAGGAACCACGGCAAGAGGAGCATGAAGAAGATCTCCGACATCTGGCCGTAGGTCTGGATGAACGCGGGCTCGGGCGCTCCGATCTCGTTGAGGAAGGGGTTGGCGAAGGTGTAGTAGAACTGGAGCGGGATGCACAGCAGGAACGAGCCGAGCACGAACACGAGGAACGCGCGATCGCGCAGCAGCTGGAGCGCGTCGAGGCCCAGCGCGTCGCGGGCGCTGAACGGCGCCCCGGCCGCCTTGGGAGGCGTGTGCGGCAGCGCGAAGGCGAACAGTCCCATCACGACCGACCCCGCCGCCGCCAGCCGCATCGGCAGGGCCTGGGTGTCGGCGTGCAGGACCTTTCCCACGATGATGCCGGCCACGATCCAGCCGATCGTCCCCAGCACTCGGATCAGCGGGAAGTCGCGGGCCGGGTCCTCCACGTGGTGGAAGGCGACCGCGTTGGTGAGGCTGAGCGTCGGCATGTAGCACAGCGCGTACACGATCAGCGCGGGGTAGAAGGTGGCGAAGTCGCCCCGTGTCGAGACGAACCACATCACCCCCGCGCCGGCCAGATGCAGGATGCCGAGCAGCCGCTCCGAGGCGAAGAACCGGTCGGCGACGATCCCCATGAAGAACGGCGACACCAGGGCGGCGATCGCGGTGGCGCCGTAGGCGAGGCCG
Source organism: Gemmatimonadota bacterium (assembly GCA_016179225.1). Lineage (GTDB taxonomy): Bacteria > Gemmatimonadota > Gemmatimonadetes > Gemmatimonadales > JACORV01 > JACORV01. The sequence continues at coordinate 3,283 of JACORV010000061.1, read as the reverse complement.
ACCTGCTGACCAGTGAACCGGAGGGTCTGGCTCAGATAGGTCCCCATGGTGACGAACCACACCCCCCAAATGAAGTACTGGAGGAACATCATCATGGAGAGCTTGAGGCGCGTCGTACTCATGGCAGCACCCGAATCTTGATGTTGCGGTAGGCCGGACGGTCGTCGCCGCCATGGTCCTGGAGGGCGATGTGGCCGCCATGCGCCACGCCGTACTCGGGCCACTGGCGGAACTTGCTGGCCTGCACCCGCTGCTGCCAGTCGAGGCTCCACAGCTCGTACTCGAACAACTTGACGCCGTTGAGCCAGTGCTCGACGTGCGCGCCGTTCACCACGACGCGAGCCTGGTTCCACTCGCCCGCGCGCCGCACCACGCCGGCCGGCGCGGGATAGAGTCCGTAGTCGGCGCCGGCCGCCGTCAGCCGCGACCGCCCATCAGCGTGGCCCGAATCGTCGAGCACCTGCATCTCGGCGCCGGAGGTGTAGGTCGCCGCGCCCTGCTCGGTGACTCGGTACATGATCCCACTGTTGCCGCCGGGGGCGATCTTCCACTCCAGGCTGAGCTCGAAGTTCGCGAACGTGTCGCGGGTGATGATGTCCTGGCCACCGCCGGCGACGATCGTCAGCGCGCCGTCCACCACCTGCCACCCGCTCGGCATCGTGTCCATGCGGAAGCCGCGCCAGCCTTGCGTGGTGCGGCCGTCGAAGAGGAGCCGCCAGCCCGCCGCACGCTCGGCTTCCGTCAGGGTGTTGAGCGGTCCCGACGGGGATGGCGCGGGGCCGGGGGACGCGCCCCGCCCGCACCCGCCCGCGAACAGGGCCAGCACGAGGATGCCCGCGAAGACAGAGAGGGATCCGGCGACGCGCCGGGGGCCGAAGGGTTCGCCCAGCAGGCGCCAACCGGCGAGAGCTCCAATTACCACGCTCACCTCCCTTACCGCTCCCGCGTAAGCGAGCGGAGTGACTGTGTATGCGCGGAGCACCAGGATATAGGCCAGCAGCATCAGCGCGCCGGCCGCCGCGATGCACGCCGCCTGCCCGCGCCATTCGTCCAGCACCGCCCTCGCGCCGTGCCGCACCAGGACGATCGGCGCGAGGAAGAGCGCGGTGAGGCCAAGCACCACGACGGTGTAGGCGGCGGCGTCGGCACGGCGGACCGCGGCGCCGTCGATCAGCGAATATACGGACGTGCGCAGCCCGACGGCGAGCGCGGCCGTGACCACGCGCGCCTGCAGCGCCCCGCCGCCGATTGCGACGAGGCCCGCCACGATGAGCGCCAGCACCCTCGGAGAACCGAAGTCACGTCGGGTGATGGGGCCGGTCATCCACCTGCATGTGCCGAATGGTGGCCTCTACGATGCGGGCGCCAGCTCGCGCCTGCAACTCGTTCGTACGGGTGGCGAGGGCGAGCTGTGTCGCCCGTGGCGTCTGTGGCGCCTGCCAACTATCTTTTCGTCGCCCCAGGTCCACCGGGCCCGAGCTTACGAACCGCGTCAGGGCCCCGCAGGCAGCAGCGCTAAGTGATGCCTCGTGTCGCGGTGGGGAGCCTGGGGCACTCCCGTTTCCAGTGGCCTGCAACTACTCTGCGAACTCGCTGCTGGCTCGTTGGGGTGTAGGTCAACTGGCAGACCGCCCGGCTGTTAACCGGGAAGTTGGAGGTTCGAATCCTCCCGCCCCAGCTCACCCACTCGGAACTGCATCGCCGTTCGGGGGGCCGTCTGCACCTGCAACTCGGCAACTCTGCAACTCGGCAACTCTGGTCTCGATGCACATAGCGCTCGCCCGGAAGTACCGTCCCCGTCTCTTCGCCGACTTGGTCGGGCAAGAGCACGTCGCGCGCGCCCTTCACGGCGCTATCGAGCAGAACCGCGTGGCCCACGGCTACCTCTTCTCCGGGCCGCGCGGGGTGGGGAAGACCACTGCCGCGCGCATCCTCGCCATGGCCTTGAACTGCGAGACGCGGCATGCCGGGAAGCCCACGCCTACGCCCGGCGAGCCGTGCGGCACGTGCGCCTCCTGCGATCGGATCTGGGGCGGCTCCGCGAGCCTCGACGTCGTCGAGATCGACGCCGCGAGCAACCGCGGCGTGGATGACGCCCGCGACCTGCGCGAGCGCGCCATGTACGCCGCCTCGCAGGAAGGCCGCCACAAGGTCTACATCGTCGACGAAGCGCACATGCTGACGCGCGAGGCGTGGAACACCCTCCTCAAAATCCTCGAGGAGCCGCCGCCCGGCGTCGTCTTCGTGTTCGCCACCACCGAGCCGCACAAGATCACCAGCACCGCGGCGCCGGTGATGAGTCGGCTCCAGCGCTTCGACTTCCGCCGCGTCGGGCCGCACGCGATCGCCGAGCGACTCGCGGAGGTGACGAGCGCCGAGGAGCTTGCCGCCGATCCCGACGCGATCGAGCTGATCGCTCGCGTCGCCAACGGCGGGATGCGCGACGCGCTCTCGATCCTCGACCAGGTCACGGCCTTCGGCGAGGGCGCCGTGACCGCGGCGCGGGTGCGCGAGGTCCTCGGCCTCGTGGGCGACGAGGTCTTCGCCGAGCTCCTCGGCATTGTGATCGAGCGCCGCCCCGCCGCCGTCTTCCCGTTCGTCGCAATGCTGGTCGAGGCGGGCGTGGACCTCGTCGCTTTCGCCGAGGGCGCGGGCGACCTCTGGCGTTCGGCACTCGCCGTGGTACTCGGCGCCCACCCCGACCGCGTGAGCGCTGCCCTGGCCGCGGAGGTGAAGCGCCGCGCCCCCGCGCTCGCCCCGGGCGATCTGCTCCGCATTCTCCGCGCGCTAGAGGAGACCGAGGAGTCCATTACCCGCGGCAGTGCACCGCGGCTGGCGCTGGAAACGTTGCTGGTCCGCTGGGCGCTGATGGATCGGACGGTCGATATCGAGCAGCTGTTGAAGGGGAGCGTGGCGGGCGCGGCCGTCGCGGATGCCGGGCGCGAGCTCGGTCGGACGGCACGCACGGCGCCCTCGCTCGCGCCCGGCACCCGCTCCGCCGCGCCTCCCCGCCCGGGCGAGCCCGAGCCTGAACCGGCGGCGACGCCGGCGACCGCCGACCGACCAACCGAGCACCCGGCCCCCGCGACGCCGCCGACCGCCGACCGACCGGCCCAGGCCGGTGCTCCCTCGATGCCAGCCCCCGTGACGGCCGCGCCTGCCGTGCCGAAGCGCGTGGGGCGCGTGACCCTCGAACAGCTGCGCGAGGCATGGCCCGAGATTGTCACCGCCGCCCGCGCCGAGAAAAAAATGATGGTCGCCGAGGCCCTCGCCGACGCGACGC
>JACORV010000059.1 GCA_016179225.1 Gemmatimonadota bacterium | reverse complement strand
GAGCGCTCGCCATCGATCCGGACGCCAGGCTCGAGTGGCGTCTCGCCAACCTGATCATGCAGCGGCGCGCGCTCTGGCTGCTTTCGCGGGCGGAGCAACTGTTCCTCGACGAGACTCCCGGGTCCGCAAGCCTCCCACCGCTCGTGATCCCGCTCGGCGGCAATCCCAGGCGGTGAATCAGGCATGAGTCCACTGCGGAAGGCGCTGATCTCGTCGGCCGTGGTCGTCGGCGCCCTGGGGTGGGCGCCGAGAGCCGCCGCACCACAGACCGCGCCGCTGCGCATCCGGCTGGGCACCCTGGCGCCTCAGGGGTCCTCGTATCACCGCATTCTCCAGGAGATGGGCCAGCGGTGGCGCGTCTCGACGAACGGTCAGGTGCTGCTGACCGTGTATGCCGGAACCATGGGCAGTGAGCTCGAGCTGGTACGGCGGATGCGGCTTGGGCAGCTGCAGGCCGCGACGCTGACGGTCGTAGGGCTTCGGGAAATCGACCGCGCGGTGGGCGCGCTGCAGGACATGCCCATGATGTTTCGCACGCTGGAGGAGGTGGAGTACGTGCGCTCGCGGCTCGAGCCCGTCCTGGCCCGGCGGCTGGCTGATCGCGGTTTCGTGGTGCTCTTCTGGGGCGACTTGGGCTGGGTGCGCTACTTCACCCGCCGCCCCGCGGTGCGCCCCGACGACTTCAAGCGATTGAAGATCTTCGTCACGGCCGGCGACAACGAGCAGTTCGACCTCATGCGGTCGTCCGGATTTTCGCCGGTGTCCCTGGAGTGGTCGGATGCGCTGACGGCGCTGCAGACGGGGATGATCGACGCGGTCCCCACCATACCGTACTTCGCCCTGGCGATGCAGTTCCATTCGGTTGCCAGCAACATGCTGGAAGTGAACTGGCTGCCGATCGTGGGCGCTACGATCATCAGCCGGAGAACCTGGGAGGGCCTTTCCGTGGAGAGTCAAGCCGCGTTGCGTTCCGCCGCGGCGGCGGCCGGCAGGCAATTCCAGGAGCGCGGCCGGGCCGAAAGCGACGAAGCGGTGGAGGCCATGAGACGGCGCGGCCTGAACGTCATCCCCATCCCGCCCGCCGCCGAGGCGGAATGGCGGGCGATGAGCGAGAGCTTCTATCCGCAGATCCGCGGCTCGAGGGTGCCGGCCGACATGTTCGACGAGGTGGTACGCCTGCTGGCCGAGTACCGAGCGTCGCGGCCGGGCGGGCGCTAGGTCGATCGGCGAGTGACGGCGCTTCCCCCACCGGTCGCCGACAGCCAGCTCTCGGGTGGATGGCGCAGCCTGCCTGCCCGGGCCGAAAACCTCGGCCTCTCCGTCGTGCTCGCCGCGATGATGGCCATGCCGCTGCTCGAGGTGCTGCTCCGAGGGCTCCTCCACGTGGAGCTCAAGGGTCAGGCCTCGATCGTGCAGCACCTGACGCTGATCGCGGGCATGATGGGCGCGGCCATCGCGGCGCGCGAGGGTGGCCTGCTGTCGCTCTCCTCCGTGGATCTGTTCATCAAGGGAACGTGGCGGCTCGTGGCGCGGAGCGTCAGCGCCGCCGTAGCCGCCGTGGTGACCGCCCTGCTGTGCCTGGCCAGCGTCCGGTTCGTCCTCAGCGAGCGGGAGGCCGGCGGCACCTTCGCGTACGGCGTCCCGCTCTGGATCGTCCAGGTCGCGCTGCCTCTCGGTTTCGCGCTGGTTACGCTCCGCATCCTTTGGAGGGCATCGGACAAGTGGAAATGGCGCGGGGCGGCCATCGCGCTCGCCGGGCTCCTGGCCCTGTGCGCCATGAGCCCGCCGGTACCGCCGCCGCAGCTCGTTATCCCCGCCTTCGCGCTGCTCCTCCTCGCCACAGTCCTGGGAGCGCCGATCTTCGCGGCCCTGGGCGGTGCCGGACTGATTCTGTTCTGGCACGACGGATCGCCGATCGCATCGCTCACGGTGGACCATTACGGCCTGGTCACCAATCCCACGCTCCCCACGGTCCCGCTGTTCACGCTGGCCGGCTACTTCCTCGCCGAAGGCGGCGCGTCGCGGCGCTTGATCCGGCTGTTCCGCGCTCTGGTGGGCCAGCTGCGCGGCGGCCCGGCGATCCTCGTCGCCCTGGTCTGCGCCTTCTTCACCTCGTTCACCGGCGCCTCGGGAGTCACGATCCTGGCGCTCGGCGCGCTACTCATGCCCGTTCTGCTGGCCGCCGGCTACTCCCAGAGGACCGCGCTCGGGCTGCTCACCGGAACCGGGTCCCTCGGCCTGCTCCTCCCACCCTGCCTTCCTCTGATCTTCTACGGCGTCATCGCCGGCGTGGACATCAAGGACATGTTCCTCGGGGGGATCATCCCCGGAATCCTGCTGATCGTCCTGACGGCCATCTGGGGGATCAGCCAGGCCCCACGCGGGGCGGGCGCGCTTCAGCGGTTCGATTGGCGGGAGACCCGACTCGCGGTCTGGGACGCCAAGTGGGAGCTGCTAATTCCGGTGGTCGCCCTGGGGGCGCTCTTCAGCGGCCTCGCGACACCGGTGCAGGCCGCCGCGCTCACGGCCTTCTACGCCTTCGTTGTCGAGACCTTCGTGTACCAGGACTTGAGACCGTTCGGTGATTCCCCCCGCGTCATGGCGGAGTCCGGTGTCCTGGTCGGGGGCGTGCTCCTGATCCTGGGGGTGGCGCTCGGCTTCACCAACTACCTCGCCTTCGCCGAGATCCCGGCCCGCGCGGTGGACTGGGTGACGGCGACCGTGCACTCGAAGTGGGCCTTCCTCCTCCTCCTCAACCTGTTCCTCATCGTGGTTGGGGCGCTCATGGACATCTATTCGGCGATCGTCATCGTCGTGCCGCTGCTCGTCCCCTTGGGCCGGGCGTTCGGCATCGACCCGATCCACCTGGGCATCGTGTTCCTGGCCAACCTCGGCCTGGGCTCCCTGACGCCCCCGGTCGGTGTGAACCTGTTTCTCGCCTCGCTGCGATTCAACCAGCCCATGTCCGCCGTGGTTCGCTCCGTCATTCCGATGCTGATCGTGTTGCTCATCGGCGTGCTCCTGATCACCTACATCCCGGCCATGACCACGACGCTGCCTCGCTGGTTCGGGCGTTAAGAGGGCGCTTGATCGCGGCATCTCACGGAGGCGGCCGGCGGCGCCAGAGACGGTGCGTCCACAGGTACTGCTCCGGCGACCGCCTGACCTCCTCCTCGAGCCGCGCGCGGTAGCGCGCGGCGATCCGCTGGATCACCTCGCGCGTTTCTCCCCGCGGCTCCTCCTCCAAAACCTCCGCGACCACGCGATAGCGCCCGCCCGGCGCGGCGACCAGCGCGCCGAACACCACGGGCGCCCCCGAGCGCGCGGCGAAGAGTCCCGGCCCTTCCGGCGTCTTGGTGGGCCGGCCGAAGAACGGGACCCAGGTGCTGCCATGGATCGGGCTCTGGTCGGCGACGAGGGCCACCGGCCCGCCGGCGCGTAGCGCGGCGAGGACGCCGGCGCGCGCCTCGTACATCGGGATGGTCTCGATGCCGAGCCCGCGCCGCGCCTCCTCCGCGGCCCGCGCCGCCCACCGGCTCGACGGGGGCTTGACCACGGCTGCGGCCGGCATGCCGTGCGAGCTCAACCAGGCGCCGGCCAGCTCCCAGTTGCCGAGATGTCCGGTGAGCAGGATGAGGCCGCGGCCGCGCGCGAGGAGGTCGGCCAAGAGTGGGCGGGTCTCCGCGTCGTCCACGAGCGGCAGGAAGGCGTCGGGCCGGGCCCCGGCGAAGCGGAGGATATCGGCGGCCATGCGGCCGAAATGCGCGTACATGCGGCGGCCGAGTGCCGCGCGGGCGCGCGGGGCAAGCTCGGGGAAGGCGATGGCCAGGTTCTGATCGGCGACGGCGCGCCGCAGCGCGAACGGATCGCGCGCGAGGCGGCCGAGCGCCGCGCCGAGGCCGCGCGTGAGGGGGCGCGGCAGGACCCGCGCGGCCGCGAGCGCGGCCCGGAGGGCGAGGGATGGCACGGCGTTCCCGCGGTGGGTCAAGCGGTCAGGACGGGCCTCGGCTCGGCGCCGAACTGGAGCAGGTAGAGCCGCCGGTACAGCCCGCCGCGCGCGAGCAGCTCGTCGTGATGCCCCCGCTCTACGATGCGCCCCCGATCCAGCACCAGGATCTGCGTGGCGTGCTGCACCGTCGAGAGCCGGTGCGCGATCACGAATACCGTGCGCCCCCGGAGCAACCGGTCGATCGCCTCCTGCACCAGCCGCTCCGACTCGGTGTCGAGCGCGCTCGTCGCCTCGTCGAGGATCAGGATCGGTGGATCGCGCAACAGCGCGCGCGCGATGGCGATGCGCTGGCGCTCGCCGCCGGAGAGCAGCGCGCCCCGCTCACCCAGAAACGTGTCGTAGCCCCGCGGCATGGCGGCGATGAAGTCATGCGCGTTGGCCGCGCGCGCCGCGGCCTCGATCGCCGCCTGGTCGTACCGGTCGGTCGCGCCATAGGCGATGTTGGCGCGCGCGGTGTCGTTGAAGAGCACCGTCTCCTGACTCACGATCCCCATGAGCCCGCGCAGCGAGGGGAGAGTGTACTGGCGCAGGTCCGTCCCGTCCAGCATGATGGCGCCGCGGGTGGGCTCGATGAAGCGCGGGAGCAGGTCCACCAGCGTGCTCTTCCCCGCTCCGCTGGCGCCCACGATCGCGACGATGTCACCCTTCTTCGCCTCGAGCGTGATGTCGCTCAGCACGAACGGCCCGCCGTCGTACGCGAACGACACCTGACGGAACTCGATGGTCCGCTCAAAGCCGCCCGCCGTTTCGCGCCCGGGCGCGGTCGCCTCGTCTGCGGGCTGGTCGAGCACCTCCAGAACCCGCGCGCCCGCCCCCATCGCCTGCGCGTACGCCGCGGGGAAGTTCGCCAGCGTCTTGAGCGGCACCAGGAGCCGGAGCGCCACGAAGAGGAAGGCGATGAAGCTCTCGGGCCGGAGCTCGGCGCCGGGGCCCGTGGCGAGCCGCGTGCCCACCCAGAGGAGCAGCACCGTCACGATCGCGCCGAAGGTCTCGTTGATCGGATGGGTGGCGAGCGCAAGGCTCTGGACGCGGATCGCGCCGCGCGCGTAGCGCCCCGCCGCCTCGGCGAAGCGCCGGCGCTCGTAACCCTCAGCCGCGTACGCCTTCACCAGTCGCGCGCCGGCCACCGTTTCCTGCATCAGGCTGGTCAGCTCGCCGCGGTCGTCCAGGGTGCGCCGCACCCGCCGGCCCAGCCGCCGGACCACGGGTCGCAGCGCCAGTATGACCAGCGGCGCGAGGACGAGCGCGAGCACCGAGAGCCGCCAAGAGAGCGCGAACAGGATGATGAGGTACACGACCACCGTGGCGCCCGCCTGCAGCAGCGCGTTCGCCTGGTCGCCGAGTAGCCCCTTCACCTGCTCGGTGTCGGCGAGCATCCGAGTCAGGAGCTGGCCGCCGCGGGTGCGCTGGAAGTAGTCGAGCCGCATCCCCTGGAGGTGCCGGTAGAGGGCGTTGCGCAGGTCGCGGACGACCCTCTCCTGCACCACTGAGCTGCCCAGGCGCGCCCCGTACAGCATGGAGTTCTTGAGCAGCACCGACCCGAGGATCATGATCGCGACGTTCCGGAACGCGGCCTCGGGGTCCGTGCGGCTGATGAGCCCGCCCACCAGCCACTGGAGCGCGCGCTCCACGCCGTTCTGTCCCGCGGCGGGCAGCAGCGACGTCTCTCCAAAGACGGCGCGGAGGAATGGGATGATCATGGCGAACGAGAAGCCGTCCAGCACCGAGCCGATGACGGCGGCGCCGAAGCAGGCGAAGAGGAGCGGGAGGTACGACCTGGCGAACCGCAGCAGTTGGCGGTAGCGGCTCACCCTAGCGACCCGTGCGCGGCGTCAGGAGTGCGACAGGGAGCACCATCTCCTCCGGCGAGACGCCGCCGTGGAGGAAGGCGCCGCGGTAGCGCGCCTGGTACTCGCGGAGCTTGGTCGGGTACACGAAGAACCGGTCCCCGATGGCGAAGAGCGCGCGCACGCCCAGACCGCGGCGCGGGAGGCCGTAGCGCTCGGGATCCTCGACGGTGATCGCGGCGTTCGGATCCTCGGCGCGCAGGTCCTCGCCGAACTTGAAGCGCAGGTTGCTCGTGGCGTCGCGCTTAGCGAACACCGTGGCCGGTGTGTGGCAGTGGATCGAGCCGTGATCGGTGGTGAGCACCACCGGCACGTTCCGCCGCTCGGCCTCCTGGAGAGAGGCCTTCAGCGGCGAGCGCTCGAACCAGGCGCAGGTGAGCGCCCGCAGCGCCGCCTCGTCCTTCGCCACCTCGTAGAGGATGGCGCTCTCCGAGCGGCTGTGCGTGAGCTGGTCCACGAAGTTGAAGACCAGCGCCGTCACGCCCTCCTGCGCGAGGTACGCCGGAAGCTTGCGGAGAAAGTCTTCGCCGTCGGCGCCGCCAAACAGCTTCTCGTAACGGGTCGGCACGGCACGACCGGTGAGGCGCTCGAGCTGGCGCGCCAGCAGGTCGTGCTCGTGCGCGTTCAGGCTCTCCTCCTCGCGCTCGGTCCACCACGCCGGGTACTGCGCGGCGATCTCGCGCGGCAGGAGGCCCGCGAAGAGGGCGTTCCGGCTGTAGGGCGTCGCGGTCGGGAGGATGCTGTAGTAGTAGGACGTCTCGATGTCAAAGTAGGGCGTGATCAGCGGCTGGAGGGTCTCCCACTGGTCGAGACGCAGGCAGTCCACGACGACGAAAAGCGCCTTGCCGTGCTCGCGCAGCACGGGGAGGACCATCTCCTCGACCACATCGGGCGAGAGCGCCGGCCGATCGGCCGTGGGCTGGTTGATCCACCCCGAGTAGTGCCGCGTCACGAAGGCGGCGAAGTCGCGGCGGAGCGCGCTCGACATGGCCCGCAGCGCCTCCAGCAGGCCCGGTTCGTTCGCCTCCGCAAGGCGGATGTCCCATACCGCCAGCTCGCGGACGAGGTCGATCCACTCGCGCCAGCCGAGGGCGGTGGCGCGGCGCTCCTCCAGCTCGCGGAACCGGGTGACGAACTCGCGCGCGATGTGCTGCTGGCGGATGCGGTCGCCCTCGAGGAGCCGGGTTACGACGGAGAGGACCTGCCGCGGCTGCACCGGCTTCACCAGGTAGTCGTCCACCGCCAGGCCGATCGCCTCCCGCATCGTGGCCGGGTCCTCGGACTTCGTCACCATGACGACTGGGACGGCCGGGTCGAGGGAGCGGATCGCGCCGAAAAGCTCGAGGCCGCGCTGCCCGGGCATCTGCTCGTCCACCAGCACGACCCCGTACGGATGGCGGCGGAGGAGCTCGAGCGCGTCATCCCCGTGCGCCGCCGCCTGGACGGCGTAGCCGTGGTCGGCGAGGAAGCGCCGGTGGGACTCCAGGCTCTCGATTTCGTCGTCCACCCAGAGGATGCTCTTGGGCCGCGTGGCCATGGGGCGAACCTAGCCGGTTCTCCGCGCCGCCGCTACATTCCCCCGGGAGAGTCCCGCGTCCCTGCCATGAGCCATCCCGCACTGTCCGGCGCCGACGCCGCCTTCGCGACCTGCCTTGCCGAGAGCGCCCGGGGACCCGAGCGCGACGGGGTGTTCGCCGTGTGGCTCGTGGTCCGCGCCGCCCTCGGCGCCGCGCCGCCCTCGGGGCTACCCGCGCGCCAGCCCGAGCGCCTGCGCGCCCTGACCGCCCGCCTCAAGAGCCTCAACGCGCCTGCGCCGCTACGCCGGTCCCTCACGGCGGCCCTCGCCGACCTCCACGCGCCGCGCGTCGCGCCGGCCGTCGTCCTCTCGCACCTCGTGGCCCCATCGGCCGAGTGCCTGAGCCGCAAGGTCGCGGATGCCGTCGCCGCCGCGGCCCGCGCGGCCAGGCCAGCACCCGCCGCCCGCGCGGCGCACGCCTGATGCCCGATATTCCGCGCCGCACCAACCCTATCGCGGAGGTCGTGAACCGGGTAGACGGGCAGCTCGCCGGCGCGACCAACGCCGAGACCGTGTCGAGCGGGTTTCCCAGCGTCGACCGCATCCTGGGCGGCGGCTTGCGGCGACGCGACCTCATCGTCCTGGGCGGCGACGTCGGCGTGGGCAAGTCGTCGTTCGCCCTCGCCGTCGCGCTGCGGGTGGCGGAGCGCGGCGAGTCCGCGGTCGTGGTCTCGGGCGAAATGGACGAGGAGCGGCTCTGGGAGCGCGCGCTCGGGATCGAGAGCCGGACGCGGATCGACGACATCCGCCGCGGCAAGTTGTCGGACGAGGCGCGCGCCGCCCTCGGCGCGGCCGCCGTGCGCCTGCGAGACCGGCCGATGCTGTTCATCCCGACGGCGGCGGAGAGCTTCGAGGACGTGGCGGGGCGCATCCACGCCGCCGGCGCGCCGCTCACCGTCGTGGACTACCTCCAGCTCCTGCCGCCGCGGCGCGCCGCGCGCGACCTCGCGGAGGAAGCGGCCGCGGCGGTGCGGCGCCTCAAGGAGGTCGCGCTCGAGGCGGACACCGCGCTCCTGGTGGTCGCGCAGCTCCCGCGGCACAACCCCAAGCGCCGCGACCCTCGGCCCTCGCTCGACGACTTCGGGGCGCTGGGCGCGGTGAAGTACCACGCCGACGTCGTGCTGGGCCTATACCGCGAGGAGATGTATCAGACGACGCGGGGCGTGGAGGGCGCGACCGAGCTGATCGTGGCCAAGAACCGCCACGGCGCCACGGGGTTCGTTGATCTGTACTTCTACCGGGACTGGATGCGCTTCGAGGACATGGTCGACCCCGACCGCTAGGGCGGCACCGCCCTCGTGTCGGCCGGCGCCACCGCCCCGATCAACGTGTACTCGGCCGAGCCCATCCCCAGGCGTTGGACCCGGACCCAGAGCGTCGCGCTGTCCTTGGCGGCGACGAGCGTGGCCTGGACCGTGTCGCCGCCGGCGTTCTGGATTCGCCATCCCAGCTCGGGCAGCCGCTGTCGGTAGAACCGCACGATCGAGTCGAGGGAGACCTGCACCATCATGCTCAGGCGCTCGGCGTCCTCCGAGCCCGACGTGTCGGTGACGATCGATCCGTTCACCGACGGGACGTCGGCCAGCACGCGCGCTCGGGGCGGGGGCGGCGGCGTGTCGGCGTCCGACTGCTTCTCCGCGCAGGCGACGGCGCCGGCGAGGAGCGCAACGGCGGCAAGGCTCCGGAGTGACATAGGGCGCGAAGTATCACGAGCCCGCCATCGGGGGTCAAGCGCGCTCGTTGCTCGCCTCTGTGGTGCGGACTAGATTTGCCCCAACCGCCGGAGGGGACGCAGTGGCAGGCCACAGTAAGTGGAAGCAGATCAAGCGCAAGAAGGCGGTCACCGACGCCCGGCGCGGCGCGCAGTTCACCAAGCTCATCAAGGAGATCACGGTGGCGGCGAGGCAGGGTGGCGGCGAAAGCGCCGGCAACGCCCGCCTGCGCACCGCCATCGAGGCGGCGCGCGCCGCCAACATGCCCGCGGAGAACATCGAGCGCGCCATCAGGAAGGGCACCGGCGACCTCGAGGGCGTGCACTACGAGGAAACGACGTACGAGGGCTACGGCCCGGGTGGCGCGGCGATCTTCATCGAGGTGACCACCGACAACCCGAACCGGACGGTGGCGGACATCCGGCATCTCTTCTCGCGCCACGGTGGCAACCTCGGCACCAGCGGCTCGGTGGCCTGGATGTTCGACAAGCGGGGGCAGATCTACGTGGACGGCACGCGCTACGACGAGGACGCCACGCTGGAGGCCGCGCTGGAGGCCGGCGCGCTCGACGTGACCCGCGAGGGCGACCAGTTCGTGCTCACCACCGGAGTCGCGGAATTCCACGTGGTGCAGGAGGGGCTGAGGGCGCGCGCGATCGCGTGGGACTCGGCGGAGATCGTCATGGTGCCGAAGTCCACGGTGAGAGTGGAGGGCGCCGACGCCGCGAAGCTGGTCAAGCTGATGGAGGCGCTCGAGGAGCACGACGACGTGTCCAGAGTGTCCTCGAACTTCGACGTCGACCTCGAGGCGCTGGCCGAAGTGTGATCGTGCTCGGGGTGGACCCGGGCACCCACGCCACGGGCTACGGGGTGGTCGAGCGACCGGAGCCCGGCCCGCACCGCCTGGTCGAGTGCGGCGTTTTCCGCGCCCCGGCGCGGGCCCCCCTGGAGCAGCGTCTCGCCGCGATCTACGACGCGGTCACCGAGCTCATCACCCGTCACCGGCCCGACGCCATGGCGATCGAGAACGTGTTCGTGGCGCGGAACGCGCGCAGCGCGCTGGTCCTGGGCCACGCGCGAGGCGTGATCCTGCTCGCCGCCGCGCGCGCCGGCCTCGCGGTGGCGGAGTACCCGCCGGCGGTCATCAAGAAGGCCGTGGTTGGCGCGGGCGCGGCGACGAAAGCGCAGGTGCAGCGGATGACGGCGCAGCTCCTCCGGCTCAAGACGCCGCCCTCGCCCAGCGATGCCGCCGACGGCGTCGCGGTCGCGCTCACGCACTGCCTGCGCGCCGGCCGTCGCTTCCGCCGCGCGGTGGTCGGATGATCGCGCTCCTCTCCGGCACCCTCGCCCTCAAGGAAGCCGACCGCGTCGTGGTGCGCACGCCGTCGGGCGTCGGGTACGAGGTCTTCGTGCCGACCCGCGCGCTCGAGGGCCTCCCCTCGCCGGGCCACCCCGTGGAGCTCCACACCCACCTCGTCGTGCGCGAGGACGGGCAGACGCTTTACGGCTTCGCGACGCCCGAGGAGCGGCGCGTCTTCCAGCGCCTCATGCAGGTGAGCGGCGTCGGGCCGCGGCTCGCCCTCGCCATGCTCTCCGCGCTCTCGGCGGAGCGGATCGTGCGGTGCCTGCGCGAGAAGGACATCGCCGCGCTCGTCGCGGTGCCGGGGGTCGGGAAGAAGACGGCGGAGCGGCTGGTGCTCGAGCTCGCCGACAAGACGGAGGACCTGGTCGCCGAGGCGGGCGCACCACCGACCACCGCGAGCGACGCGGCGACCAAGGCGCTGGTGCGCCTGGGCTACAGCGCGCCCCAGGCGGACGACGCCGTGCGCCGCGCGCTCGCCGCCGACGGCAGGCGCGACACCGCCGACCTGATCAAGGCGGCGCTCGCCTACCTCGCGGGACGCTGAGGTGTCTGCGCGCTCGCAGATCACCACCCCGGACGCCCTGCCCGACGAGCACGGCGCCGACGCGTCGCTCCGGCCGTCGCGGCTCGACGAGTTCGTCGGCCAGGCGAAGGTCAAGGAGAACCTCCAGATCGCCATCGACGCGGCCAAGCAGCGCAGCGAGCCGCTGGACCACGCGCTCTTCTTCGGGCCGCCCGGCCTGGGCAAGACCACGCTCGCGATCCTGCTCGCGAAGGAGATGGGCGTCAGCCTGCGCACCTCGTCAGGACCGGTGCTGGAGCGGCCGGGCGACCTGGTGGGCCTGCTCACCAACCTGCGCCGGGGCGACGTCCTCTTCATCGACGAGATCCACCGCCTACGGCCCACGCTGGAGGAGTTCCTCTATCCGGCCATGGAGGACTGGCGCGTGGACGTGCGCATCAGCGAGGGGCCGCACGCCGAGACGATCCCCATGGCGCTCGAGCCGTTCACGCTCATCGGCGCGACGACGCGTTACGGCCTGCTCACGCCGCCGATGCGCGCGCGGTTCGGGATGGTGGAGCGGCTCAGCTTCTATCCGCCCGAGGACCTGACCAGGATCGTGACGCGCTCGGCCGGCATTCTGAGCGTGCCGACCGACGCCGACGGCGCGACGGAGATCGCGCGGCGGAGCCGCGGCACGCCACGCGTCGCCAACCGGCTGCTGCGCCGGGTGCGCGACTACGCCGCCGTCCGCGCCGGCGGGACCATCACGCGCGACGTCGCGAAGCAGGCGCTGGCGCGCCTCGACGTTGACGAGTTCGGCCTCGACGACATGGACGCACGCATCCTCACCACCATCATCGAGAAGTTCGACGGCGGCCCGGTCGGCCTGGGCACGGTCGCCGTCGCAGTGGGCGAGGACGCCGGCACGCTCGAGGAGGTGTACGAACCGTACCTCATCCAGCAAGGCTTCCTCCAGCGCACGCCCCGCGGCCGCGCCGCGACCCCGGCGGCGTACCGGCACTTCGGCTTTACGCTTCCGCCCGGCCAGTCCACGCTATTCGAAACATGAGGACTATGCGCTCCACGAGAGTCGTTGCGGCGGCGTTCCTGCTGCTCGGCAGCGCCGCGGTCCCCCGCTCCTTCGCCCAGATCCCGGCGGCCGCGGAGTCGGCGGCCGCGCGCGGGGACACGATCGTCGCCGACTCGGCGATCGCCACGATGCTCCGGCGCAACCCGACCAGCCCCGCCACCCGCCTCCAGGTGGGCCGCTGGTACCGCCGCCACCCCTTCGCGCAACTCCGCGCCCGCGGGGACCACTACTTCCGGGAAGCCGCACGCCTGGCGCGCGAGCAGGGGAACCGCGCCCTCGAGGTGGAGGCGGAATACGAGCTGGGCCGGAGCGCGTGGATCCGCTGGGAGCAGTTTTCCCACCGGTACCGCCTCTTCGGGGACGTCACGTCCATCGATCCGCTCCGCACGCTGAACGACTGGCGGTACGTGGAGAACTTCTTCCGCGAGTACGCCTTTCCGGACTCGACGGGGCTCGGTGAGAGCGAGTACGTCGCCGCGGAGGAGCACGCGCGCGCCGCCCTCACGCTGGCACCGGGCCACCTTGGCGCCACGAGGCTGCTCGCCACCCTTCTGGGCGACAAGGCGCGCTGGGAAGAGATGGAAGCGCCGGCCCGCGCCGCGATCCGCGCGTTCCGGCGCGCCCCGGACGGCTACCGCATCCTCGCCCTCGCCGCCGCCCGGCGCGGACGCGACAGCGAAGCGGCGGCCCTCTTCGACTCGGCGCTCGCGCGCATGGATTCGGTGCAGCGGTGGCCGTACGAGAACCTGAGCGTGCTGCTGCGCCGGGCGGGGGCGGCGCGCTACGACTCGCTCAACCCGGCCCAGCGCGCCGAGCTGCGGCAGCTGTACTGGGCCGTGGCGCAGCCGCTCGCGCTCGACTCGGTGAACCGCGCCCTGGTCGAGTTCTACGCGCGCACGACGTACGTGGACCTGCGGTGGACGGCGCCGGAGGAAGAGGTGAACGGTTGGGAGACGGACCGCGGCCTCACGTACATCCGCTACGGTCCGCCCGACCTCTGGGCGAGCTTCGCCCCGCTGCCCTTCGGCGCCGAGCTCGAGTCGAACGAGGAGTCCATGCCGCTCCGGGGCGGGCAGGTAACGACCGTCTGGGCGTACCGGCGCAGCCACGCCCGCTTCATCTTCCAGAACCAGCGCGGCTACACCAACGCGCGCTACGCCAGCGAGTTCCCGATGTTCGCGCGCGAGATCCACGAGGCATCGCCGGTGAGCTTCGACAATGTGCCGGGACTCGCCACGATGGACACCGTCCTGGCGCAGCTCGCCCAGTTCCGCGGCGACCGCGGCGGCACCACGCTCGCCGTGTTCGGCTTCGTGCCCGTGGGCCGAATGTTCGGCGGCGTTGAGCTGCAGTGGGTCCCCATCGAGGTGGCCGCGTTCGTGAAGGACGCGCGGATGCGCGACGTGGCCCGACGCGTTGCCGTGCAGACCGTGGCGCTGGGCGACGGCGGGCAGCTCGCCACCCAGACCTGGCGGTTCGAGCTGTTTCCCTCCGAGCAGTATCTGCTGCGTCTCGAGGCGCGGCAGCAGGCCGCCGAGCGCTCCGCGCGGGCGATCATGGGCCTCGACCTTCGCCGCTTCGGCCCCGGACCGCTGGCGCTCTCAGACCTGGTCGTGGCCGACCGCGTCGCCCCGCGCGACTCGGCGCCCCGGCGGTGGACGGACTTCCTGATCGACCCCTCCGTGGGCCGCATCCGGCGCGGCGAGCCGGTCGCCTTCCTGTGGGAGCTGTACAACCTGAGCGCGGACTCCGCGGGAGTGGGGCGCTACCGCGTCGAGCTGGCCATCTACGCCCGGTCGCTCGAGCGCCGCGGCTTCGGCGCGCGGATCATCGGGGGGGTGGCGGACGCCGTCGGGCTCTCGGCCCGCGGCGACTCGATCGCGACCATCGGTTTCGAGCGCGAGGCGCCGGTCCGCGGCCGCACCGCGATCCCAGAGTACCTCCAAGTCGAGCTCGGCGACGCGCCCGAGGGGACGTACGGCGTCTCGCTCACGGTGACAGACCTGGTGAGCGGCCAGCAGGCAACCACCCGGCGGCAATTCGTCGTGACGACGACGCCGGAGGATGTGCCGAGGCGGCCGCAGGACTGAAACAACGTTAAAGAGTTGAAGAGTTGAAGAGTTGAAAAAGCGTGGAGGATGGTCACGATGAAGCGGACAAGCTCGATGGTCATGGTGGCGCTGATGATGCTCGCGGCATGCAGGCGGGGGGAGCGGGCGCAGGCCCCCGCCACGGCGCCGGACACCGCGATGAGCGTGGTAGATTCGTTCCGGACACCCGAGTCCGTGCTTTACGACTCGGCGGCGGACGTCTACCTCGTCTCCAACATCAACGGGAGCCCGCTCGCCAAGGACGACAACGGCTTCATCGCGCGCGTCTCACCCGAGGGGCGGGTCGTCGCGCTGCACTGGATCGACGGCGCGAGGGAGAACGTGGCACTCGACGCGCCCAAGGGCATGGCGATCAAGGGCGACACGCTCTTCGTGGCGGACATCGACGCGGTGCGGCTGTTCGACCGGACCACCGGCCGGCAGCTCGGCTCGCGGGTGGTGCGCGGCGCCACGTTCCTCAATGACCTGGCCGTGGGTCCCGACGGCACCCTCTACGTCACCGACAGCGGGCTCAAGGCCGGCACCAGTGGCTTCGCGCCCTCGGGGATGGACGCGGTCTACCGCTTCGACCCCTCCGGCAACGCGGTCGCGATCATTAGCGGCGACAGCCTCGGCCGGCCAAACGGGATCGTGGTGGACGGCTCTGGCGCGTACGTCGTCACCTTCGGCTCGGGCGACGCGTATCACCTAGACGCCAACGGCCAGCGCACCCCGTTCCCTAAACCGCCGCATGGGCAGCTCGACGGGATCGTGCAGGTGCCGGGCGGCCCGTTCTATATCTCGAGCTGGGAGGACTCGTCGGTCGTGGGCGTCACACCGCCGAACGACATGTACATGATGGTGGTGCACGGCGTGGAGTCGCCGGCGGACATCGGCTACGACACCCGGCGGCATCGGCTCCTCATCCCGAGCTTCCTGGGCAACCGCGTCGAGATCAGGCCGCTTCCGGTGATGGAAGGCACGCGAACCATGGGGAGATAGCCCGCCATGCCTGCGCGCAGGGGTTGTCTCTTCCTCGTTCACTGGAAGGCTACCGAAGCCGAGGAGCTGGCCGCGCCGCTCCGTGCGGCGGCGGGGAGACTGAAGACTGCGCTGAGGAAGCTCGCCAAGTCCTGAAGACCGCCGACTTCGACTACGTCCTCCCCCCGGAGCTGATCGCCCAGACGCCCGCCGAGCGACGGGACGAGAGCCGGCTGCTGGCCCTCACGCGGTCAGGAGGTCGGGAGGCCGGTGATTGGCTGAGGCACCTGGGCTTCCGCGACTTCCCAACCCTCGTCGAGCCGGGCGACGTCGTCGTGATCAACGACTCGCGCGTGATCCCGGCGCGCCTGCTGGCGAAGCGGCGGGGCGGCGGCGAGGCCGAAGTGCTGCTGGTGCACCGCGAGCCGGACGGCACGTGGCGGGCCCTGGTGAACCCGGGCGCGCGGATCCGCACCGGCGCGCATCTCACCCTCGACGAGCGCGACGCCGTCGAAGTCGTTGAGCATTTGGCCTCGGGCGAGCGGCGCGTGCGCCTGGTCGGCGACGGGGGCGAGCTCGCGCTCCTCGCGCGGCACGGGCGGGTGCCGCTTCCGCCCTACATTGCCCGCGAGCCCACGGACCTCGACCGCGAACGCTACCAGACGGTCTACGCCGCCGTGCCCGGATCGGTGGCCGCGCCGACGGCCGGACTCCATTTCACGGACGCCGCGCTGGCGGCGCTCGAGGCCCGCGGCGCCAGCATCGCCCGCCTCACGCTGCACGTGGGCCCCGGGACCTTCCGGCCTGTCGCCGCCCTGAACCCCGAGAACCATCACCTGGATGCCGAGGCGTACGTACTCCCGGAAGCGACGGCACGCGCCGTGAACGCGGCGCACCATGCCGGAACGAAGGTCTGGGCGGTGGGAACCACCACCGCCCGCACACTCGAAACCCAGGCCACGGAGAGCGGCGCGGTGCGATCGGGCGCGGGCTGGACCTCGCTCTTCATCCGTCCCGGCTACACCTTTCGCGCCGTGGACCGGCTGCTCACGAACTTCCATCTGCCCCGCTCGACGCTGCTGATGCTGGTGTGCGCCCTCGCGGGAAGGGAGAGGGTGCTCGCGGCGTACGCGGAGGCGGTGCGGGAGCGGTATCGGTTCTACTCGTACGGTGACGCGATGGCGATCCTGTGAAGAGTTGCAGAGTTGCAGAGTTGCAGCCCAAGGCGTACAGGGGGTCAGAGTTGCAGAGAGATCGTGTTTGAGTTTGAGCTAGAGGCCACCGACGGAGCGGCCCGCGCCGGCCGCTGGATGCTCCCTCGCGGCACGGTCGAGACGCCCTGTTTCATGCCGGTGGGAACCCAGGGCTCGGTGCGCACCCTCTCCCCGAAAGACCTCGAGGCGATCGGCGCGACGCTGATTCTAGCCAACACCTACCATCTCTTCGTGCGGCCGGGAGAGGAAGTGGTCGCGAAGCTGGGCGGGCTGCACAAGTTCATGGGGTGGCCGGGCCCGATCCTCACCGACTCCGGTGGCTTCCAGGTCTTCTCGCTCGAGGGGATGCGCGAGGTCACTGAAGAGGGGGTCGAGTTCCGCAGCCACCTGGACGGCTCGCTCCGCTTTCTTTCACCCGAGCGGGCGGTCGAGGTCCAGCGGGCTCTGGGCGCAGACATCGCCATGGCGTTCGACCACGTGATCCCCGGTCAGAGCGGCCGCGCCGAAGCCGAGGACGCGATGGAGAGGACGCTCCGGTGGTTGGAGCGCTGCCGGCGTCGGCATGGGGAGCTGGCCATGCAGGAGCCGGGAGCCGGGAGCCGTACCGACGGAGCGAGTGAAAGCGACGTGGACAGCCGCGACGGTGCCGGCAGCGCCCTGGTATGGCCCATTACCCCGAAGCTCCGGCTCCCGGCTCCCGGCTCCCGCCAGACGCTCGTCCCCATCATCCAGGGCGGCGTGTACCGGGACCTCCGCCGCAACGCGCTGGTGGGCATACTGCAGATCGGTGACTGGCACGGGATAGCCGTGGGTGGCCTGTCGGTGGGGGAGCCCAAGGGGGAAATGCAGGCGGTGCTGGAGGACCTCGAAACGGTGCTGCCCAAAGGGATTCCACGTTATCTTATGGGGGTTGGATTCCCGGAGGACTTCGTCGCCGCGGTCGGTCGCGGGATGGACTTGGCCGACTGCGTGGCGCCGACCAGGATGGGACGCAACGGCACCGGGTTCACCGACGACGGGCCGGTCAACATCCGGAACGCGCGGTTCCGGGAAGACGACGCGCCGCTCGATGTGGGCTGCGACTGCGAGGCGTGTACCACGTTCTCGCGGGGGTATCTCCGCCACCTGTTCGCGGCGGAGGAGCTGCTGGGGCTCAGGCTGCTGTCGCTGCACAACGTGCGGTACCTGATCCGGCTCGCGGCCCGCGCGCGAGCCGCCATCGTGGAAGGGACTTTCGAGGGGTGGAGCCGCTCATGGCTCGCCCGGTACACGAGCAGGGAGTCGAAGTGATAGCTCCGGTCTTCGCGACGTTTCAGCCGGCTGGCCAGCAGGGTGGCGGGACGCTGGTGATATTCGTGGTCCAGATCGCGGCGTTCATCGCGATCTTCTGGTTCCTGCTGATCCGCCCGCAGCGCCAGCAGCAGAAGAAGCACGAGCAGCTGCTCAAGCAGCTCAAGCGCGGCGACGAGATCGTCACCGCGGGCGGCGTGGTGGGCGAGATCGTCCATATCAAGGACGACCGGCTGACCATCCGGTCCGGCGAGGCGAAGCTGGTCGTGGAGCGCGAGCGGGTGGCGCGCGTCATCCCGAAGGCCGAAGAGAAGGCCGCGTCGTGAGTTTGCGGAACATCCACCTCCTCGGCTCGCCGGTGCTGCGGCAGCGTGCCGCGGAGATCGCGACGGTGGACGACGAGGTGCGCGCGGTGATCGCGGACCTTTTCGAGACGATGCGATTCTCGAAGGGCGTTGGGCTGGCGGCCAACCAGGTGGGCATCGCGCGGCGCGTCGCGGTGGTCGAGACCGACGAGCAGCACGCGTACGCGCTCGTGAACCCGGTCCTCGTCGAGCGCGCGGGCTCCGTGAAGGACGAGGAGGGCTGCCTCTCCATCCCCGACATCTTCGGCGACGTGGAGCGGGCGGAGCGCGTCGTGGTGGAGGCGGGGGACGAGCACGGCAAGCGCCGGCGCATCGAGGGCACGGGGCTCCTCGCCCGCGCGATGCAGCACGAGATCGACCACCTCGACGGCATCCTTTTCATCGACCGCGTCGGACCGCTGAAGCGGCGGCGGCTGATCAAGGAGTGGGAGAAGTCCCGCAAGGGCCAGACCGGCTACATCAAGGAGCTCGCAGCCGAGGGCGCGGCCCAGAGCTGAGCCTCGGCCGTCCCGAGAGGATTCTGTGCGGGTTCTCTTTTTCGGCACTCCGGAGTTCGCGGTCCCTTCGCTGATGGCGCTGGTGGGGGAAGGGTTCGACGTCGCCGCCGTCGTCACGCGGCCCGACAAGCCGACCGGACGCCACCGCTCGAAGGCGACCCCGTCGCCCGTGAAGCTCGCCGCGCTGGCGGAAGAGATACCGGTGGTGCAGCCCGAGAACCCCTCGACCGACGACTTCATCGCGCGGGTGAAGGGCCTGGCACCGGACGTGGCGGCCGTCGTGGCGTACGGGCACATCCTCCCCGAGCGGCTGGTCACGATCCCGCGGCTGGGCTCGGTGAACGTCCACGCCTCGCTGCTGCCCGCGCTGCGCGGCGCCGCGCCGATCCAGCGCGCGATCCTGAACGGGCTCACGGAAACGGGCGTGACGATCATGCAGATGGACGCAGGCATGGACACGGGCCCGATCCTGCACCAGGTCTCTACGCCGATCCTGCCGGACGAGACCGGCGGTGAGCTGTCGGCCCGCCTGGCCGAGATGGGTGCCCTGGCGCTGGTCGAGGCGCTCACGCTCGTGGAAGAAACGGGCCTCACGCCGCGGCCCCAGCAAGGCCCGGTGACCTACGCGCCCAAGCTCACGCGCGAGGAGGAGCGGATCGACTGGCGCACGGGCGCGGAGGACCTGGCGCGGCGGATCCGTGCCTTCGACCCGACGCCCGGCGCGTGGACCGAGTGCCGCGGGCAACCGGTCAAGCTCTTCGGCGCGCGCGCCGTGGAAGGGAGCGGCCAGCCGGGCGTGGTGCTCGCCGCCGACGAGGTGCTTCGGGTGGCGTGCGGCGCGGGCGCGGCCGAAGTCAGCGACGTCCAGCCCGCGGGCCGCGAGCGCATGGGTGTGCGGGCGTTCGTCAACGGCCGCGGCGTGCGGCAAGGCGACGTGCTCGCGTGATCGCGGCGCTGCCCCGCCTCCACGCCGTCACCGACGACCGGGTCGTGGGCGAGCGACGCGTGGTGGAGCGCGCCGCGGCCATGGCGGCGGTGGCCGGACCGGCGCTCGCGGTGCACCTGCGCACCCGCACGCTGACGGGCCGCACGCTGCTCGAGGCGGCGCGCGTGATCAAGGACGCGATCGCGCCGCACGGGAGCTGGCTCGCCGTGAACGACCGGGCGGACGTGGCGCGCGCGGCGGGGGCGCAGGTCGTGGTCAGCGGACGCACGGGGCTCACCGTAAAGGACGTGAAGCGCGTGGCGCCGACGGCGATGGTCGCTCGGTCGGTGCACGATGCGGCGGAGGCGCTGGCCGCGGCGACCGAGGGCGCGGACTTCCTGATCGCGGGTTCCGTGTACCCCACCGCCAGTCACCCGTCCGCCACCGTGGTGGGCCTGGACCTGGTGCGGGCCGCCGCCGCGCACGGGAGGCCGGTCGTGGCGATCGGCGGGATGACGCCGGAGCGCGCGCCCGAGGTGATCGGCGCCGGGGCGTGGGGCCTGGCAGCGATCCGCGCCCTCTGGGACGCGGGCGACCCGGGCGCCGCCGCGCGCGCGTTCCTGGCTACGCTGCCGGCGCTCGAAGGCATCGCGCTCCTCGTGAACGGCGAATCCCGCCGGGCGCGCGCGGGTAGTACTCTGCTGGATCTGCTCGCGGACCTCGGTCTCGACGCCCGCGCGGTGGTGGTCGAGCACAACCGGCGGATCGTGCGGCGGGACGCGCTGGCCGGCACGCCGCTCGCCGAGGGCGACGCCATCGAGCTGGTCCACTTCGTCGGCGGCGGATGACCGCCTGGTGAGGATCGCATGACCACGACCGTTTCGGCGCCCGTCTTTCAGGACACCCCGTTCGAGATCGGCGGGCGGAGCTTCCGCTCTCGGCTGATGGTGGGCACCGGGAAGTACCAGGACAACGCGACGATGGTCCGTGCCATCGAGGCCTCCGGCGCGGAGATAGTGACGGTCGCGGTGCGCCGGGTGAGTCTCGATCGGACCAAGGAGGAGGGCGTCCTCTATCACCTGGACCCGTCGCGCCTCTTCCTGCTCGCGAACACCGCAGGCTGCTTCACGGCGGAAGACGCGATGCGCTACGCGCGGCTGGCGCGTGAGGCAGGGTTCAACGAGTTCATCAAGCTCGAGGTCATCGGCGACCAGCAGACGCTGCTGCCGGACGTGGCGGGGCTGCTCCAGGCGACGCAGCAGCTGGTGAAGGAGGGCTTCAAGGTGATGGCGTACACCAACGAGGACCTCATCACCGCGCTGCGGCTCGAGGACGCCGGCGCCGCGGCGGTGATGCCGCTAGCCTCCCCCATCGGCTCGGGCCTCGGCCTCCTGAACCCGTACCACGTCAGGG
>JACORV010000058.1 GCA_016179225.1 Gemmatimonadota bacterium | reverse complement strand
TTCCCGCTCCGTCGTTCTCCTCGAGGGTCGCCTTGGCCTTCTCGAACTGCGGCTCGAAGCCGAAGTCCCGCTTGATCTGTTCCTTCACCCCGGGGAGCTGCTCGATGGTCGAGAGCTCGAAGACCGACTGCGCGTTGTCGGTAACCGGCCCGTAGCTGTCCACCGCGATCGTCACCGGACCCATGCCCAGGAACCCGAAGGCCACCAGGCCGAAGGCGAACACCGCCGGCGCCACCATGAGGCCCGCCAAGCCCTGGGTGCTCACGCCGTAGGCGACCGACATCAGCGCCAGAACTGCCATCCCGAGCCAGTAGGCGCCGAAGTTCCCGGCCACGAAGCCCGAGAGGATGTTGAGCGACGTGCCGCCCTCGCGCGAGCTGGTGAGCACCTCGCGCACGTGCCCCGAGTTGACCGACGTGAAGACCTTCACCAGCTCGGGGATGACCGCGCCCGCCAGGGTGCCGCAGGTGATCACCGTGGAGAGCTTCCACCACAACGTCCCGTCACCCAGGTCCGGGATCAGCAGGAAGGAGACCATGTAGGTGAGCGCGATCGACACCACGGAGGTGAGCCACACCAGCGACGTAAGCGGCGCCTCGAAGTTCATCTGGTCCGCGTGCTGGTACCGGGCCCGCGCCCACGCGCCGTTCAGGAAGTACGACAACCCCGAGGCGATGATCATCACGACGCGCATCACGAAGATCCAGACCAGGAGCTGGACCCTCACGACCGGGCTCGCCACCGCGAGGAGGATGAACGTGATGAGCGCGACGCCCGTGACGCCGTAGGTCTCGAAGCCGTCGGCCGACGGGCCGACCGAGTCGCCGGCGTTGTCGCCGGTGCAGTCGGCGATGACGCCGGGGTTGCGGGCGTCGTCCTCCTTGATCTTGAAGACGATCTTCATCAGGTCCGACCCGATGTCGGCGATCTTGGTGAAGATGCCGCCGGCCACCCGCAGCGCCGCGGCGCCCAGCGATTCCCCGATCGCGAACCCGATGAAGCAGGGCCCCGCGTAGTCGCCCGGAATGAAGAGGAGGATGGCGAGCATCATCAGCAGCTCGACGCTGATGAGCAGCATGCCGATGCTCATCCCCGCCTCGAGCGGGATCTCGTAGCAGGGGAACGGCTTCCCCCTGAGGCTGGCGAACGCGGTGCGGGAGTTGGCGAAGGTGTTGACGCGGATGCCGAACCAGGCGACGCCGTAGCTCCCCCCGATGCCGACCAGGCTGAAGGCCAGGATGATCGCGACCTTGACGGCTGCAAAGTCCTGAAGCACGCCGAAGTAGAAGGTGATGATCGCGCCGATGAAGACCCACAGGATCATCAGGAACCTGCCCTGCGTGATCAGGTAGGTCTTGCAGGTCTCGTAGATTAGCTCCGAGATCTCCAGCATCGCGGCATGGACGGGCATTCTCTTCAAGCGGGTGTAGTTCCAGAGCCCGAAGACGAAGCCGAGGCCGCAGACCAGCAGGCCCCACATCAAGAGGGTCCGCCCGCCGGTGTCGCCGAAGAAGGTCGCCGAATTGAGGTCCGGGAGAACGAGGCTCGCCTCGCCCCCGGCGTGGTGAGCCGGTGTGGCCTGCCAGGTCATCAACTTACTCCTCGTAGTATTCGATGCCGAGGTGGGTGATCTGCTCCTCCCCCATCAGGTAGCGGAGCGTGTTCTTGAGCTTGGTCTGCTGGATGAAGAGGTCATGCTCGGGGTTGAGGCCCCGAGCGGCCATCGGGCTCTTGAAGTAGAACGACAGCCACTCCTGGATCCCCTTCATCCCCGCGCGCTGCGCCAGGTCGGCGAAGAGCGCGAGGTCCAGGACGATGGGCGCCGCGAGGATGGAGTCGCGGCAGAGGAAGTCCACCTTGATCTGCATCGGGTAGCCGAGCCACCCGAAGATGTCGATGTTGTCCCAGCCTTCCTTGTTGTCCCCCCGCGGCGGATAGTAGTTGATCCGCACCTTGTGGTAGATGTTACCGTAGAGCTCGGGGTACAGGGACGGCTGGAGGATGTGCTCGAGGACGCCGAGCTTGGACTCCTCCTTGGTCTTGAACGACTCGGGATCATCGAGGACCTCGCCGTCGCGGTTGCCGAGGATGTTGGTCGAGTACCATCCCGCGAGTCCGAGCATGCGCGCCTTCAGCATCGGGGCGAGCACCGTTTTCATCAGCGTCTGGCCGGTCTTGAAGTCCTTGCCACCGACCGCGATCTCGCGCTCGCGCGCGAGGTCGAGCATCGCCGGAACGTCGACCGTCAGGTTGGGCGCCCCATTCATGAATGGGACGTCCTCCATGAGGCAGGCGTAGGCGTACAGCATCGAGGGCGCGATGGACGGGTCGTTCCGGTCCATGGCCTTCTCGAGCGTCTTTAGGTTTTTGTGGGCGGGACCGGGCCGGATGAAGATCTCGGTCGACGCGCACCAGACCGCGACGGCGCGGCTCAGTTTGTGGGTCTTCTTGAAGTCACGGATGTCCTGCCTGAGCTGCTCGGCGAGGTCACGCTTGGTCTTGCCCTTCTTGACGTGCGTGCCCTGCAGATTCTTGACGTAGTGCTGGTCGAAGGCCGCCGTCATCGGCTGGATCTTCTTGAGGAAGGGGGCGATCGCCTGGATCTGCTCTTTCTCGAGCACGCCCGCCTGTTTCGCCGCCGTGTAGGCGTCGTCCGGGATCGGGTCCCAGCCGCCGAAGACGACGTCGTCGAGCTCCGCGAGGGGGACGAAGTCCTTGATGAGCGGGGCGCGGCGCTCGGTGCGCTTGCCCAGCCGGATGGTCGCCATCTGCGTGAGCGAGCCGATCGGCTGCGCGAGGCCGCGCCGCACGCTCTCGACGCCCGCCATGAAGGTCGTGGCGACGGCGCCCATGCCGGGCGTGAGCACGCCGAGGCGGCCCTCCGGCGACCGGATGGGCCGGGGAGTCGGAGACTTCACGAATCAGGATCCTTTCCCAACAGAGTCGGCGAGGGCGGGAGACGGCCGCGGTGACGTCACGGCGGCCGTCTGCGGCTCCGCGGAAGCGCTGAGGCGATAGACGTGCACGATGCGCTGCACGACGGTGATGAAGTTGACCACGGTGAGGACGAGGAGGATGCCCAGGAGCAGCCATCCGTGGCGGCCGGCGCCCCAGATCATCGTGGGGACGCCGAGCGCGATGATCCGCTCGGCCCGCTGCGCGAGCCCGACCTTACAGTCGAGCCCGAGCCCCTCGGCGCGGGCGCGCGCGTACGAGACGAGGAACGAGCCGCCGAGCGCGGCGAAGCACAGGCCCAGGCCGAGGACCGGCCAGCGCTGGCCGGGCGTGTTGATGAAGTACACGCCGATGCCGGCGAACAGGGCGGCCTCGCCCGCGCGGTCCATGGTGGAGTCGTAGAAGGCGCCGAACTTCGTGCTCATGTTGCTGCGACGGGCTACTTTCCCGTCCAGCAGGTCGAAGAAGCCCGAGAAGAGCAGCAGGAACGCCCCGATCCGGAGGGCGCCGACCCCAAACGCGGCGCCCGACGCCAGCAGCGCGATGATGCTCAGCGTCGTGATCGTGTTCGGCCGGAGACCAGCACGAATGAGGCCGTCCGCGACCGGGTCGATCAGGTCGAGGAAGGCCTTCTTTACGGGTTCCGGAAGCAGCGTCAGGCGCCGAAGTTCCATGGGTTCGCGCAGCACGCAAAACTAATCCCGAGGCGGGATTACCGCAAACAGAAGAGACCGGCGCACCGAGGGAAAGACGGACCGACGGACCGTGGTTGTCAGGGGCTCAGCGATACAGCAGATAGCGGCGGCGACGGACCATGAAGCGGTCCAGCTGGCGGCGCCACGAGCGCGGCGCGGATGACGAGACGCCGAGGCGGAGCGCGAGCCCCGCCTCATCCACGCGGAGCGAGTCCGGATGGACGCGGCGGATCGCGTCCAGCAAGAGGAGCGCGCTCGCGACCGGGTCGCTTTCGCACCCGCGCCCCGTCGCGGGCGGAAAGCTCCGGTAGGCGAGGCACTGCGCCACGAGGCCTGGGGTCCGAGCGTACGCCGGGAAGCGGACGCCGGACACCGTCACGTTGTCGAACTTCCCGTCTCCGGGCTGGAAGGGGGTGAAGCGGGTCGGGGCGAGGCGCACCAGCCGCGACGGGACGAGGCGCGCGACGCTGTCCGCGTCGAGCCACGGCGCGCCGACCTGGCGGAACGGGGCGTCGGTACCTCTCCCCACGGAGAGGTTGGTCGCCTCGAAGAGCACGGTGCCCGGATACCACGACACCGACTGCAAGTCCGGCAGGTTGGGCGACGGCTGCACCCACGGCAGGCCGGTCTCGTCGAACCACCGGCAGCGCCGCCACCCCTTCACGGGCACCACGACCAGGTCGACGCCGATGCGCAGCTCGCCGTTGGCGAAGCGCGCTAGCTCACCGATCGTCATCCCGTGGCGGAGCGGAACGGGCAGCATGCCGATGAACGACGCGTTCGCGGTGTCGAGGACGGGGCCCTGCACCGTGCAGCCGATGGGATTGGGCCGGTCGAGCACGATGATGCGCTTGCGCGCGGCCGCCGCGGCACGCATCGCGAGCACGGTCGTGGAGAGGTACGTGAACGGCCGCGCGCCGACGTCCTGGAGGTCCACGACAAGCACGTCGAGCGAATCCAGCTGCGCCGGGGTCGGCGCTCGACTCGCGCCGTAAAGGCTATAGATTGGAAGGCCGGTCGCG
>JACORV010000057.1 GCA_016179225.1 Gemmatimonadota bacterium | reverse complement strand
TGCTGGACGTCGCCCCGCCCTCGGTGACCGGGATGATCAAGCGGTTGTCGGAGACCGGTCTGACTGAGCACGTCCCGTACCGGGGCGTCCAACTCACTGCCGAGGGGCGCCGCGCGGCACTGCGGATGATCCGGCGCCACCGCATCCTCGAGACCTATCTCACCGAGCAGCTCGGCTACGATTGGGACGGCGTGCATGAGGAAGCCGAGCGGCTGGAGCACGCGGTGTCCGACGAGCTGATCGACCGGATGGCCGGCGCGCTCGGCGAGCCGCGCTACGACCCGCATGGCGAGCCGATTCCGACGGCGGCGGGGGAGATTGAAGAGGCGGAGTTAATCGCCCTCGCCAGGGCGCCGGTCGGGCCCGCGCTCGAGCTGCGCGAGGTCCGCACGCAGGACCCGGAGCGCCTGCGCTATCTCGCCGAGCAGGGGCTCATCCCCGGGACGCGCATGGAGGTCACCGAACGTCAACCCTTCAACGGTCCCACCATGGTCCTTGCCGGCGGCGCGATGCGCGTGGTCGGCCAGGAGCTGGCCGGGATGCTCTGGTGCCGGGAGGTGCAAGTATGAGTGGACGCGTAGCGCGGCCTTGGCTGATGGTGGCGGCCTTCCTGTTGCCTGCAACGGCCGCGGCGCAGCAGCCGGTCGGCCCGATCCAGGACAACAGCTTCCTCATCGAAGAGGCCTATAACCAGGAAGCCGGCGTGGTGCAGCACATCAGTTTCTTCAACCACGCCTGGGGTGAGGGTGAGTGGCGCTACACGTTCACCCAGGAGTGGCCGCTCACGGGTCAGCGGCACCAGGTGAGTTACGCGCTCTTGCTCCAGCGCGGCGGTGCTGCCGGCACGCGATCCACGGGCCTGGGCGACCTCGCGCTCAACTACCGGTATCAGCTGGTGGGCGACGGCGATCACGCCCTCGCGGTCGCGCCCCGGGTCACGCTGCTTCTGCCCACGGGCGACGAAGCAAGCGGCCTCGGCGCGGGGGGTGTGGGGGTGCAGGTCAACCTGCCGGCGAGCTGGGTGATCGCCCGACGACTGACCGCCCACTGGAACGCGGGCGCCACGGTGACCCCATCCGCCAGAGACGCCGCAGGTAACCGGGCCGGGACCAGCGGACTCAATCTGGGCCAGAGCGTGATCTGGCTCGTGGCCCCGACGGTGAACCTGATGCTGGAAACGGCGTGGACCCGCGACGAGGCGGTCGCGGGCCCCGGTAGGACGCTCGAGACCGAGAGCTTTTTCGTGAGCCCGGGCATTCGCTGGGCCCTGAACCTCCCCAGCGGCCTGCAGGTGGTGCCGGGTGTTGCGATCCCGTTCGGCGTCGGCCCGAGCCGCGGGGACCGCTCCGTCGTGCTGTACTTGAGTTTCGAGCACCCGTTCAGGTAGACGAATGACAGGGACTGACGCCTCACTTTGGTGCAAGGGAATCTCGTTATGAAGAAGAAACTCTCACGGCGCGAGGCGCTGAAGGTGGGCCTCCTGGGCGCGGCGGGGGTCGCTTCGGCGACCAACCTCGCGGTGGGCTCGCCGCGCGCCGCCGGCGCGATGCTAGGGCTGCATACCGATCCGCACACCGTCATGACCGGGGGGCTCCCGGCCGACTCCGGCCTGGATCCAGTCGCCTTCCTCACCGAGTTCGACTACGGTGTGGTGAGCCGGCGGCCGAACGGGCAACGGGTGCGCGAATACTCCATCACGGCGGTGGACCGGCGCATCGAGGTGATGCCCGGGCTCTATTACGACGCCTGGACTTACAACGGCCGTGTGCCGGGGCCGACGCTCCGCGCCACCGAGGGGGACCTGGTGCGCGTCCACTTCAGCAATTCAGGCGCGCACGAGCACACGATCCACTTCCACGGATTCCATCCCGCGAACATGGACGGGGTGTTCGAGCAGGTCCAGCCCGGCGGCACCTACGTGTACGAGTTCGAGGCGGCGCCGTTCGGGCTCCAGCTCTATCACTGCCACTCGCTGCCGATCAAGAAGCACATCGCCAAGGGGCTGTATGGGGCGTTCATCATAGACCCCCAGCGGTCCCGACCGCCCGCGCGCGAGCTGGTGATGGTGCTGAACGGCTTCGACGTGAACTACGACGGGGAGAACGAGGTCTACGCCGCCAACACGGTGCCGTTCGCCTACCAGGTGCACCCGATCCCCATACGCAAGGACGAGCTCGTGCGCATCTACCTCGTGAACGTCCTCGAGTTCGACCTGGTCAACTCGTTCCATATTCACGGGAACTTCTTCCACGTGTACCGCACGGGCACGAAGCTCCAGCCCGACGACTTCACCGACAACGTCATGCTGTGCCAAGGGGAGCGGCACATCCTCGAGTTCACCTACCGGCGCACCGGCCGCTTCATGTTCCACGCCCACCAGTCGGAGTTCACCGAGCTCGGCTGGATGGGACTGTTCGATGTCCGGGACGGTGAGGGGTTGGTGGCATGATGCTGGCGAAGCGGTGGCTCTGGTTTGCGTTTCCCCTGGTCCTGCTCGCCGGTCTCTCGATCGCGGTCCTGGTGGGCGGGCTGCCCCGACTGGCGCGCAGCGTCCCACCGGTGGAGGAGCTCACGGTGGAGCGGGTACGGCTCTCGCCCGGCCACATCGTGATGGATGTCGTGAACGGCGGCCCGGATCCCGTCACTATCGTCCAGGTGATGGTGGACGATGCCTTCTGGGCGCACACGGTGACGCCGCAGCGCACGGTGCCGCGCCTAGGGCGGGCGACGATCGACATCCCCTACCACTGGGTCGAGGGCGAGCCGCACCAGTTGAGGCTGGTCAGCTCGAGCGGGATCACCTTCGATCACGAGATTCCCGTCGCCACCGAAACGCCAGCGGCTGACGCCGGGTACTTCCTCCGGTTCGCGCTCGTCGGGGTGTACGTCGGCCTCCTCCCGGTGGCCATCGGCCTGTGCTGGTTGCCGTTCCTGCGGCGGCTCGAGCGGCGCTGGATCCACTTCGCGCTGGCGCTCACGGCGGGCCTGCTGGTGTTCCTGGCCGTCGAGACGCTGCACGAGGCGCTCGAGACGGCGGAGCGCGTCGCTGGGGCGCTGCAGGGCACCGGCCTCGCCCTGCTCGCGACCCTGGGGGCGTGGCTGCTGCTGCAGGCGGTGGGCAACGTGGGGAAGAGCAGGGAGGCCGAGCCCGGGGCGATGCGCCTGCGTCTCGCGTATCTCATCGCCCTCGGCATCGGATTGCACAACCTGGGAGAGGGCCTTGCGATCGGCGCGGCTTACGCGCAGGGGGCCGTGACGCTCGGTGCGTTCCTCATCGTGGGTTTCATGATCCACAACACCACTGAAGGGCTGGGCATCGTGGCGCCGATCGCTCAGGACCGGCCGTCGCTCCGCACGCTCGCGCTCGCGGGGCTCCTCGCGGGCGGTCCGACGATCGTGGGCGCATGGTTGGGCGGGCTCGCCTACTCGCCGCTGCTGGGCACGATCGCCCTGGGCGTCGGGGCGGGCGCGATCCTGCAGGTGGTCGGCGTGCTCTACCGGGTGGTCGCCAGGGAGACCGAGGGCAGGTTGTGGACTCCCCTCACGGCGACGGGTGTCGCAGCTGGGATGCTGGTGATGTACGCGACTGGCTTGCTCGTCGCGGTGTGACGCCCGTCGCGCCGGCCGCCGGCACGGCTGCTTTCTGTGGTAACGTCACGCTCACGGCCTCCGGTGGCCTTGGTGCGCCGGGGCGGGAGCGGCCGTAGAATCGCGCGCGGCCG
Organism: Gemmatimonadota bacterium; assembly: GCA_016179225.1. Taxonomy (GTDB): domain Bacteria; phylum Gemmatimonadota; class Gemmatimonadetes; order Gemmatimonadales; family JACORV01; genus JACORV01. Next base: position 81 of record JACORV010000057.1, on the reverse strand, counting down.
AGCGCAGGATGCCGGTCGCTGGACCGCCCATCGCCTCGATGCCGCCCATCATGTCGCCCATCATCAACCACTCCTCGCGCG
>JACORV010000056.1 GCA_016179225.1 Gemmatimonadota bacterium | reverse complement strand
GTTCTGCACCGTCGCGTACTTGATCTGCGCGTTGTCCATTGCCAGCAGCTCGACGACCGCGGCGTGCAGCTGGTTCGTGTCGCGCACCGGGGCGGAGCAGCCCTCGAGGTAGCTCACGTACGAGCCTTCCTCCGCGATGATGAGCGTCCGCTCGAACTGGCCGGATGACGCCGCGTTGATGCGGAAGTAGGTCGAGAGCTCCAGCGGACAGCGCACGCCCTTCGGGATGTACGCGAACGAGCCATCGCTGAAGACGGCCGCGTTCAGCGTTGCGAAGAAGTTGTCCGTATACGGCACCACCGTGCCGAGGTACTTCTCGATCAGCTCGGGGTGATCGCGCACCGCGTCCGAGAAGGCGCAGAAGATGACGCCCGCCTTGGCCAGCTCCTCCTTGAACGTCGTCGCGACCGATACGCTGTCGAAGACCGCGTCCACCGCGACGCCGGCCAGCCGCTTCTGCTCCGAGATCGGGATGCCGAGCTTCTCGAAGGTGTCGAGCAGCTTGGGATCGACCTCGTCGAGGCTGCCGAGCGTCTTCTGCTGCTTGGGGGCGGCGTAGTAGACGATCGACTGGTAGTCGATGGGCGGATAGTTGACGTTCGCCCAGGTCGGCTCCTTCATCGTGAGCCAGTGCCGGTAGGCCTTGAGCCGCCACTCGAGCATGAACTCGGGCTCGCGCTTCTTTGCCGAGATCAGCCGGATGATGTCCTCGTTGAGTCCCGGAGGAACGTCTTCCGAGTCGATGTCGGTGACAAAGCCGTACTTGTACGGCTGCAGCACCTGGGCTTCGATCGTGGTGCTCATAGTTGCTCCCGATCCGCCGCCCTGTTGCGGGGCGTCAGCGTCACCACCGGCGTGTCCGACGCGCCGAAGTTGATCGCGTACTCGCACGCGTTGCAGCCACTCACGATGTGGGCTCGCCGCGCCACGTCGGCGCCGAGCACGTCCTTCAGAAACTTCTCCTCCGCCGCGCAGACCTCGGGGAACCGCTGGACGACCGCCCGCAGCGCGCAGTTGTGCTCGGCGAAGCTGAAGAGTCCGGCCGACTCGCTCCACTCGGCCATGTAGCCGGCTTCGGTCATGATGCGGGCGACCACCTCGAGGCGACGCTCGCGCGGCGCCAATGCCAGCTCGATCTGGAGCTTGCGCGTGAGCTGCGCGTAACGCTCCTCGAACATCTGAACGACCGCGTCGCGGCCGTCCCGTTCGGCCACCTGCTCGAGCAGCTCGGTCAGGGCGTCACGATAGCCGTTGGGAAAGAGCGCCTCCCCCTCCTCGGTGAGGCGGTACGCGAACGCGGGCGCACCCAGCCTGTGCTGTTCCCGGCCGAACCGTACCAGGCCGGCCAGCTCGAGCTCCTTGAGGTGTCGTCGGACGGCATTGGTCGAAACGCGGAAAACGCCGCTAAGCTGCTTCGCGGTAACCGGTTGAGACTTCTTGACCTCGAGGAGGATCTGCCCCCTCATGCCCCGGTATCCGGGTACGAGCGCATCGCCGTTCGCCATGGTCCCTCACCAACTTCGTCAACACTTTTGTTGGCGAACTAGGAATCTAACGCGAGGGGGTGCCAAAAAGGTAGGGCTGGAGGACGGTCGTCCCGACGGACCCCAGGAGAGGAAAGAGGTCCTCGATCCGCGCCCATCCGGCCCGGTGCTGGGCGGTGAAAGTGCGGATGGCCTCCCTGAACCGTGCATCACCAACGGCGCGCCGTGCGGCTTCGAGCGCCGCGGCACCCTTGGTCGTGAGGATGGCGCGGCTGCTGTCGTCATCGGAGGGGATGCTCGCGAGGGGCGGGTCTTCCCGGTTACGGACGATCGCTCTCCATGCGGACTCGGCCTCGCGCACGAGCCGCTGGCGAACGGTGTCGCCCTCGATGACGCCGCGCGCGGCGATCGAGGCCCATGCCGGAAAGCCGTCGACGATCCATGTGGAGCCAGGGCCGGCGGCGCTGATGGTGCCACCCCACCACGAGCGCGCCAGCTCGCGAAAGACCGGGCCGGACAGGGCGCGAACCGCCCCGCCGGAAGAGTCCGTGAGGAGCCCGGAGGAGCGGTTCACGAACAAGACGCCCGGGAGACCGCGGACGCCATCGAGGGGTGCCTCCGCAATTGCTATATCAAACGATTCGAGGGGGCCGAACGCCCGCGCATAGAACGACCAGCCGCGCGCGATGAGCGCCACGAGCGAGTCGTTCACGGCGCGAGAGGCGCCGCTTCCCTCGAGAAGGAAGAACCTAAGGCGAAGCCGGCCGGCCTCGCGCGACTCCAGACGATAGCGCGCCATGGCGAACGCCGGACCACCGGCTGCGGCGTCATCCGCGACCCAGGTCATCCGCCGCCGGTCCAGCGCCGCCACTTCGGAGGCGAGACGGCCCGATGCGACGACGCGGTGCGTCGCGGGGAGGTCGAATCGCAGCATTTGGCGCGGGCGCGGCACCGGCTCGTACTGGCCGCCGGAGTCCACGGGCGACTGGACGCGGGGCACCCAGTCGTCCAGCACCATCGCCTCGTCCCGGGTCAGGCGGACATCGGGCGACAGTATCGCGCTCTCCGGCGTGATGTGCGCATAGACGGTGAGCGTCACCCGGCCCTGTGGCGGCACGGCGGGGCCGAGCGCGAGGCGGTGAGCGGGCCCACCTCGCAGCACGGCCGAACGACCCGTTCCCACCCTCGCGCTGTCAACTGCGACCAGCGCCGCGACCCAGAAGACGACGGAGTCCCTGGACACGGTGCCGTCGTTGACGAGATCGAGTCGGGCCGTCACCTCGAGCCGCGGCTGCGCGGTATCGTATCGCACCAGCGCTTCGTAGCCTTGAAGGCGCCAGGGTGAGCCGCGCAGCGCGCGCCACATCGCCATGCGCTCGCGGCGCGCCATCTCCGCGGGCGACTCGGGCACCGCCGCGCGCTGGGCGGGGGCGCCACGGATACGGAGGCCGTCCAAGACGCGCTGATACCCCGCGGCGATGGAGTCGCGCGGGAGGCCGCGCGGATAGCGGAATTGCAGCAGGATGAGGTCGCCGCCACGTGCGACGAGGTACTCCTCGACGTCGAGGACGGCGTGGTCGATCGCCCCACTCATCACGACGTGGATGGCGGGCAGCCCGACGACCGTCATGGAATCGCGGGTGAGGAGCGTGAACGATGGTCCGAGCGTCGCGTGCCAGGACGTGAGCACCCGCTGGTCCGCCACCTGGCCCAGCGGCACGTCGCGATTGAAGGTGGTCAGCACCAGCGCGCCCCAGAGCTGCTCGCGCAGCGACGCGTCGCGCGGATGGAAGATGACGGTGGTGGTCCCCCGGCTGGAGGCCGGCTCGAAGACCCAGTCGTCGAAGGGGCGGTGGAGCGAGACGCCGTAGGCCGAATCCCGGTAAACCGGCACGTCGAGCGGCACCGGCTCCTGTGGAGCGGCGGTCGTGACGAGTGCGAACAGCAGGCCGAGCACGCATCGATGCTACTCGCGGGCCGCTACTCGCGCTACATTCGGCGCCTCATGCTCGCCGCCTTCCTCGCCGGGGTCCTCGGGGGACTGGTGTACTGCCTGCCCGTGAGCGCGGTCAACGTCGAGATCATTCGACGCGGCCTCACCGGCGGGTTCCTACCGGCGCTCCTGGTCTCGCTGGGCGCGATCGTGGGCGACGTCGTGTGGCTGAGCGTAGCGGTGGGGGGTGCCGAGCTGATCATGACGCGGCCGCTCTGGCGGGTCGCCATCGGCATCGTCGGGGCGGCGCTGCTGCTGTGGCTGGCGTGGAGCGCGTACCGGCATTCGCGAGGGGAGCCGGAGTTGACCGCGGCGGCACCAACCAGCCACGCCCGCGCCTTCGCCATCGGAGTGTTGCTCTGCCTCGCGAGTCCGTTCGCGATCGTGGTGTTGCTCGCCGTGATCGGCTCGGTCGGGGCGGGGTATCGCTACAGCGACCCGGCCACGCGACACACCCTGTACGCCGGCATTCTGGGGGGCGCGGTGCTCTACGGCTTCGTCGTTTCGGGACTATGTGCCTGGGGCCGGCGGTTCGTCACCCGTCGAACTCTTCAGCTGGTGGACGTGGGCGCGGCGGTGGTCTTCGCAGCCCTAGGCTGCTACCTCGCTTGGCAGACCGCCGGCATCGCGCGGGGATAGCGGCATCGTTGACCCCTTTGAGCCCAAGGCCCATATTCCGCTTTGACAGGGGTGCCCGCCCAAACGGGCTGAGATCATACCCTTTGAACCTGACCCGGATCGTGCCGGCGTAGGGAGTCATGAATGGGAGTGGGGAGTAGGGAGTGGTAGCTGTGGCTGCGCGACGCAAGGTCGTGCGCGCGCCCAAGGTATCACTCCCCACTCCCCACTCCCCGTTTTTCGGGAGAGGCACCATGACGTGCAACACCCAGATGCACCATGCCCGGAAGGGCGCGATCACCGACGCCATGCGCTTCGTCGCCGAGCGCGAGGAGCTGGATCCCGAGCTGGCCCGCAAAGAGGTCGCGCGCGGACGGCTCATCATCCCGGCCAACGTCAATCATCTCAAGGGCCGCCTCGAGCCGATGGGCATCGGCACGGTGGCGCGCGTCAAGATCAACGCCAACATCGGGAACTCGGCGGTGACCTCAAACGTCGAGGCGGAGCTGGAGAAGCTCCACTTCGCGGTCCACTTCGGCGCCGACACGGTGATGGACCTCTCGACCGGCGGCGGGATCGACGAGATCCGCGAGGCGATCGTCGCGGCGAGCCCGGTGCCCATCGGCACGGTGCCCATCTACCAGGTGGTCCAGTCCGTGAAGCAGACCCCCGACATCACCCCGCAGATGCTCCTCGACAACCTCGAGCACCAGGCTGGGCAGGGCGTGGACTACTGGACGATCCACTGCGGCATTCTGATCGAGCACCTGCCGCTCGTGATGGGCCGGGTGACGGGGATCGTGAGCCGCGGCGGCTCGTTGATGGCCGAATGGATGGTGGCGCACCGCGAGCAGAATCCCCTCTACACGCACTTCGACGAGGTGTGCGAGATCGCGGCCGCGTACGACGTCACGCTCTCCCTCGGCGACTCGCTCCGGCCGGGCTCGATTGCCGATTCGACGGACCGGGCGCAGCGCGCCGAGCTCAAGGTGCTGGGCGAGCTCACGGAACGGGCGTGGGCGCACGACGTCCAAGTGATGATCGAAGGCCCCGGCCACATCCCGATGCACGAGATCGAGAGGAACGTGCGACTCGAGCAGGAGTGGTGTCACGAGGCGCCGTTCTACACGCTGGGGCCCCTCGTGACGGACGTCGCGCCCGGCTACGACCACATCACGAGCGCGATCGGCGCGGCGATGATCGGCTGGTACGGCGCCTCGATGCTCTGCTACGTGACGCCCAAGGAGCACCTCGGCCTGCCGAACAAGGACGACGTGCGCGAGGGGGTGATCGCCTACAAGATCGCGGCGCACGCCGCCGACATCGCGCGGGGGCGCAAGGGCGCGCGCGACCGGGACGACGCGCTTTCCCGAGCGCGCTTCCGGTTCGACTGGAACGAGCAGTTCCGCCTGGCCCTCGACCCCGACCGGGCTCGGGCGTACCACGACGAGACCTTGCCGGCCGAGTACTTCAAGTCGGCCGAGTTCTGCTCGATGTGCGGGCCGAAGTTCTGCTCGATGCACATCACGCGGAAGATCGAGGAGGGGATTGCCGAGCTGGCGGCGGAGCAGGGGACCGCGCGCGAGCCGGCGGGGCTGCCTGGCGACTAGCGGCGCCCTTGGTGACGGACCGGTGATAGGCTCGCCCTAGCTTCGGGTTAGCGTCCGGCCCCGGGTCGGGCGCGCCGAGCGGAGCGAAAGGAGCCCTTCCTGTCTCCCTGGAAGGGCTCCGCTTTTTATGGCCGCTCCGATCGAGTTAAAGCGTTTACAGTGTTTTACAGTAAACGGTGCAGAGGTGCCGTATTGGAGCCGCTAGCGGCATGGGGGGGGGTGAAGCCTGACCGTCAGGTCACGGTTCTCGAATGACGCCGAACGACTGCACTTGTAGAGCCCCGTCGACTCGAGGACCTACAACCCACGCCTTGGCGCCGATTCTCGTTGCCAAGAGCGGCGGGATCACCGATAGCCGCAACGTGTCGGTGCCCTCAAGCCAGACGAACTCGCCGCGCCGGACCAGGACCCCCACGTTGGGCCGCTGACCGTCAATCGACAGTACCTCATATGCACTGGCCTCGAAGCCCGGCCTAGGCGACCTGGCGGTGCGTCGGCCAATGACCCGGACCGAGGCGCCCCCCAGGCTGCGAAGCTCTGCCAGGAGCGGCCCCCTCAACTCGACAGCCTCGCCAGAGCCCAGGATCAAGGTGACGGCCACAGTCGGCACGCTGCCGGTCAGCTCGATTCGTCCGGCGAGCGTATCCGGCCCGGGCTGCGCTCCCGACTGGAGCGACTGGCCTGAGGACACGCATCCTCCCGCCAGCGCGAACGTGACCAGGCAGCTCAGCGCTTTCGTCCAGACGCTCACTACTGGGTGCGGACGACCCACAACTGCATGGTGCTAGGGAGCGCACCGCCGGCGCTTGTGCGCGCCTTGATGGCCGTCGCCGGACGCCCCGCGCCGCTTACAAGGAAATAGGCCGAGGAGCCGGACCTCACGCTGACCGCGTCTGAAAACGCCGTGTAGCCCCGCTGCCTCGGCGCGAGGATCGCATTCTGGTTTATGGCCCCAATCCCGTTCTCGATACTCACCAGGTTCCAGCTGGGAAGCGTCAGTGGTGCGGCCGCGCCGGGCACCCGGTCGTCCACGTGTAGCATGGCTGCCCACTGCGGTAGCAACGAGTCCATCGAAGCGCCCACGACGCTCGCGATATTGGCATAGCCGATATTCGTGTTATCAACGAGCGCCTTATGGAGGCCCTGTTCTCCGCCCGGAAACGACGGGCCGAATTGGTCCGAGATCCACCGCAGGAGGGACCACGACACGCCGTAAATGGTGAATCCACCCGTGCAGGGGCCGGACGTCGTGAGGAAGCTGCACTGCTCAGGTGCGCCAGCTACCCGTGTACTGGGGGCATCGTCATTGTATCCGTAGTATCTCGCGATCGTATTGAAGGCGAACGAATACCAGTCGATAGATGCCGGGTTGTCGGCGTTCGACGCCACGTTGTAGCCGAGGTTCTGACCGACGGTTCGGCCCTCCACCGCGTGGCCGACGACCTCTTCCGCCAGCACGGCTTGACCCTCAGCAGTCCAAGTCGACATGAACGACGCGTTCAGAGCAAGGCGGCGGCTGAACTGGATGTCGTGCGTAAGCTCGTGCGCGATGATGACCGGCGCGTCGCTCAGGGCGGCGGCCACGGAATAGGGAAACGGCGGAGTGCTCTGGGTGCCTGTCGGGTCCGGGGCGATTTCATAGAACACCTCGCCCGAGTTGCTCGAAGCGCACGATGGTTCAAGATCCGTGCTCACCACGAATCCCAAGACCCCGACCTTGTTGGCCTCTTTCGTGACGACGATGACGACACGACCGTTCCCGTCGAGGTCGCTGGGTGCGCCGAAGTAGGCGACGTCGGTGTCGTAGATGGGGTTATCCAGCTGGTCACTGAGTGACTGGAAATCCGCTGCCGAAAAGCCAGGCGGGTTCGCCACGTCCTCCAACCAGACTCCGCGCGTGCCCACGACCCGCACCACCGTGCGAATAGCGATGAAGTTCGCGCAGAAGTCGGCGACCGCGATGTTCGGGAACTTGAAGTCCAGCGAGTCGCCGACGTTCACGACCGGCGGAATCCGTGCTGGGCCATTCGCACCCGCCGGCGCCAGGCCCGCGGCAGCGCGGGCGCGCATCGCGGGCCACAGCGCCCGCTCGCGCTGGCGGAGCGACCACTCCGCTTGACGGTGGCGAGCCCACCGTTGAGCGTACGCAGACGTACCCCCCAAAGGCGCCTGCGCGGCACGCAAGGCCACCATGCGGGCAGCGAGCGGCGGCACCCCCGCGGCGGTCGCCGCGAGGGCGCTAACCGTCGCGGGTGTCACACTGGAGGCCGCCTCTGCCGTGGACTGTACACCGATCAAGTAGGCCTCGGAGCCAGCCGAGGCCGGGAGCTGGACGCACAGGTCCGTCGGGCTGCGCAACACCGTCTGCTGCCCAACAGCGAGACTCAGGAATGAGGTTGGCCGGCGCTGCCGTGTGACCGGAGCCGTCGTGACGCCACTGACTGTCACAGTGACCGAAACATTCTGGGCGGGAAGGCAGTCGGTCGTTCCCACCGTGGCGACCAGCGACGTCGGCGAGGCCGACGTCACGGTGGCTGTGCTACCACCGATTCTTACGATATTGTTCGCCGCAGCCGCGTCGAAGCCGACGCCCGTGATCGTGACGCTCTGGCCTTCTACCATGGGATCGGGTGTGACATCGGTGATCCCGAGGTTGAGCGCCGTGGCCGTGAAGGTCACCGGAGTGAGGGAGCCGCTCGAAGCGGTCGCCTGATTCGGTCCGGGTGTGGCACCGAGGGTCCACGTCGTCGAGGCCAGTCCGTTGGGGTCGCTTGTCACACTGATCGCGCCCATGCTGCCCCCGCCCTGGGTCACGGCGAAGATCACAGCGACCCCGCCCACGCCGGTCCCAAGGCGGTCCTTCACCTGAACCGTCAGGCTCGTGGACAGCGATGTTCCAAACGCTCCGGATTGCTGGTCACCGGCAATCTTCGCGAGCAGTGCGGGCACCTGAGTCACGCTCACCGTGACGGTCGCGACCAAAGTGTCGAAGGTCGCCCGCACGTCGGCGCTGCCAAGAGCGACGGCGGTGACGATCCCCGTTGTGGCATTCGCTGTCACGATGGATGGGCTCAAGGAGGCCCACGTCACGACTGCCGTCGGAATCGCATTCCCGCGCTGATCCTTGACGGTCGCCACGAGGAGTGCCGTATCCCCTATCGCGTCAAGGGTCACTGCAGACGTACTCAGGGTGATGGCGGTTGGAAGCGGCACGAATGGCTCGGTCCCACCGCAGGACGCGAGGCTGACGACGGCACCAACCTGGGCCGCCACGATCAGCCAGCGAACCAGTCCCTGACGCATAGCGCTCCGAGGGGCGAAGGGGTGTCGGCTAACGTACCGGGGGCCCCAGACATCAGCAAGCGACACAATGGCCGAGGAGGCGGTCGGAAGTCTGTGACACGGGCAGACGGGCCCTGACACGGCCAAACCCTCCCATTGTTTTCGCGCCACCGGTTACTCGCTCACGCGGACCGCGCAGAAGCGGCCGGCGGCCTCTTCCGAGGCTGCCCCGCTCGCCCAGCCGCCGGCGAAATCGGTCGCCGTCAACTGCCGGACGAATAGCGCGAAGTACGACCCCTCGAACGGCCGCGCGTCGCGCCGGTTACCCTCAGCGCCAATGCGCATGACGATCGTCGGGCCGCCCCCGGGCGGCGCGACCTGCTCGATCACCGCGACGCCCGGCCGCATCGGGTCAGTCGAATCGAGGCCGCCCATGTTCACGGCGCCGACGCGCTCGGGCGCGATGTCCGTGGTCCCGATAAGCACCATCGCGGCGCTGACGACGCCCGGCATCGAGAGCGGACCACCCTCCGGTGCGCGCAGCGCGAGCCCTCCCTCGGCGACCTGGCCGGCCCGCAGGCCGCGCGTCGCGACCAGCGTCAGCCGATGCGCGCCAACCATCGCGGAGCCCGAAACCCCAGCAGCGAGCGCACCGTTCACCGGTTGGCACGCGCTCGTCACACCGCCACGCAACGTTGCGCAGCCGGCCGCTCCAAGGGCGAGCGCCAACACGGCACCCGCCACATGGACGTGCGGCCTCACGGCGAGATGATCCTCACCACCCGTCCG
>JACORV010000064.1 GCA_016179225.1 Gemmatimonadota bacterium | reverse complement strand
GAGTGGCACGTCGCAACGGGCGGATGGAGCGCGCGCGAGATCCGCACCGGCTGGACCGTGACGGCCGGCCAGCGGCTCGCCTTCGCCATCCGCACCGACCTCACGCCCGGCCTTGGACGCCGGCGAGCCGCCTTCGCCGTGCAGTGGGGCATGCCGCGGGTGCGCGCGGCGCTCTTCGCCTCCGACCGCGCTGCGACCAACACCCAAACACTCGGTGGCGGAGTGCTGCTGCTGAGCGCGCCTCCGCCGGCGCGCGGCCGCCCGCGCCGATAGCCCGCGGCATGGCACGCGTGATCCTCTGGATCGGGCGCGCGCTCGGCGCAGGCGCCGCCGCCGCTCTCCTTTTCACGCTCTGGCTCAGCTTCGTGTGGCCGCCGCCCTCGTGGTGGAGCTCCCACTGGCCGGCGCAGAGCGCGTTCATGGCGATGCGGGCGCGTCAGCTCGCGGCCGCCCGCGACACCACGCCGCGCCGCTATCGTCCGATCCCGCTGGATTCCATGAGCGACTGGCTGGAGAAGGCGGCCACCGCCGGCGAGGACGACGCCTTCTTCGCTCATCACGGCATCGATTACCGGGCCTTGCGCGAGGCGCTGGGCTACCGGCGCGCCGCCTTCTCGTGGAACGACCCGCGCGATCGCGCCGAGCTCGCGCGCGCAGTGCGCAGGGCCCGGGACCGGCCGGGCCGGCTGCGCGGGGCGAGCACCCTCACCCAGCAGCTCGCGAAGAACTTGTATCTCTCGCCTTCGCGCAACCCGCTGCGCAAGCTCAAGGAAGCCGCGATCGCGTACCGGCTCGAATGGGCGCTCACCAAGCCTCGAATCCTAGCGCTCTACCTCAACGTGGCCGAGTTCGGGCCCAACCTCTGGGGCGTGGAAGCGGCGAGCCGGCGCTACTTCGGGCGGAGCGCGGCACGGCTCTCGATGGATCAGGCGGCGCTCCTCGTCGCGACCCTCCCCCACCCGCTCACCTCGAACCCCGCGTTCCACCCCGGCCGCACCCGGTGGCGCGCCCACCTCATCCTCCGCCGGTTGCGCGGCGAGGATATCCTCCTGCCGGTGGAGGAAACGGAGGACGCCATTCCACCCGCGCCGCGCGCCCCGCCCATCGACTCGCTGGTGAAACCGGATTCGATCAGCGTGGATACGGTCATCCCGCGGCCCCCAAGCGACACGGCCGCCGCGCCCCGCCAGGACACGACGGCCGAACGCAGACCGCCGGAAATCAGCCATCGGCACTCACGGCCCTGAAAGCCGACGGCCGATGCCAGACTGCTCTAGTCCACGAGTCTGAGCGGCATCACCAGGCATAGGTATGAGGCGCTGTCGTCCCACCCGACGGGCTCGGCCGTGGCCGCGCGCTCGGGCGCCTTGAACGTGAAGCGCACCTCGTCGGTGGGCATGTACTTCAGCATCTCGAGCAGGTAGGCGGCATTGAACCCGATCTCCAGCGCGTCCCCGTCGTAGGTCACCGCCATCTCGTCCTGGGCCTCGCCCAGGTCCGGCGTCTGTACGCTGAACTTGAGGGTGCCGCCGCCGAAGGCGAGCCGAATCCGGTGGGTCTGATCGCTGGCGACGATGCTCATCCTCCGAAGCGCCGACGCCATCGCCACCTTGTCCACCGTGGCGAACTTGTCGTTCTCGCGTGGGATGACCTGCTCGTAGTTTGGGTACGGCCCCTCGATCAGGCGGGTGTAGACCTGCGTCCCCTCCGAGCGGAAGCCGAGATGGTTCTCGCTCTTGGCGATCTCGACCAGTTCCTCGGGACCGAACAATCTGCGGATCTGCTCCAGCGCCTTGGGTGGCACGATGAGGTCCGCCTGGGCGCCCCCGTCGCCGGTGAGTGCCACCTCCATGCGGGCCAGGCGGTGGCCGTTGGTCGCCACCATCCGCATCCGGTCCTTGCGCAGCTCCCACAGCACGCCGTTCAGGATGGGGCGGCTCTCCTCCGTCGAGACGGCGAACGCGACGTGGCCGATCAGCTTGTGCAGCTCCTTCGCGGGCGCCTTCCACGCGCCGTCGAACTTCACCTGCGGGAACGAGGGAAACTCGTCGCGGGGCAGACCGAGGAGGCGGAACTTGCTCTTGCCACACTCGAGCTGCGCACGCTGCTCGCCGGCCGACGTGATGCGGACCGGCGAGACCGGGAGCTCGCGCGCGATGTCCGACAGCTTCTTGGCCGGCAGCGTGATGGCGCCCTCCTCGTCCACCTCTGCGGCGACAGTCGTCAACACGGCGATGTCCAGGTCGGTTCCGGAAAGACGGATCCCGTCCTTCCGCGCCTCGATCAGGATGTTCGACAGGACCGGTAGCGTCGTCTTGGCTGGAACGCTCGAAACGACCGCGAGGAGACCCTCCTGCAGCTTCTCGCGTGTGATCGTGAACTTCATCCGATCCTCGTGCGATGCGGGAAGAGCACTGTTCCTACCTTCCTTAGAATCAATCTAGCAGCAGTAGTAGAGCATGTGGAACTGTTCGTGGCTCACGCCATCTGCTGGCCGGCCAGACAGTTCCGGCCCGTCCGGGCGTCCACGTGGGGTGTGGACGCGAGCCGGGTCTCCCCGGCATTCCCCGGCGATTCCACAGCCACCCACAGCTTTGCCCAGCGCGCCAACGTCACTATGCGGACAACTCGGTGCGAGCCTGGACGACCCGGTCGCGGAAGGAATGGTCGCGCGCCATTTGCCGGCCGACCTTGTCGAGACTGTGGATGACCGTCGAGTGGTCGCGGCCCCCGAAGGCCTGGCCAATCTCGACCAGTTGCATCCCGAGCAGGTCGCGTGCCAGGTACATCGCCACCTGCCGCGGCACCGTGAGGCGCTTGGTGCGAGCCTTGGAGCGGAGCCCTTCCGGGGTGACGCCCCAGCGCCGGGCCACGACCTCCTGCACCCGGTCGATTGACGGGGCGCCGCGGCGTCCGTTACCTGAGCCGCCCTCCTCGCCGCCCGCCTTGATCTTGTCGGAGAGGGCCTCGCGCGCCAAGTCGATCGTGATCTCGCGGTGCTTGAGCGAGGCGAAGAGGAGCAACTTGATGATGCACCCCTCCAGCTCGCGCACCGAGCTCCGCACGTGCTCGGCGATGAACTGCAGCACATCGTCGGGGATCGTCAGCTCGAGGTGGTCCTGCTCGGCCTTCTTGCGCAGGATCGCTGTGCGGTGCTCGAGGTCGGGCTGGCCGATGTCCGCCACCATCCCCGACTCGAACCGGGAGACCAGCCGCGCCTCGAGGCCCGGGATCTCGTTGGGCGCGCGGTCCGACGTGACGACGATCTGGCGGTCGGCCTGATGCAGCGCGTTGAAGGTGTGGAAGAACTCCTCTTGCGTCATCTCCTTGCGCTCGAGGAAGTGCACATCGTCGACGAGGAGGAGATCCAGCTCGGTGCGGTACCGGCGCCGGAAGTCGGGCATCGTCTTGGCCTGAATGCCCTCAATGACCTCGTTGATGAACTGCTCGGCGCCGATGTAGGCCGCGCGGATCCCCGGCGAGCGGCCGATCACCGCGTGCGCGATGGCCTGCATGAGGTGCGTCTTGCCAAGGCCGGTCGCGCCGTAGATGAACAGCGGGTTGTACGTCTTGCCGGGGGCCTCCGCCACCGCGTATGCCGCGGCCGCCGCCAACTCGTTCGATTTCCCGATGACGAACGTGCCAAAGGTGTACCGCTCGTTGAGCGGCATCGTCCAGGGGGGCGGGCCGCCGGCCGGCGCCCCCAACGTCGGCGACGGGGGCGCCACGAAGAAATCCATCTGCGGCCGGCGCGATCGCTCTTCCTGCACGCGAAACGACACCTCGAGCGGCGTGCCAAGCGCCACCGCCGAGATCTCCGAGAGCAGCTTCGCGTGCTTGGACTCGTTCCATTCGGCCGCAAACTGGTCCGGAGTGGCCAGGACCAGTTTTCCGCCTTCAAGGCTCACCGCTTCGGCGGGTTCGAGCCAAGTCCGGAGCGTGGGTTCCGGCAAACGAGTGCGCGCCTGGTCGAGAAGGCGCTTCCAGGTGTCTTTTGGCGACTGCTCCATCAAAACCGAGTTGGGATGAGGCGGAAGGTCTAAAGGGCGCCCGAACCTACGACGACAATGTGGAAAAGTCAACCTTGACCGGAGCGCCGCGCCCCAAGTACGTTTCGCGGCTTTCTGAAGCCATTTTTTCGAGAGGCTGAACGGTGAAACCGAGCTATCGCCCCCGCAACCGGAAGCGCGTCAATAAGCACGGGTTTCGCGCCCGGATGAAGACGCGGTGGGGCCGTGAAGTGCTGTCGCGGCGGCGGAAGAAGGGGCGCAAGCGCCTGACCGTGCAGATACCCTCCAAGCACCACGGCGGTTGACGGCGGAAAGGCTCACGAGGTTGTCCCGCATCACGCGCGCGGTGGAGCTGCGCGCGCTCATGACACAGGGGAAGCGCCGTCGAACGGATCACCTGGATCTGTTCACCCGGCCTTCCCCTGTCGGCTCTTCGCGGCTTGCGCTGATCGTGCCTCGCTATGCTCACACTGCCGTGCGCCGTAACCGGCTCAGGCGGCAGCTGCGGGAGATCGGGCGCCGGCACGTGCTGCCGGTGATGGCCGAGGCGACGGACGTCGGGTTTCGGGCCCGGCCACCGGCGTACGCGGCGAGCTTCGAAACCTTGCGCCAGGAAATCGTAGGGTACTTGTGTCCATCGTCGCGCGACTCTGCATCCTCATGATTCGCGGGTATCAGGTGACGCTCTCGCCGTTCCTGCCGTCGGGGTGCCGGTACACGCCCTCGTGCTCGCACTACACCCTTGAGGCAATCCAGCGGTATGGCGCGCTGAGGGGGAGCTGGCTGGGGGCGCGCCGGATCCTCCGGTGCCATCCCTTTCACGCCGGCGGCTATGATCCGGTTCCCTGAGCGCTGATGGAACGCCGACTCCTCCTGGCCATCGTCCTGATGGTGATCGTCGCCGTCGTGCCGTCGCTCTTCATCAAGCCGGCGCCGCGGCGACCTGCGGCGGGGGCGCCCGCCGCGGGAGCACCGTCCGCAGCGGCACCACCCGGTGCTCCGGTGCCAGCCGCCCCCGCGCCGCCGGCGCCGGCGAGTGCCCCCGCCGGGCCCCAGCCCACGCGTGCTGGGGCGGCGGTGTCCGCCGTCGACACGGCGTCGCTCGCCTCGGCACAGGCTGTCTATCGGGTGACGTCGCTCGGCGCCGGCATCGAGCGCGCGGAGCTCCCGGCGTACTCCTCGTTCAGCGGTGGGGCGCGGGGGAGCGTCGTCAACCTCGTGCGCCCCGGCGACCGGCTCCTCCTGCACCGGCTGGTGGTCGGCGCCGACACGGTGCGCCTCGACAGCGTGCCGTTCGCGCTCACGCGTGGCGCCAACCGCCTGCATCTCGAGGGCGCCGCCGGCGCGCTCGGGGTGTCGCTGGAATACGCGGGCGTCGCGGGCCGCGGCTACCTGATGTCGGTCACGGGGGAGATCGCCGGCCTCGAGGGCCAGGGCGCGCTCCTGCTGATCGGTCTCGGATCCGGGTTCGCGAACGTGGAGGGGGACAGCGTCGACAACTACCGCAAATACGGCATCGCGGTGCGGCGGAGCGACGTCGAGAACCATTCCTTCGGCAAGCTGGAGCCCCACGCGACCACGGTGGTTGAAGGGCCCTTCGACTGGGTCGCGCTGAAATCGAAATACTTCATCGGGGCGCTGCTCTCCCCGGACAGCACGCGCCCGCTGTTCGGCGGTGCGCTGCTCACGGGCGAGCCGCGGGTCGGCCGGCTCAACACCACCGCCCGCACGTGGGTGACGATGCCGGTGGGCCCCGATGGCCGGTTCCGGTACGACGTGTATCTGGGGCCGCAGGAGTACCGGCAGCTGCACTCCCTGGGGCGCCGGCTCGACCGCGCCTCGCCCTACGGCTGGATCTTCGAGGGCATCGTGATGCCGGTCGCGACCTGGATCACGCAGCTCTTCATCTGGACGCACGAGCACCTGAAGCTCGGCTACGGACTGGTGCTCGTGTTCTTCGGGATCGTGGTGCGGCTGGCGCTCTGGCCGCTGAACCAGAAGGCGATGAAAAGCCAGGTGGCGATGCAGGCCGTCCAGCCGCTGCTCAAGGACGTCCAAGACCGTCACAAGGACGACCCGGCCAAGCTGCAGCAGGAGATGATGAAGCTGTACCGCGAGCACAAGGTGAACCCGCTCGGCGGCTGCCTCCCGCTGTTGCTGCCGTTGCCGATCCTGCTCGCGCTCTTCTTCGTCTTCGCGAACACCATCGAGCTGCGCGGAGTGTCGTTCCTCTGGTTGCCGGACCTGTCCCAGCGGGACCCGCTCTACATCATCCCGCTGTTGATGGGCGGGTCGATGTACGCGCTCTCGAAGCTCGGGATGATGGGGGTGCCGCCCAACCCCCAAATGAAGATGATGACCATCGTCATGCCGGTGATGATGACGGTGCTGTTCCTCAACTTCGCGTCGGGGCTGAACCTGTACTATGCGGTATCGAACCTGGTGAGCCTGCCGCAGCAGTTCCTGATCAACAAGTCGCGCCAGGCGGAGATGGTGCGCCGCCAGGTGGGGCCGCCGGCCAAGCGCTAGCCCGGCCGCTCCATGTGCTCGGTCGCCGCGCGCCACACCTCGTCGGCGAGCCACTCGAGGCGCTCCTCGGCGTACTCCAGGTCCTGTTTGCTCAGGGTGCGCACGTTGCGGGCCACGTAGCGGACGTGCTCGACCAGCTCGTCGAGCACCTCCCGCAGCTCGCGGTTGGCGCGGCGCTCCTTCGGGGGCGGATTCGTCACGCGCCCACTGCCCGGTCCGGCGCGCGGCGGGTGTCCGCGGCCGTGAACTCCGGCGCTGCGGCCCGCGCGGCCGCCGCCACGCCCCGCTCGAGTACCAGCGCTTCCGCCATTCTCGCCCCCAGATAGTAGCCGGATCGCTCGGGCAGCACACGTCCCTGCACCAGCCGCGCCGCCGGGCTCATTCCACCGGTCAGGTACCGCAATCGGAGGCCGAGCCCCGTCCGGTCGAGGTCGGGCTCCGAGACGCGGAAGAGAAAGGACTCGAGCTCCCGCATCCGCCGGTATTGGCGACGCGTGAAACCGAAGTAGTTCTCCTCCTGGTGGCCAGGGGCGGCAGCGCGCGCCGCGTGCACCGCAACTCCCTCGCTGAGGAGCAGCTCGCGCAGGCTCGCGCGACTGCCGAGGTCCCAGCAGTCGTAGACGCCGCCGGCCTCGGCGATCATCCGCCGGAGGTCGGAGCGGCTGGTCGCGGAGGTGTAGCGGATCAGGTGGGCCACCTCGTGCGCGATCCACAACGGCAGCAGCTCGGGCGCGAGTCCCAGGCCGAAGGTCTCGGGGTTCGCGTGGCCGGTGAAGTGCTCGACGCAGACAACCACGACGCCCCGGCCTCCGATCACTAGCTCGCCCGCGTTCGCAGCCCCGACGCCGACGGTGAGGTACAGGTCCAGCTCCTGCTCGGCCCCCAGGATGCCCGACGCGACGTTCAGCGCCTCGGCCGCCACGCGCTCGAGATCGACGGCGGCGAGCAGGCGCTCCAGGTCGCGGCGGTCGGCCGCGAGCGTCGCCGCGATAACGTGCTCGGCCGGCGGGGCATCGAGGTCGAGCACATAGTTGTGCCAGTAGGAGGAGAGAACCTGGCGGTGCCGCCCGAGGTAATCGCGGTACGCGGCGAGGCGATCGGTCGCGTCGCGCGCGGCGAGAAACTCGGGGACGAGGTTGATGATCACGGTCGCGGCGCAACAAATACAGGGAGAAGACGGGAAGACGTCAAGACGTCACGCTGATGGGACCCGGCTGTCCGCTTTCCGCCTACACGTCATCGCGGCTTATCGCAGGTCGAACTGGAGCGACGCGCTTGCGGCGCGCGTCCCGCTCACCGTGTCGACGATCTCGAGGTGGAGGCGGTAGTGGCCGCGCGGGAGACGGCCGGGGTCGATCACGAGCGACTCGATCGTGGTCGCGTCCGCTGGTTGCTCGCGCGTGAAGCCGATGGTCGTGATCCGCTCGCGCCCGCGCCGGCCAAGGAACCCGCCGCCCGCCCGCTCGAAGCGGTAGATCGCCTCGTAGCGCGACGTGCCGCCCGCGGCGCCCAGCCCGTACACTTCCGCGAAAAAGCGCATCGGCGCATCGGCGCGCAGGCGCAGGCCGGCGGGCACCGCCCACTCCATCGCGGCCCGCTGGGGTGCCGCCGAGCCGAAGGCGACGAGCAGGCTCGAGACGGCGAGCGAATCCGGACCGAAGCGCGGGAGCGGGATCACGCCGCGGAACCGGCCCATCCGCCCGCCGCGCTCGGCGTCGAGGGCGAGCACGTAGCGTCCAGGGGGCGCGACGAGGTGCAGCGCGCGTCCCGTCGCCGAGTCGCGGGCCACCTCGCGCCCGGTTTCGTCGAGCAGGGCGGCGGTTGCCGCGACGCTGTCGGGGAAGAGCACCAGCTCCGAGCGGCTGCCGAGGCCGCGGCGGAACGCCGCGGGCCAGAAGGCGAAGCGCAGCCGCGCGTCGAGGTCGGGTCGATCCGTGGCGAGAAGGTACCGCGCCGACTCCAGCTCGCCGGCGACGACCGGCGTCACGACCTGGTCGCCCGAGAGGCCGAAGCCGGCGGTACGGCGCGCGAAGGTCACCTGCAGCATGCCCTCCGGCAGGCGGTAGCGCCACGTCTCGGCGTCGAGACCCCAGACGAGACGCTGCCCCGGCGCGCCGTGGCGCACGAAGATGCGGCCTCGATCGTCGAGGTCGTCCTCGAGGTTGGCCGTCTCCTCGCCTTCCCCATCGAGCCGGCCGGCCACCCCCGCCGCGACTGGCGCATCGGTCACGCGCGGCGCGCGCCCTTCTCCGATCCCGCGAGCGACCTCCTCGAGGTTCGCGCCCGGGGGCACGCCCAGGCCGCCGGCCAGCGTGCGCCAGGCGCGCGAGTGGTGATACCGAGAGTTCGGGTGCAGGAGGGAGAAAACGCGCTGCGCCTCCGCCATGCGCCGGAAGTGCTCGCCCACTCGCTCGTTGAGCGGCGTCGCGAGGTCCGGCTCACGGCGCGCCCAAAAGAGGCGGAGGAACGCCTCGCGGTCTTCGGGACTGGTGCGCCGGAACGTGGCGCGCTCGCCGGGCGTCGCGATGCTGCGCACTTGACGCCACAGTACGGCCCCGGTGTCCCGGCCGGCCAGGCGGAGCGCGGCGTCGTACGCGCGGGCCCCCTCGTCGTCGCGTCCCTGCTCGAAGAGTAGCCGCGCCAGGAGCGCGCGCGGCGCCGGATCGCCGGGTGCACGGGCGATGAGGTCGGCGAGGAGCGGCGCCGCCTCGTCGAAACGCCGGAGCTCCACGAGCAGCCCGGCCCGCCAGCAGTCGGCCGACCGGTTGCCCGCGTGTCGCGCCAGCGCGCCCACCGCGGCGCGCCGCTCCGCGTCGCCGCGGTAGAGCCTCGTCCACAGCGCCCACGCGTCGCGGTATGTGGGGTTGAGCGCGAGCACCCGTACCAGTGCGGGCCGCGCGATCATCTCGCCGTCGTCGCCGCGCAGCGCGAGGCCCACCTGGCCGAGATAGTAGAAGGGCTCGGGGTTGGTGGGGTCGAGAGCGCCCGCGCGCGCCAGGAGCGACTCCGCGCGGTAGCGGCCGAAGACGGGCCAGCCGAGGTGGATGCGGCCGAGCAGCGTCAGGACGCGGGGATCGTCGGGGTGGACTCGCTCCACGCCCTCGGCGAGCCGGCGCGCGGCGTCGAGCTGGCCGGCGAGGAGCAGAGACTCGGCACGGGCCAGGAGCGAATCGCGCTGCGGCAGCGCGAGCGCGAGGAGGAGCCCTAGGGCGTGCGTTCGACCACCTGGCGAATCGTCTCGGCGTCGCCGGCCGTAAACCCGTACAGCACGATCTCCTGAACGGCGTCCGGGGCGGACGATTCTCGGATCGCCTCGACCATCACCTCCGCGGCGCGGCGTAGCGGGAAGCCTGCCACCCCCGAGCCGAGGATCGGGAAGGCGACGTCGCGGATGCCGTGCGCCGCGGCGAGTCGCATGCTCGCGCGCGTCGCGTCGCGGATGCTGTGCTCGCTCGCCGGCTCGTCGCCCATCGCCGCGGCGTGGATGACCCAGCGGCACGGCAGGTCGCCTGCACCCGTGAGCGCCGCCTCGCCGACCCGGATAGGGCCGTGGCGGCTGCACTCCGCCTGGATGCTCGGGCCGCCTTTGCGCGCGATGGCGCCGGCGACCCCGGCGCCGAGGATGAGGTGATTGTTGGCGGCGTTGACGATGGCGCTGCCGGCGTAGCTGGTGACGTCGCCTTGCACCACGCGGATCATCTTAGCGGTCTTGCTGGAACCTCTTGCTCATTTCGTCTAGGAACCGCCGCTCCTCCGGCGTGAGGCTCTCCAGGCCGCGGGCCGAGATCTTGTCCAGCACGCGGTCGACCTCGGCAAGTACCGCCGCGTCCGGGTCGCGACGGCGGGTCGGTCCGAAGGGCTCCGAGCGGCGCGCTCCGTCCGACGAGGGCGGGCGCACCAGGACCGCGGGGGAGCGCTCGGTCACCGTGCTGGAGCGGGACCTGCTCAGCAAGGCGCTGCCGCGCAAATAGAGGAAAGCGGCGGCGAACCCGCCCAGATGCGCGAAGTGGGCGGTGCCGTCCCGCGCGCCCGTGAACCCGGCCCACAAGGAGAACAGGGCGAAGAACACCACCAGCCACTTCGCCTTCACCGGGATGGGGAAGGGGAAGATGAGCACGGGCGCGTCCGGCCACTCGAGCACGAACGCGAGCATCACACCGTACAGCCCGCCCGACGCCCCGATGATTAGCCCGTCCCCGGCCAGCGGCAGGAGCGCCAGGCTGAGGAGCGAGCCGCCGAGCACCGAGAGTAGCCAGAGGCGGATGAAGGCGCGGCTGCCGAAGCGGCCCTCGACGGGCGGGCCGAACATGAACAGGCCGATCGAGTTGGCCAGGAGGTGGAGAAAGGACCCGTGCAAGAGGGCGTAGGTAAAGAGCCCCCAGGGGTGCCGCAGCGCCAGCGACGGCTGAAATCCGAAGGTCTGCGCCAGCCACGGGCTCGTGAACACCGTGAGCTGCAGGAGGTACACCGCTCCCGTCGCGATCAGCAGCCGCCGAACCCAGGGCGTCAGTGCGAATGGAGATCCGTCGTAGCTCATGCGGTCCTGCCGAGAGGTATCCCCGGCTTCACGGCATTGTTCCGCGGGGTCCCGAGGGCGAGCCGACAGATCGCCTCGCACAGGTCGGGAAAGCTCATGCCCGCAGCCCGCGCGGCCTTGGGAATTAGGCTGTTCGCGGTCATCCCCGGAAGGGTGTTGGCCTCGAGGCAAAAGATGTCACCGTTTTCGCCGACGCGAAAGTCTACGCGGCTGTACCCGCCGAGCTTGAGCGCGCGGTGGGCGGCGAGCGCGGCCTCCTGCGTCCGCGCGGCGAGCGGGCCGTCGATGGGCGCGGGGAAGATCTCCTCCGCCATGTCGGGCGTGTACTTGCACTCGTAGTCGAACATCTCGTGCTTGGGGCGGATCTCGCCGACCGGCAGCGGCCGGTCGCCGAGGATCCCGACCGTCAGCTCGCGCCCCGGGATGAAGCGCTCGACCATCACTTCACGGTCGTAGCGCGCCGCGATCTCGATCGCGGGCGCGAGGTCGTCCCGGCGGCGCACCAGCGCCAGCCCCACCGACGAACCCTCGTTCGACGGCTTCACAACGCACGGGAAGCCGACGGCCCGCTCGACCTCGTCCGCCGCGACGGGCGCCATCACCCAGTCGGCGACGCGAACGCCGCTGTCGCGTAGGACGCGCTTGGCGAGGTCCTTGTCCAGGGCGAGGCCGGAGGCCAGGTGCCCGCTGCCGGTGTACGGCACGTCGATCACGTCGAGCACCGCCTGCACGGTGCCGTCCTCACCCTGGCCGCCGTGCAGCGCCAGGAAGATGACGTCGGCGTCACGCACGGCCGGTACCTCGCCCAGCCCGGCCGAGAGCATCCCCCGCTCGAGTTCCTTGAGTTTCGCGAGCGGCGGCGGCTCGCGGCCGACCCCGCCGGGGAGCAACGCGGGCTCCTGTTCGGGCGGCACGAAGCCGGTCGCGAGGTCCACCATGCTGACCTCGTGGCCGCGCGACCGGAGCGCGGCGGCGATCTGGAGCCCCGAGGCCAGCGCAACGTCACGCTCGCTCGACGTGCCCCCGGTCAGGACGGTAATCCTCACCGGATGCCCGAGACCTGGCGCAGCACGTCGTAGCGCGTGACGATTCCGGCGAGCCTCCCCTCCCGCCGCACCAGCACGGCGGGCGACTCGCGCGAGAGCAGCGCCGTGAGCCGCTCGAGCGGCAGCTGGAAATCCACCACCGGGTACGGCGCGCTCATGACGTCGGCGACCGCGCGCTCGAGCAGCGTGCCGTTCTCGAGCGTGCGGGCCATCAGCGGTCCCTCGGAGAGGGAGCCGACGCAGTCGCTGCCGTCGATGACGGGGATCTCCGAGATGTTGTACGTGGACATCAGGTTCAGCGCCTGCCGCACGCTCGCCGACGGCGACACCGAGACGAGCGGCGGGATTTCCGAGGGACGGCCGACCAGCAGCGTCTCCGCCGTCACCCGCTCCTCGGCGAGCATCTGATTCTCGCGCATCCAGTGGTCGTCGTAGATCTTCGACAAGTAGCGCTCGCCCGTGTCGCAGAGGATGGTGACTACCATGGCATCGGGGTCGTCGATCCGGCGCGCCACCTCCAGCGCGGTGCACACGTTGAGCCCCGTCGAGCCGCCGACGAAGATGCCCTCCTCGCGCGTGACGCGCCGGGCCATCCGGAACGCCTCGGCGTCCGAGACCGTGATCCACTCGTCGATCACGTCGAAGTGGAGCGACGTGGGGATCTTGTCGCCGCCGATCCCTTCGACCTTGTACGGAAACCCCTCGCCTTTCTGGTGCGTCTTCGCGTACTCGGTGTAGATGGAGCCGAAGGGGTCGCCGGCGACGACGCGGACCTTCGGGTTCTTCTCCTTCAGATACCGGCCCGCGCCGGAGACGGTGCCGCCCGTGCCGGGCGCGCACACGAAGTGCGTGACTCTCCCCTCGGTCTGCTCCCAGATCTCGGGCCCCGTCGTCTGGTAGTGGGCTTCCGGGTTGGCGGGGTTGTAGTGCTGGTCGGCGAGGATCGCGCCCGGCGTGGACGCGACGATCGCCTTCGCCTTCTGGATGTAGTACTCGGGATGATCGGGCGGCACGGCAGTCGGCACCACGATCACTTCCGCGCCGAAGGCGCGCAGCAGCCGGATCTTCTCGGTGGACATCTTGTCGGGGATCGTGAAGATGCAGCGGTAGCCTCGGATGGCCGCGGCGATCGCGAGCCCCACCCCGGTGTTGCCGCTCGTGGCTTCGACGATCACGCCTCCCGGCTTCAGGGCCCCGCTCTGCTCGGCCGCCTCGATCATGGCGAGGCCGATACGGTCCTTCACCGAACCGCCGGGGTTGAGGTTCTCCGCCTTGGCGTACACCGGCGTGCGGATGCCCCGGGTCAGGCGGTTCAGCCGCACCAGCGGCGTTCCGCCGATCGCCTCGAGGATGGTGTCGTACACGCGCACTGGCCGACTCACTGGGTGGGCGGCGCGCCCGAAGGGGCGCGGCGCCGGAAGATGACCGGCTGGAGGAAGGCGATGCCGACCGGCTCGCCCTTGCGGTGCGCGGGCGCGAACCGCAGCAGTGCGGCGCCGGCGATCGCGGCGGAGTCCAGCGCGGAGGTTCCCGACGACGAGGCCACGCGGGTGGACTCCGGATGCACGTGGCCCAGCGCGTCCACGTAGAGCCGCAACCGCACTTCGCCCTCGACGCCCTGATCGTAGAGCTCGGGCGGATACTGGAACGGCGACTCGCCGTTGATCGCGACGGGGACGTCGTTCTCGCCCTCGACGGCCCGACGCTCGGCCGGCGCCTCTCGCCGACCGAAGCAACCGCAGGCAAACAGCGCGCCGAGGGCCGCGACGCCGGCGTGCGCGCGCCTCACTCGGAGCGCCCCGATCCGCCGCGCGGGCCGCGCGCGCGCGCCTGCAGGTCCGCGAGCCGCGCCAGCGCCTCGCGCGGCGAAAGGCCGTCCACGTCCAGCGCTTTGAGCTCGGCGACCAGCGGGTCCTCGGTGGGCGCGAACAGGGCGAGCTGATCGCGTGGCTCGGGCGCCGTCGCCACCCGGTGCCCCGCCTCCAGCGTGCCCAGCACCTGCCGCGCCCGCGCGATGACGCTCTCCGGCAGGCCGGCGAGCCTCGCCACGTGGATGCCGTACGACCGGTCGGCCCCGCCGGGCTTCAAGCGATGGAGAAAGACGACCTCGTCGCCCGACTCGTGGACCGCGACGTTGACGTTGACGACGCGCGCGTGGCGGTCGGCCAGCTGCGTCAGCTCGTGGTAGTGCGTGGCGAAGATCGTCTTGCACCCTACCTGCTCGTGCAGGAACTCCGCCACCGACCACGCGATCGCCACGCCGTCGTACGTGGACGTGCCGCGCCCGATCTCGTCGAGCAGAACCAGGCTCCGCCGTGAAGCGCTGTGCAGGATCGCCGCGGTCTCGCTCATCTCGACCAGGAACGTGCTCTGGCCGCGCGCCAGGTCGTCGCTGGCGCCCACCCGCGTGAAGAGGCGGTCCACCACCCCGATCGTCGCCGCCCGGGCGGGGACGAAGCACCCGGCCTGCGCCATCAGCACCGTCAGACCCACTTGCCGCAGGACCGTACTCTTACCCGCCATGTTGGGGCCGGTGACGATCATGACCTGCCGCTCGGCGTCGAGGCGCACATCGTTCGGGATGAAGGCTTCCCGGGGCATCATCCGCTCGACGACCGGGTGCCGGCCCTCCCGGATGTCGAGCGCGAAGTCCGATGTCAGCACCGGCCGGGCGTAGCGCTCCCGCGCCGCCACGTCCGCGAAAGCG
>JACORV010000065.1 GCA_016179225.1 Gemmatimonadota bacterium | reverse complement strand
CACGGAGACCCGCACCTTGCCCTTGTCGGTCAGCACTTCCTCGACCGTGCCGCTGAAGTCGGAGAACGGACCCTCGATGATCTCGACGACCTGCCCGGTGAGGAACGGGATCTCCTCCTTCGGCTCCGTCTCGGACACGGCTTCCTCGACGCCGAGGAGCCGGTTGACTTCGTCCTGCCGCAGGGGCATGGGCTCCCGCCCCGTTCCCACGAACTTGATCACGCCCTGGATGTTGTTGATGACGTGGAGCGTCTCCTGGTTCGACACCATCTCCACCAGCACGTATCCCGGGAACAGCTTCCGCTCGACGTTGACCTTCTTCCCGTTCTTGATCTCGACGACTTCCTGCGTCGGCACGAGGGCCTGGCGGATCGGGCGCTCATCCAGCGGCCGCGGATCGTCGTTGATCCGCCGCTCGATCAGCGACCGGACCTTGTTCTCGTGACCGGCCGTCGTCTGAATCGCGTACCAGCGATGATCCATCGTCACGGCTCCCGTCACGACAGGCGTCCGGGCAGCGTCACCACGAGCCATTGCAGCACGATGTCCAGCGCGCCGATGAGCAGCGCCACGATCGCCACGAATGCGAGGATCACCAGCGTCGCGTTCTTGAGCTGCTGGCGGTCCGGCCAGGTGACCTTCTTCACCTCGCCCCGGACCTCGTCCAGGAAAAGCACCGAGGCGCGGGCGCCGGCACGCACCCGCTCGCGCCATACCACGAGCGCCGCCGCAACGGCCACCGCCGCCCCGCCGAGCGCCAGCGCGAGCCAGCTGCTCACTTCGTCTCCTTGTGCTGCGTGTGCTTGTTGCAGCGCGGGCAGTACTTCATCCACTCGACCCGCTCCGGATGCTTCCGGCGGTTCTTGGTGGTGAAATAGTTCCGCTCCTTACAGTCGTTGCACGCCAAAATGATATTCTCGCGGGCCATTGAGGCTCCAAATGCGGTCTTGGGTCTTAGGTCTTAGGTCTTGAGTCTGAGAGCCATGGTCGCGAGCGTGCTAAGACCTAAGACCCCCTACCTAAGACCCGCCTTTCAAGCTCGCGACCGGGATTGAACCGGTGACCTCGTCCTTACCAAGGACGCGCTCTACCGACTGAGCTACGCGAGCGAGCGGGCGACGGGACTCGAACCCGCGACCCTCAGCTTGGAAGGCTGACGCTCTACCAACTGAGCTACGCCCGCAGTGGTGGGGGAAGGATTCGAACCTTCGTAGGCGCAAGGCCGGCAGATTTACAGTCTGCTCCGATTGACCGCTCCGGCACCCCACCCGGCGCCCCGTCCACTGGCGTTCGTCTCTGGTCCGCTGAACAGACCACCCCGCGGCGCGAAACGCGGGGTGGCGTGGTCTGCGGTGCTGCGTGCTCCTTCCCGGCAAACTGGAGCTGACGAAGGGACTCGAACCCTTAACCTGCTGATTACAAATCAGCTGCTCCACCAGTTGAGCTACGTCAGCGCGTTGTCCATTTGCGGACTTCGCGAGCCTTGAAGGATAAACCCCACCGACAGATGGGTCAAGTCGCGGAAGGAGCCCGAGTTACCCGGCGCAGTTCGTACCCGCCGTCCTTCGTGTCTCGAACGTCGAACCCTTTCTCCAGCAACAGCTTACGGACCTCGTCTGCCTTCGCCCACTCCTTCTCCCGGCGATACGCCGCCCTCTGCCGGGCGAGGTCGTGGGCCCAGGTGTCCAAATCCCCTGCGGTTCCCATTCCCGATGGGACGATCTGCAGCACCCCGGTCAGCCGGTCGAACGTGGAAAGCACCCGCCCGCGGCCCGCCTCGGCGAGGCCTGCCTCGGCGTCCAGCAAGCGGTTCCCGTCGCGCACGAAGTCCATGATCGCGGCGATCGCGCGGGCGACGTCGAGGTCGTCGTCCATCGCCGTGCCGAAGTCCCGCACCAGCCGTTCCTCAAGCGCCCGCCACGCTTCTCCCGACGACTCTCCCCCCAGGCTCGCGAGGCGCCCCCGGAACTCGGCGAGGCGCGAGGCGCCGGTGGCCGCCGCCTTGAGCGCGTCGTCCGCGAAGTTGAGCTGCTTGCGGTAGTGCGTCTGCCCCAAAAGGTACCGCACCGCCGCCGCGTCCCACCCGTCCTCCCGGAGGTCGCGCGCCGTCAGGAAGTTGCCGTAGCGCTTGGACATCTTCGTCCCCTCGACGAGCAGGAACTCGCCGTGGAGCCAGAAGCGCGCGAACGGCTCGCCGGTCGCGGCCTCGGACTGCGCGATCTCGTCCTCGTGGTGCGGGAAGATGAGGTCCACGCCGCCGGCGTGGATGTCGATCGTGTCGCCGAGGTAGTGCTGCGACATGGCCGAGCACTCGAGGTGCCAGCCCGGGCGGCCGCGGCCGAAGGGGGCGTCCCACGCGGCGCCGACCGCCTCGTCCTCCGGCCTGGCCGCCTTCCAGAGCACGAAGTCGCGCGCGTCCTCCTTGGCGTACTCATCGCTCGAGACGCGCGCGCCGGCCTTGAGCTCGCGCATCTCCACGCGCGAGAGCCGGCCGTACGCCGGGAACCGGTCGATCGCGAAGTAGACCGAGCCGTCGTCGCCCTGGTAGGCGACGCCCTTTTCGAGCAGGCGGCTCACCAGGGCCACCATCTGCGGCACGAACGCGGTGGCGGCCGGGTAGTGGTGCGCCGGGAGGATGCGCAGGTAGCCGCTGTCCTCGAAGAATGCCTGAGTGAATGGCCGCGTGTGCACCGCGAGGGGGACGCCGGCCGCGCTGGCCGCGTTGATCGTGCGGTCGTCCACATCGGTGAGGTTCATGACGTGCAGCACCTCGTACCCGATGTACTCGAGATAACGGCGCAGCACGTCCTCGAAGACAAACGTCCGGAAGTTGCCGATGTGGGCGTAGTTCCAGACCGTAGGCCCGCAGGTGTAGAGCGTGACGCGGGGCGGCGCGAGGGGCGCGAAGGGCTCGACGGCGCGGGAGAGCGTGTTGAAGAGGCGGAGCGTCACGGCTATCCCGCACCGTTGCGGGCGCGCGAGAGGTTGCTCACCGCGCTGATGGAGCCGTTGGCGACGTAATGGAGCGTCCCGTCGTCGCCGCGGAGCACCACCATCCGGAGCGAGATGCGGTGCACCACGCCCTCCACGCCGCCGATCCGCACCCGGTCGCCCACGGCGAACTGCTGCTCCGTGAGCAGGAAGAAGCCGGTGATGAAGTCGCGCACGATGGTCTGGCCGCCGACGGCAACCGCGAGCCCCACCACGCCGGCGCCCGCGAGGATCGGGCCGATGTCGATGAAGACGGCGAGGATCCCCAATACCGCCGCGACGCCGATAACGATGTTCCCGGTGTAGGTGAGGAGCTGGGCCAAGGTCTGCGCCCGCTGCTCCCGCTCCGTCAGGGTGTTGGCATCACCGTCGTCGGCACGCTCGACGACGCGGCGCGCCACCCGTTTGAGGATCCGGTTGGCAAGCAGCGCGAGACCGAGGATGACCGCGACCTGCAGCAGCGCGACCAGCAGGTCGTCGCCGTGGAGCACGCGGACGAAGAGGCGCCGCACCGCGGAGCTGGGGTCCGCGGTGGGCGTCAAGACCGTGTGCGTCGTCGCGCTGAGCACAGGCTAGCCAAGCTAGCCGGGCGCCGCGGGAGGGGTCAACTCTGCAGGCGCTTCTTGGAATCCTCGCCAGGCGGCAGTGCGGGCCGCCGAAGGCCGAGTAGCGTTCCGCCCGCAAACGTCGCCAGGCCGGCGACGAAAAAGCCCCCCAACGATCCTTGACTGCGGCTCGGCGACCCATCGAGCGCCATCAGCAGCGTCCCGATGCCGATCAGCAACCACCGTGCGGCGTCGGTGCGCGAGCCTCGCCGGGTGAGCACGCTCAACACGCCGTGAGCTGTCATGAAGACCCCCAGCGACACGAAGAGGACTGCTCTCAACAGCGGCCAGTCCATTGACGGATCTCCCGAAATCACGGTTCGTAGCTGACGGTTTCGCAGTAAACCACATTGTCCAGGGCCGCATCAACGGCCTTGAAGGCCGCGCCGACAGCGGCGTACAGCTTCGGATCCAAGAGGTTGTGCGCCAGGGCGTCCGTCGCGGCAGCCAGGACGAAGAGCGCACCCGCGTATGTCAGCCATTCCCCCCAGCAGTCCCTCAGATTCTGGGCCAGCAATGGCGCGGGCGCCAGGGCGCCCAGCACCGACGCACCAGCGATGGGCAGCAAGTTCCGCACGTCCGTTGCGGCGGCGATGTGGAGCGCCTCCGCAGCCTGGTGGCGATGCAGTACGACCTGTCCATCGCGCCAGAGCTGGAGATCCCTGTCCTTGAGAACCCACCCGCCCGGCTGACGCTGCCAATTGTAACTCACATCCACCACGAGCTTTCCGTCTCGATAGTGCTGCAGCTCAGAAACGGGATCTACCGCGCTCGGCGCGTTCAGTACGATCTCGTTCTGACGACCATCGCGATCCGCGAAGGTGACCGACCTTCGCGCAACACCGAGCACCCGGGTGCTAGCAACGGTCGCGACCGAATCGACTCGCGCGACGCCGCCGCGTACGCGCGCATCGAACGTCGTCGGCGAGAGCGCGTGCACGATGGGTGTCCCGTCCTCCGCGGTGAGCTGCAGAGAGCCGGTGAGAGTTCCGCTCACACGGGCACCCTCGACGATGCGACCATCAGGCCCCGTCGCACTGCGGCCCGCGCGGCCGATGTCCCGGGCGCACGCCGCGACCAGCGCGACGGCGACGAGCCCGATGCCCGCCGCCAGCTTCCAATTTCCCGCCCTCTTCATCGCCATACCTCCTGAGAAGATGGATGGTTCGTCGTGCCGACCGGCGACGACGTCGGCAGGGCGCCGGCCGGGGCGGCGCGGGGCTGGGCCGTCCTCGAGAGGACGCAGGACGCCTTCACGCCGATGCGCCGCTCGCGACAGAACGCGAAGACGCCTTCCGGCGTCTCCCGTCCGTCGATCACGACGCTCAGCGCGCCTCCCTCGCACCGCACCTCCGGATAGCGCTCCGCCAGGATCCGCGCGGCCAGGCGCGCCGGCCCATCCACCACCAACACGAGTATGCGCTCCACGATGCCCATCCGCCGTCTCCTTCCGCGGAGGTGGAAGAACAGGCGCGGACAGCGCCGCGCCGCCCCGGATTCCGAGGCGGCGCGAATCTAGCAACAAAGAGAGGGGAGCTTGGTACCGAAATCACCGCGCACCGGCGCGGCGTTTTGCGACCGCGCGGCGTGCCTCATTCCAGATTCTCGCTGAAGCACAGGCACAGCGCGAGCTCCGCCCACTCCATGGCGCTGGCGGCGTCACGCAGTGTGGTCCACGCCTCCGGGTCACTCGGCCAGAGCGTCACCTGGCTCGCGGCAGCCACGAAGTCGTAGAGCGCGCCCGCATAGGCGATCGCCTCGGTAATGCACCCAGTCAATTGCGCCCGGAGCTCCGTCGGTGCCAGCGCCCGTGCGACCCGCGCCGCCCCGAGATCGAGGATGCGGCTCCCGCCCCGCGCGTGCGCCATCTCGACCGCCGCGGCCGAGCGCCGGTGACGGAGCAGCACTTGGCCGTTTCGATACAGTGTGAGCGTCCGATCCTTAAGCAGCCAGCCGCCGGGACGCGACTCCCACTCGGTGCTGACCTCGGAAACGATCTGCCCGTCCTGATACAGTCGCAGCGACGCAATGGGACCCCGCCCGTCCCCGCCGGTCGCTACGACTTCGGCCCGGTGTCCCTGGCGGTCCGTGAACGAGAGTGCGCGGCGCCCCCGCAAGGCGCGCGTCGTCGCAACGATCACGCCGGCGCCTTGCGCCACCGCCACCCCCCGCCGCACCCGCGCCTCGAACGGCGCGATCGGCATCGGCCGCTCGATGGGCGCGCCGTCGCGCCCCACGATCTCCACTGTTTCGGACCGCGTACCGCTGACACGGGTGCCCTCCGCGATGCCGCTCGGTGGGCCGGCCACGCTCCCCGACTTGTCAGCGCTGTCCGTGGCGCAGCCCGCGGCCACCGCACACGCGATGAGCGCCGCGCAGCCCGCGAGCTTCGTGCCGCCTGCCCCGACCATTGCCAACCTCCTGTAAACGTGAAGGCCAGGCGGGCGCACCGCGCCGCGCCGTCCCGGAGTTTCCGAGACGGCGCGAACCTAGTGACGATGGAGCGGATGTTTGGGATCGATTACGCCGCACAGCGGCGCCGTTTTACGCCGGCGGCCGGCTCCAGGCGAACGTGGCGATCGCATCCACCAGCGGCGCCGGATCGAAACGCACCGGGTCCGTGGCGGGGAGGCCCGTCTCGGCGGCGGCGCGCGCGACCGCGGCCTCCGCCTCGGCGTGGGAGAGGTCGTAGGTGTTGAGCGCGATTCCGAGCACCTTGGAGGGTTGCACCGGCGCCGCCGCGTACTCGTGGAGGCGCACCAGCTCTCCGAGCGGCGGGATCCGGAGCCACGGCGTCCGGCCGCTGTAGTCGCCGATGAACTCGCGCGAGCTCTGGTGGCAGAGGATCATCCCCTTCGGGCAGGAGCCGTGCAGCAGGCCCAGGGTTACGCCGGAGTATCCGGGGTGGATCAGGCTCCCCTGCCCCTCGACCAGCACGACGTCCGCGTCGGGCGCGGCCTCGAGGACGAGCTGCTCCGCGGCGCCGCCGATGAAGTCGGCAACGACGGCGTCCACGGCGATCCCCCACCCTGCGATGAGGATCCCCGTCTGGCCGGTCGCCGCGAAGCGGGTCCGCAGTCCCCGCGCCTCGAGCCCGCGCGCCAGCTGGAGCTGCGCTGTCATCTTGCCGACGTTGCAGTCGCTGCCCACCGACAACACCACTAGCGCGTCCACGCTCTTCGCCTTGCCGTCGGAGACCGACAGCTTCGGCGGCGGCCTGCGCAGGTCCTTGAGCGCCACGCCTTTGGCGGCGGCGCGCGAGGCGAACTCGGCGTCGCTGGCGAGATAGGTGTGCAGGCCGCTCCAGACGTCGAGCCCACGATCGATCGACGCGAGAATCCAGCCGCGCCACTCGGCCGGGAGCTGCCCGCCGGCGGGCGCGATGCCGATGAGGACCGCGGTGGGGTTCAGCGCGAAGCCCTCGTCGATCGTGCGGACGACCGGGATCGCGTCGCCGAAGCCCAGCACCTCCTGGCACGTCCGGCCCGACGCCTTGCTATCGAGGACGCCGACGACGCGCTCAGGGAGGTAACGCACCGCGGAGTTCGCGGTCTTGGAGGTTTCGGGGCCGAACGCGCCTTCGGCGATAATCAGGAACCGCGGATCAGGCATGGATGGTCAGGGTTGCGCGGGGACGGGCGCCCGCACCTCGCGGCTCGCGCGGAGCACGGCGGGCGGCGGCTCGGGCGATCCCACGGGCCGCTCGCCGTACACGCGGTAGAGCAGGACGTGTCGGGTCAGGACCATCACGGTCGCGAGCGCGGGCACCGCCACCAGCAGGCCGAGCAGGCCGGCCACCGTGCCCATGACGAGGACGCTGAGGATGGTGAGCACCGGCGGCAGCGCCACGCGGTGCTGCATGATGATCGGCGCGACGAAGTTGGCCTCGACGATGTGCACCACGACGCCCACCAGCGCGACGGCGAGCGCGGGCAGCAGGCCCCGGTCGCCCAGGACGAGCAGCGCGGGGAGTAGCGTTGAAAAAAGCGTGCCGAAGAAGGGGACCATGACCACGACGCCGGTGAAGATGCTGAAGGCGAGCCAGTAGGGCACGTCGAGGAGCCAGAGCCCGATGCCCGTCAGCACCGCCAGCACGACCATGGCGAGCAGCTGGGCCCCCACCCAGGCGCGCAAGGTGGCGCCCAGGTCGACGAGGATCGCCCGCGCCGCCTCGCGGTGCCGCGGGGGCACCAGGGAGAGGATCCCGTCCCGGTAGGTCGCGGGATTGTGGGCGAGGTAGAGCGCCATCACCACGACCGCGATGGACTCTATGAGCACGCGTCCGGTCGCGGTGGCGAGCGGCGCGATGCCGTGCCGCAGGAAGGTAGCGAGCTCGGTCATCGCCGTGGTGAGCAGGCCACTCTCGGACGACGCGATGCCGATGCGGCGCAGCTCCGGGTACCGAGTGGCCAGCGCGCGGAGCTGCTGGTCCAGTTCGGTGAGGTAGCGCGGCACCGACGCGACGAGGTCCCCGGTCTGCTGGATGACGGCGGGCGCGATGAGGGCCGCGACGCCGGAGAGCGCGCCCAGGGTCAGGAACAGCGCGAGGAAGAGGCCCGGCCCGCGCGGGATGCGCACGCGCCGGCACAGGATGTCCACCACCCCGCCGAGGTAGACGGCCACGAGGGTGGCGATGAAGGCGAGAAGGACCAGCTCCGCGATCCGGTAGAGGAAGAACAGGATCGCGGCGATCAGCAGGACCAGCACCAGGGGCGCCGCCCGCCGTGTCGGGAGGACGGCGTCCGTCACCGCAGGCTAGGCGCCCGGCTTGGGCTCGTCGTCGGCCCCCTCTTCCACGACCTCGGCGTCGTGGACCTCGGCCGTCCCCTTGCCCGCACCGAGCTGCTTGGTGGGCTCGCTCTTCCCGGCGCCGAGGAGACCCATGCGCTGCTTCAGCGCGAGCAGCTGGGTGTCGGCGTCCGCCTTGTACTCGAGCTGGGCGAACTGCCGCTGGAGCTGGTCGCCCTCGAGCTCCTCCGAGAGCTCGGCGGCGGCGAGCGCTTTGCGCTCGCTCTGCTCGATGCGCTCGCTCATCCGCTCGAAGGTCTCGAAGGCGCTCTTGTCGCTCATCGACGACATCGTTTCGTGGATGCGCCGCTGCGCCTCCGCGCGCCGCTGCCGCGCGATGAGGATGTTCTTCTTGCGCTTTGCCTCTTCGATCTTGTCGTTGAGGGCGCGGAGCGAGTTCTTGAGCGACTCCGTCTCGGCGGCGTGCTTGCGCCACGTCTCCTCGAGCTGCACCCCGTGCTGCATGTGCTCGGAGTGCCGCAGCAACGCCTGCTTCGCCAGGTCGTCGCGCCCTTCCTGCACCGCCAGCATCGCCCGCTTCTCCCAGTCGTCGGCCAGCTTCTTCTCCTGCTCGACCTGGGCCTGGAGCTTCTTCTCGTCGGCGATGGCGGAGGCCACCTGCTGCTTCGCCTTGGCCAGCTGGCTGCGCATATCCAGCACCAGCTGGTTCAGCATCTTTTCGGGGTTCTCGGCCCGGGAGATCAGGTCGTTGATGTTCGACCGGATCATCGTGGAGAGACGGTCAAAGATTCCCATGACGCCTCACGCCTGGCGATAAGGGGCGAGCGTCGCGAGGTGCGACGCGAGCGCCAGCATCATAGAGTCGTAGCTGGCTTGGAACTCGTTGAAGTCGAGGTTCTCGAGCTCGAGCGTGTCGGAGAGCACGACGTTGCTGCCGTCGATCCCGTACGACCCGTGCACGATGTCCGTCGCGTTCAGCTCGAGCAGGTGTCGGAAGAGATCGGCCTTTTCCTGCTGGGGCGACAGCTCCATCACTTTGACGCGCAGCACGACGACCGGTGGATTGTAGTGCACCACCACCTCCGGCCCGTCGGCGTTCTGCGAGAGCACCCACAGACCCGGCTCCACCTCGCGCGAGTGCACCCCTTCCGACTCCAGTCGAGCGATGAAGCTCTCCAAGTCATCCCGTGTGACCATGACTGCTCCTTCCGATGAAGCCCGTACGCCCGGCCGTCTCTTAATGTTTCACCCGGCAACGTCCGATCCGCCAGGGAGGGCCTTGTCGCGCCGCACCTGGGCCAGCATGCGCTCCGTGAAGTCCTGCCGTTCCGCCAGCTCTGCCAGTTGGTGCTGCATCGCGTCGAGGCGGGTGTTCAGCTCTTGGAGCTCCCCCGGCTCGTGCCGCGCGCCGCCGAGCCATCGCTTGATCACCTCGCCGATGGCGTGCCCGATCGGCCCGCGCGCGATCAGCCAGACCATGACCGCGAGACCGGCCATCGAAAAGAGGACGATCCCCATGATGTCTTCGCCCGTGATGATCGGCCCGATGGGCGGAATCTGCGGCATCTCGGGCGGGACGGGCGGGACGGGTGGCGTCTGCACGCTCAGCGCTCCGGGCCGGCGCCGAGCACGCCCTTGGTGCGGGCCCGTGCGAG
Organism: Gemmatimonadota bacterium; assembly: GCA_016179225.1. Classification (GTDB taxonomy): domain Bacteria; phylum Gemmatimonadota; class Gemmatimonadetes; order Gemmatimonadales; family JACORV01; genus JACORV01. The sequence goes on along the minus strand of JACORV010000065.1, from coordinate 1,041 downwards.
CATCCGCTCCGCGAAGTCAATCCGTTCCTGCATCTCCCCGATCTGCCGGCGCAGCGACGACACTTCGTCCGACAACTCCTCCACCCGCGGGTCCTCGAGCGTGCCTCCGACCGGCTGCTTGCCGTGGAGGATTCGGTTGGCGAGCGCTCGGCCCACGGGGCTGAACGCCAGGATGACGATCACCACCGCGGGCACTATCGTCCGCACCAGATCCAGGAACACGATCTCGCCCGGCACGCCTAGGTGTCTCCCGCTCCGATGCCCCTCGCCTTGACCTGCGCGAGCAGTCGCTCGGCGAAGTCGAGACGGTTCTGCACGTCGTCCAGCTCGCCCAAGCGCGCGTGCATGTCATCCAGTTCACGACGCAGCTCCGCCACCTCTGCCCTCAGCTCTTCCACTTCCGACTGCGTATCGGGGTCCTTGCCGCCGGCGAGCCGGCGGCCGACGGCGCGGCCCAGCGGGCTGAAGGATACGCCGACAGCGCCCATCATGAGGAAAAGAACGATCGGGATCATCTCAGCGGGAATGGCGACGGCTCCTGGTGCTAAGGGTGTAGCTCATGACGTGGCCAACCGGCGAAAGTTTCGGCTAAGCGGCCAATCTAGGCCGACTTGCGCGCCCGCGCCACCAGGTATCCAGCGGCCAAGCGCCCTCGGCCCGCCGCTGGTCTGCGTAGGGAGCCTAGCGGGTGGTGCGGGTCCCGAGCAGCGGCGCCAGAGCCCTCCCCGTGTGTGACGCGGCCGCGCTGGCGATACCCTCGGGAGTCCCTGCGGCCACGACCTGGCCACCCGCTTCGCCGCCCTCGGGCCCCAGGTCAATGATCCAGTCCGCGGTCTTCACCACGTCGAGGTTGTGCTCGATCACCGCGACGGTGTTGCCCTTGTCCACCAGGCGGTGCAGCACCTCGAGCAGCAGCCGCACGTCCTCGAAGTGGAGGCCGGTCGTGGGCTCGTCGAGGATGTAGAGGGTGCGGCCGGTGTCGCGCTTGGAGAGCTCGGTCGCAAGCTTCACCCGCTGCGCCTCGCCGCCCGAGAGCGTGGT
>JACORV010000060.1 GCA_016179225.1 Gemmatimonadota bacterium | reverse complement strand
GGCCCGTACCGGAACCGGCCGATCATCCGCTCCGGCGGAGCGAGGAAGCTGGTGCCGGCGTAGTTCGCCTCGTAGCCGAGGGCGCGGTCCAGCTCCATCGGGTGGCCGATGGACTCGTGGATGGTGAGCCAGAGGTGGGTGGGGTGGAGGACGAGGTCGTAGCGGTCGGGAGTGACGGAGCGCGCGGAAAGCTTCTGCACCGCCTCCTCGGCCCAGCGCGGCGCCTGCCCCACGAAGTCGCTCTGCTCGATGTGCTCGTAGCCCAGGCCCATGGCCTGCACCTCATCGGATGCGCGACTCTGGAAGTCGGAGTTGTCGGGCGCCACCGCCGTCACATTCATCCCGGGGTTCGACCGGTAGATGGACTGGACGGTGAAGGAGCCGTCGGTGTTGGCGTAGGTGCGCTCGTCCCTGACGAAGAACATGCTCGAGTTGACGAACCGCGCCCCGCGCACCCGCAGCGCCTCGGCGTTGGCGGAGAGTAGCACGTCGACCTTTTGCTCGATCGCCACGGTGAAGGGGTCGGTGCGGATCGGGCTGGCCCACCGGCCCTCGGGCACCGGGTCGGCGGGGGCGAGGACGACGGGGCGCTGCGTGGCGCGGCGGTTGGCGCGCGCCTGCGTGGCCGCGGCGCGGGCGACGCGCTGAACCTCGGTGCGGGTGAGGTCGCGGCTGGCGGCGAAGCCCCACGCGCCGTTCACCAGGACGCGGACGCCGAAGCCGAACGACTCGCCGTCCGAAAGCCCGGTGACGCGGTTCTCGCGCGTGCTGACCGATTGGTTGCGCACGCGCTGGACGCGCACGTCCGCGTAGCTCCCGCCGGCGCTTCTCGCGGCATCCAGGGCGAGGAGGGCCAGCTCCCGGACGGACCCGTCCGCCTGGGGCAGCGGCCGTGCCGGACCGGGAGTCGCGAGGCCGACGGCGGCTGCCGCGGCCGAGGTCTGCTTCACGAATTCGCGTCGAGTGACCACCGGTCTACCTCCCCCGAAGCGTCTAAAGTATTATCTCTTCCATACCATGCCTACCCTGACCATAGACGGGCAGAGCGTCTCGGTACACGACGGCGCGACCATCCTCGACGCCGCGCGGACCCTCGGCATCGAGGTGCCGACGCTCTGCTGGTACCCGAAGCTCCCCACCGTCGGGTCGTGCCGCATCTGCCTCGTCAGCGTCGCCGGCGCGCCCAAGCTGCTCGCCGCCTGTGCGACCAAGGCCGAAGACGGTATGGTCGTCGAGACCGAATCGCCCGCCGCGGTCAGCAGCCGCCGTAGTGTGCTGAGCCTCCTATTGGAGCGCTATCCCACCGACGAGCTGGCCCACCGGATCGAGTCGAGCCGAGGGAACGGGCACCACCTGAACGAGTTCGAACGGCTCGTTAGACGCTACGAAGTGCCGCTCACCGCCGTTGAGCGCCACGAGCTGCCGCTGCGCGGCGGCGACGAGCGTCCCGGCGACCCGATGATCCGGCACGACATGACCACCTGCATCCTCTGCACCCGCTGCGTGCGGGCATGCGCGGACATCCAGGTCGTGGGCGTGCTGGACGTGGCGCAGCGGGGCGAGCACGCCGAGATCGTGGTGGGCGGCGACGGCGACCCGGACCATGCCGCCTGCACCTGGTGCGGCGAGTGCGTCCGCGTGTGCCCGACCGGCGCGATCCACGAGGTGCTCCCCCTCGAGCGGTTCACGAAGGAGCAGGTCGAGGCGCCGGAGAAAGTCGTGCGATCAGTGTGCCCCTACTGCGGCGTAGGGTGCCAGGTGGACCTTGAGGTGCGGGACAACACAGTGGTGAGGGTCACCAGCCCCTGGATCGAAGAGGACACGCCCAACATGGGCTCCACCTGCGTGAAGGGCCGGTTCGGCTACGACTTCACGCAGCACCGGGACCGGCTGACCAAGCCGCTCATCCGCAAAGGCTGGATGAAGAAGAGTGGGCGCTGGGTGTTCGAAGGACCGGCGGGCCCAGCCCGCCGCGGCGGCCCCTGGCAGTCCATCACGGAAGAGGGGGCCGAGCCCAAGCCGCCCGCGCCGCCGCGCGCGGTCGGCAAGAAGCTGCGCGACCTGCCGCTGGTGGAGCGCATCACGCAGGACATCCGCGACCGCGCCTCCACCCCGACGAGCTGGTACGAGCCGTTCCGCGAGGCGACCTGGGACGAAGCCCTCGAGCTGGTCACTCAGGAGCTGGTGCGCATTCACCGCGCGCACGGCTCGGACGCGATGGCGGTCTTCCAGAGCGCCAAGTGCAGCAACGAGGAGAACTACCTCCTCCAGCGGCTGTTCCGCGCGGCGTTCGCCACCAACAACGTGGACCACTGCACCCGGCTCTGCCACTCCACCAGCGTCTCGGCGATGCAGGCGGTCCTCAACACCGCGGCCGCCTCCGGCTCGATGCGGGAGATCGAGGAGGCGTGCGACGTGATCTTCATCGCCGGCGCCAACACCAGCGAGACGCATCCGGTCTTCGGGGCGGCAATCAAGCGGGCGCACGCCAAGGGCTCCACGCTCATCGTGGCCGATCCGCGAAGGACCGAGCTGGCCGCGCGGGCCGACATCCACCTCCAGATGCAGCCCGGGACGGACGTCGCGCTCTTCAACGCCATGCTGCACCACGTCCTCGAGCGGGGTCTGGAGGACAAGGGCTTCATCGCCAGGCGCACCCACGATTTCGACGCGGTGCGCCAGGCCGTGGCGCCGTACACGCCCGAGAAAGCCGAGGCGATCACCGGCGTGCCGGCGGGCCTGATCCGCAAGGCGGCCGAGCTCTACGCGAGAGGTCCGAACACCAGCACGTTGTGGGCGATGGGCCTGACGCAGCACATGACGGGCCACGACATGGTGACCGCGCTCTTGAACCTGATCCTGGCGTGCGGGATGATCGGGCGGTGGGGCGCCGCGATGCTGCCGGTGCGCGGGCAGAACAACGTGCAAGGCGCCTCCGACATGGGCGCGATCCCGTTCGTGTACCCGGACTACCAGTCCGTCGCCGATCCCGCGATCCGGGAGAAGTTTGCGCGGGCCTGGGGCATCGAGCCGGAGCGGATGTCGCTCAAGCCCGGCCTCAAGGTGACGGAGATGGCGCGCGAGGGCTCGCCGGTGCGGGCGCTCTTCATCATGGGCGAGAACCCGATCATCTCGGACCCGGACATCGCGCACGCCGAGGCGTGGTTTAGAAGGGTCGAGTTCCTGGCGGTGCAGGACCTCTTCTTGACGGAGACGGCACGGTACGCCGACGTGGTGCTGCCCGGGGCGTCCTTCGCGGAGAAAACGGGGACGTTCGCCAACACGGAGCGGCGGGTCCAGCTCTCACACAAGGCGATCGAGCCGCCGGGCGAGGCGCGGGCAGACTGGGAGATTCTGGTCGAGCTGTCGAACCGGATCGGCCTCGAGACGGCTTTCCGCTCGCCGGGCGAGGTGATGGAGGAGGTGAGCCGGCTCGCACCCGCGTGGACGGGTATCTCGTACGAGCGGCTCGATGGCGGCGGACTCCAGTACCCTGTCCCGACGGCCACCAGTCCAGGCACGGCCTTCCTGTTCGACGACCGGTTCCCGACGGCGGACGGTCTGGCGACGTTCCACGCGGTGGACTACGCACCGCCGGCGGAGCTGCCGGACGAGGCGTATCCGTTCGTGATGAATACCGGCCGCCAGCTCTACCACTGGCACACCGGCACCATGACGCGGCGGGCCAAGGGCCTGGACGCGCGCGAGCCGCTGGCCACGGTCGAGATCAATCCCGAGGACGCCGCCGACATGGGTGTCAGGGACGGCGACCTGCTCAGGATCGCGAGCCGCCGCAACGCGATGCTGATCTCGGCCCGGGTCTCCGACCGCGTGGCGCGCAAGCAGGTATTCGTGCCGTTCCACTTCCGTGAGGCGGCGGCGAACCTCTTGACCAGCCCGGTGCTGGAGCCGCACGCCAAGATGGCCGCGCTCAAGGTGTGCGCGGTGAAGATCGAGCCCGCCGACCGGATGGCGCGGCCATGATTCGCGCGACGCGGCGCTGGCTTGACTTCGAGGCGCAGGACGAGCGCGACGCGTACGCCGGTCTCACGTACGAGGAGGCGCTCGGCCGCTTCGAGCGCCTGTGGGCCTACGCCCGCGAGATCGCACCCGATGTCGGCGAGGACTGGGAAGCCGACCTTGCGGCGGACCTCGCGGTGGCGCGGGCCGTCAATGGGCTCCCTCCCGCCTCACGTGAGCAGACGCAGGAACTACTCGCGCGCCTGCGAGACGCCCGGACGGGCTGACTCGCGGAGCTGAGCTTCGAGCCGCGTCCTACCGGCCGAGCACCACTCCGAGCGAGACGTCCCACAGCGTGCGGCTCCCCTTGGGCGCGTAGGGGAGCGTTGCGCTCAGCACGTCGCGTCCTTTGCCCACGGATTCGCGCCGGGCGGCGAGGAGGAAGTGGGCACTCGAGCTGGCGCTGCGGGTCGCCGGGTACGTATCGCGCGACGGCGCGGTCGTCGCCGTCCCCCGCGCGCAAGACTAACGAAGCTACGCCTCCTCGCGGCTGAAGCCGCGGCTCGGCTTCTGCCGCTAAAGCGGCGCTCGGCGACTGTCTTGCGTCGCTTGAGCGACAGTCCTCTGGCCGAGCCGCGACTTGAGTCGCGGGCCCTTGAGCGCCGGCGCCGGCACCCACGTGGCGCGGCAGGGCCCATCGGGGTATACTCATATCGAGTATTACTCGGTACGAGGTGGCCCCATGGCCCTGGCCCGCATCTCCATAACCGTCCCCAAGGGGCTCGTGGCCGCCGCCGACCGGCAGGCCCGCGAGCTCGGGCGCTCCCGCAGCTGGGTCGTGGCCGAAGCGCTGCGCGCGTATCTGTCCGGCGCGGCTGGCGCGGCGCGCGCCCGCGAGCCCGCCCTGGTGCCCTACGCCACGCTTCCGAAGCCTGGCCTGGGCGAGCAACGGCTCGGGCAGCTCGAAGCTGATCTGCGGCTCAGCCCGGAGGAGCGCGTGCTCGCCGCCGAGGACACGGCGAGGGCCGTCCCGGGCGCGCGCACCCGGCCGCGCTATCGGCAGGTCCTCCAGTTCGACCGCTTCGAGGACTTCCTGGCGTGGAAGCGTCACGCCGACCTCGCACCGTGAAGACCTACCGCACCCATCTCGCCGAGATCTGCGCGCTGCTCAACGAGCACGGCGCGAGCTACGTCCTGGTAGGCGCGCGCGCCCTGCAGCTCTGGGGCAGCACGCGCGCCACCCGGGACACCGACATCCTGATCGAGCCCACCGTTGAGAACGCCGAGCGCGTGCTCGACGCGCTGGATGACCTCACCGGCGGCTGTGCCTCGCGTGACCTCCTGGCAGTCGAGGTGGCGAAAAAGCCGGTCACCGTCGTTGGTTCTCTGCCGCGCGTGGACATCTTGACCGTCGCGTGGAGGGTGCGCTACAAGGAAGCGCGACCCGCCGCGACGGTCTTCGAGGTCGAAGGGGTGAAGATCCCCACCGTCTCCATTGACCACCTGATCGCCTCGAAGCGGACGGGCCGCCTCCAGGACGCCGCCGACATCGAGGTGCTCGAGGAGATCAAGCGCCTGCGTGGGTTCTGACGCCGCGGGTTGCGAATCCGCGAATTCGGCGAAGCTTTGAAGGGCCCGTTCACGACGGAGATTCTCCACCATGGACCTCGGCCTCACCGACCGCGCCGCCCTCGTCTGCGGCTCCTCAGCCGGCCTGGGCAAGGCCATCGCCACCACCCTCGCCGCCGAAGGCGCGCACGTCGCCGTCAACGGCCGCGACGCCGCGCGCTGCGAAGCGGCCGCCGTCGAGATACGCGCCACCACGAAGGGCGAGGCCGTTCCCTTCCCCGCCGACGTCGCCGACCCGGCGCAGGCGGAGCGGCTCGTGGTGGACGTGGCGGCGCGCTTCGGCCGGCTCGACATCCTGGTGTGCAACGCCGGCGGCCCGCCCGCGACAACCTTCGCCGAGGCGCCGCCGGAGTCGTGGCAGCGCGCGGTCGAGCTGTCGCTCCTTTCGACGGTCCACCTCGCCCGCGCTGCCGTGCCGATCATGAAGCGCGCCAAATGGGGCCGCATCGTCTGCCTCACGTCGGTCGCGGCGCGGCAGCCGTTGGCCAACCTCATCCTCTCGTCCACGGCGCGCGCCGGCGTGCTCGGGTTCGCCAAGAGCCTCTCGGACGAGGTCGCGACGGACGGCATCCTCGTCACCTGCGTGTGCCCCGGCTACTTCGGCACGGACCGGGTGACGGACCTCGCCGTCGATCGGGCCAAGCGGCAGGGGAAGACACCCGAGGAAGTGATGGCGGCGCAGATCGCCGCCGTGCCCCTGAAGCGGATGGGCGAGCCGGCCGAGCTTGCCGCCGCGGTCGCCTTCCTCGCCTCAGAGCGCGCATCCTATATTACCGGCGCCGTGCTGTCGGTCGACGGCGGCTATCTGCGCGCCATCAGCTAGCAGTCTGACGTTCGCAGTAGTGGGCAGACGCCGCAGACGCGGCAGTGGTTGGCAGTAAGCGCCAAGCAGGCCGTCCCTCTCCACTTCCGCCGATTCCGAGGCTCGATGAAGGCTATCGTCAAAGCGTCCGCAGGCCCGGGTCTCGTCGTGCGAGAGGTGCCGAAGCCCGGGTGCGGCCCCGCCGACGTCCTCATCAAGGTCCACCACGCCGGCGTCTGCGGCACCGACCTCCATATCGCGGAGTGGGACGCGTGGGCGCAGGGGCGCATCAAGCCGCCGCTCGTCCTGGGCCACGAGTTCGCAGGCGAGATCGTGGAGGTGGGGAGCGCCGTGAAGGCGGAGTTCGAGCCGGGGCAGCTCGTCACCGCCGAGGGGCACATCGTCTGCGGGCACTGCCTCCAGTGCCGGACCGGGAACGGGCACATCTGCAAACGCACCTCGATCATCGGCGTGGACCGGGCCGGCGCCTTCGCCGAGTTTCACTCCATGCCGGCCACCAACGTGATGCGGCTGGACGGCATCCCCACCGAGATCGGCGCGATCATGGACCCGATGGGGAACGCCTTCCACACTGTGCTGAGCACCGAGGTGGCCGGTGCCGTGGTGCTGGTGCTGGGGTGCGGACCGATCGGCTGCTTCGCCGTGGGGATCGCGCGCGCGGCGGGCGCGAAGGCCGTGATCGCGGTGGACGTGAACCTCAAGCGCCTCTCCCTCGCGACGACGATGGGCGCCACCCGCGCGCTGCACGCCGCGAACGACGACGTCGACGCCGCAGTGATGGAGCTCTCCGAGAGCAACGGCGCCGACGTGGTGTGCGAGATGTCGGGCGCGGTGAGCGCGCTCCATAGCGCCTTCAAGCTGGTGCGCAACGGCGGCCGGGTGCAGCTCCTCGGCATCCCTCACGGCGAGGTGCCGATCGACTTCGCGACCGAGATTATCTTCAAGGGGATCACCATCTACGGGGTGATCGGGCGAAAGATGTACGAGACGTGGAACCAGATGCAGCGGTTCTTGAGATCCGGCGTCTTCGACCCCCGCCCTGTCATCACCCATCGCTTCCCATTCGAGCAGATCGACGACGCCCTGGCCGCCATCCGGAGCGGCGACGCGGGCAAGGTCATCCTCTCCATCGGATCGTGAGCACCATGAACGACACTCTCACTCGGCGGCTCCAGGCGGAGCTGGACGAGTTCAAGCGCACGGGTGTGTACAAGCGACTGAACTACCTGGACGCCCCACAGAGCGCGGTCACGAAGATGGAGGGCCGCGGCGACGTGGTGATCCTCTCGTCCAACAACTATCTCGGCCTCTGCGACGTACCGGAGGTGATCGCCGCCGGCAAGGCCGCGCTCGACAAGTACGGCGCGGGCACCGGGTCGGTGCGCTTCATCTGCGGCACCTTCACCATCCACCGCGAGCTGGAAGCGGAGCTGGCGAAGCTGGTGGGAACGGAAGCGTCGCTGTCGTACGTGAGCTGCTGGAACGCGAACGAGGGGCTGTGCCCCACCTTGTTAGGCGAGAGCGACTGGGTGATCTCTGACCAGCTCAACCACGCCTCGATCATTGACTCGGTGCGCCTCGCGAAGGTCATCACGAAGTGCCAGTCCGCGGTCTACCGGCACTCGGACATGGCCGACCTCGTGGAGAAGCTCGAGGCCGCGAAGGGCGCGCGGACCAAGATCATCTTCACCGACGGCATCTTCTCGATGGAGGGCGACGTCGCGAAGCTGGCCGATATCGTGGAGCTGGCCCGGAAACACGACGCCGTGGTTGCGGTGGACGACTCGCACGCCACCGGCGTCATGGGCAGGACGGGCCGGGGCGTGGCGGAGCACGCTGGCGTGCTTGGCGAGGTCGACATCATCACGAGCACCCTGGGCAAAGCCTTAGGCGGCGCGGCGGGCGGCTTCACCGCGTCTTCCGCCGCGCTGTGCGACTACCTCACCCAGCGCTCCCGCCCGCAGCTCTTCTCGAACGCGCTCCCGCCCACGGTGGCCGCCAGCGCGCTCGCCGCGATCCAGTATCTCGAAGCGCACCCGGAGCGGGTGGCGCGCCTGCACGAGAACGCGCGATGGTTCCGCGCGGCGCTCACCGAGGCGGGCTTCAAGCCGCTCCCCGGCGAGACGCCGATCATCCCGGTGATCCTGGGCGAGACGGCGCGCGCCATCCAGATGAGCGAGATGCTGCTCGAGGAGGGGGTGTTCGTGACCGGGTTCGGCTATCCGGTGGTGCCGCAGGGGCACGCGCGGGTGCGGTGTCAGATCAGCGCGGCGCACACCAGGGAGCATCTGGATTTCGCGTTGCAGGCGTTCAGGAAAGCAGGAAGGAAGTTGGGAGTCATATGACAGAGTTGCAGAGTTGCAGAGTTGCAGCGGCTGGCAGGAGTCAGGGGTCAGGACTCCTCGTCAACCGCCTGGTCGCGGCCCTGCTCGTTCTCGTCTTATCGTCTTCACGTCTTTCAGCTCAAGTCCCCACACCAGAGTCCGTCCTCGGCTTCCGCGTCGGGCAGGACTCGATGCTCGCCTCGTGGCGCCAGATCGGCGACTACTTCACCCGCCTCGCGGCCGCGAGCCCCAGGGTCCGCGTGGACACGCTCGGCCCCACGACGCAGGGCCGGCCGTACCTCCTCGTCACCATCTCCGACCCCGCCAACCTCGCGCGTCGCGCCGAGCTGATGGCGAACCAGCGCCGGCTCGCCGACCCGCGCACGCTGGATGCGGACGAAGAGGAGCGCCTGGTGGGCACTCAGCCCGCCGTCATCCTCATCAACTGCTCGATCCACTCGACCGAGATCGCGGCGAGCCAGATGTCCATGGAGCTTGCCTACCGGCTCGCCACCGATCCGGCCCTCGGCGCCATGCTGCGGAACGTCGTGGTGCTGCTCGTCCCGTCGGCCAACCCGGACGGCATCGACATCGTCGGCGACTGGTACCGCGCGAGCCGCTGGACGGCGTGGGACGGCTCGTCGCCGCCGTGGCTCTACCACCCCTACGTCGGCCACGACAACAACCGCGACTGGTACATGCTCACCCAGGTCGAGACGCGGCACCTCACGCGCGTGCTCTACCGGGACTGGTTCCCCGAGGTCGTGTACGACGTGCACCAGATGGGGAGCACCGGCGCGCGCATGTTCGTCCCGCCCTTCGCCGACCCGGTGAACCCGAACCTCGACCCGGCGATCGTCGGCGGGATGAACCTGATCGGCGCGACGATGGCCCAGGCGCTCCTCGACGCCGGCATGGCCGGCATCGTGCAGCAGGAGCGCTACGACCTGTGGTGGCACGGCGGCGCGCGCAGCACGCCCACGCGGCACAACATGATCGGCATCCTCTCCGAGGCCGCGAGCGCGCGGATCGCCTCGCCCAACTGCCTCCCCGACTCCGCACTCCGCCAGCCGGCCAGAGGGATCAACTACCCCGCGCCGTGGCCCGGCGGATGCTGGCGCCTGCGCGACATCGTGGACTACGAGCTGATCGCGGCCCAGGCGCTGGTGCAGCAGGCCTCTCTTCAGCGCGCCGAGTTCGTGCGGCGCTTCGTGCACCTCGGCCGGCGCGCGGTCGAAGCGGGTCGTGGCGCGCCTCGCGCGTACGTGCTGCCCGCGCTCGCGGGCCGCGATCAGGGCGCGCGCGCTCTCCTCGCTAACCTGCTCATCCAGACTGGCGTGGAGGTCAATCGCGCGCGCTCGGCGTTCGGCGCGGGCCCGCACCGTTTCCCGCCCGGCTCGCTCGTCATCCCGATGGACCAGCCGTTCCGCGCCCACGTGAAGGATTTGCTCGAACGGCAGGTCTACCCGGACCGGCGGGCATTCCGCGGCGGTCCGCCGATCCCACCGTACGATGTGGCCGGCTGGACGCTGCCGCTCCAGATGGGGGTCGAGGCGACAGCGGTGGACTCCGCCCTCAACGCCGACCTGGAGCGGGTGGACACCGTGACAGTGACCCCGGGGAGCATCGTCGGTCGGGGAGACGTGGTGCTCCTGCGCAACCGCTCTACCGCCGAGATCATCGCGACCTGGCGGGCGCTCAGGGCGGGAGGCGCTGTGCAGCTTTCGCCCCACGCCTTCAGGGCGGACGGCCAGGAGTGGCCGGTGGGGACTGTCCTGATCCGCGGGGCGCGGGCAGGCCCCGTGGTCGAGGCCGCCGCCCGCGAGCTGGGCTTCGACGCGACGCTGGCGCGGCGCATCGAGCAACCGGTCGCCGCGCGCGCGCTGCCCGCGCTCTCGCGCGTGCCGCGGGTCGGGCTCTACCGTTCGTGGAGGGCCAACATGGACGAGGGGTGGACGCGCTGGGTGCTCGAGCGGCTCGGGGTGCCGTTCGCGACGGTCACCGATTCGGCGGTCAAGGTGGGCGGCCTCCTTGGGAGGCTCGACGTCATCATCCTCCCGTCCGAGGACGCGGACTCCATCGAGCTAGGCCGCCGGCCGGGGACCGTCCCCCAGGAGTATGCGGGCGGCCTGGGAAACGCAGGAGCGCAGTCATTGCGCAGCTTCATGCAGGAGGGCGGAACGGTGATCGCCCTCGACCAGGCGAGCCGCTACGCCATCTCGCGCCTGGGGGTTCCAGCCCGGGTGCTGCGCACCTCGCCGACCGCGAACAGCGCAAATGTCTCGCGTTTTTACGCCCCCGGTTCTATTTTCGAGGCGAGAGTAGACCAGGACCATCCGCTCGCCGCCGGGCTGGAAGCGACCGTGCCGGTCTACTTCGACTCGAGCGCGATCCTCGAGGCGGGGCTGGGTGCCCGGGCGGTCCTCACGTACGGACAGGGCAACCCGCTACTCTCGGGATACGTGGATGGGCCCGAGGTGCTGGCCGGCCGCGCGGCGCTGGTCGAGGCGCCGGTGGGCCGTGGGCGTGCGATCCTCTTCGGGTTCCGCCCGCAGCACCGCGGGCAGACGCACGCGACGTTCAGGCTGTTGACCAACGCGATTCTCTACGGGGCGGCGCTCGCCCCGGCCCCGACACCGTAAGCGGGGCGGTCCGCGACAGGGGGGTCACTCCATGGCTCGACAACGGTTCGTGCTCGGTGCGGCACTCCTCGCGCTCGCCGCCGCGACGCCGCTCGCCGCGCAGACGCATGACTGGCAGTACAAGTGGTTCTGGGGCGCCAAGGGCGGCGCGCTCGGCTACACGCTGCCCCGATCCGGCCAGGTCTTCGGGCCGCAGGTCGGCGCCGAATGGGTCATCACGGCGCGCCGCACCGCACTCTACGCCGGCTACTCGCAGTCGACGATACAGGAGCGCGACTACTACCCCTTCACGGGGATCTCGACGGACATCCCCGTGATCTTCGAGTCGATGCGCCGTATCCAGATCGCGGTCATTGTCTTCCCCACCAGCGGCGCCTTCCAGCCCTACGTGGGCGGGGGCTTCGTGATCGAGACGCTGACCAACACCCGCGCCGACTCGACGCTGTCTAGCGGCAACCAGACCACCGTGGACCGCGCGCTCCAGGACCAGAGCGCGGGAGGCTTCGCGCTGGTGATGGGCGGCCTCCAGCTGCGGATGGGCGCCAAGCTTGCCTTGTACGGCCAGTATCAGGGCAGCCCGCAGGGCCGAGACTTCCTGCTTCCCGGAAGCTCGCACAGCTTGGAGTTCGGGCTCCGTTACGCGTTCCTAGCCGCGCGGGAAGATGACATAACGTCGCGGCGGTAGAGACAGAGGCGCACAGCCGCGCAGCCGCACGGACGTACGGCCTTGGCGGCGGTGAACAGGGAACGGTCGGCAGTGATGCTGGCCGTTCCTGTTTTGGGGAGGGTGACGGGTGATCCACTGGGGATTCGCGACGGCGTGCTTCGTGTGGGCGACTGTCGCGCTCGTGCCGTGGCTTGCCCTGGTGAGTCGCCGAAAGATCGTGACCGGCGCGGTGACGTTGCCGCCGCGGCGGCGCCTCTTCATCCAGACGATCGTCCTCCAGACGACCGTCGGCGGGCTCGCCCTCGCGGCCGCGCACCAAAACGGGATCACCCTTTTCCCCCCGTTCCGGCTCGACGCCGCCGGGGTTGCGGCGGCCGCGGCATGGCTCGCGATCGTGCTCGGGACGCTGCCGCTGCGCTGGAAGGTACGCTCGGTCGAGCACAAGCGCCGCCTCGTGGCACTGCTGCCGACTTCCATGGCCGAGCGGGTCTGGTGGGCCGCGCTCTGCCTGAGCGCCGGGATATGGGAGGAGATCGCCTACCGCGGCACGCTCTTCGGCCTCGCGTTCCGGCTCACGGAGAGCTGGTGGGCCGCCGTACTCGCCTGCTGTGCGGTGTTCGGGCTCTCACACCTGGTGCAGGGCTGGAAGAGTGCGGGCCTCATCGTGGTCGTGGCGTTCGGCTTCCACGTGGTGGTGCGGGTGACCGGCGGGCTGTACGTCGCGATGGGCATCCACTTCCTCTACGACATGGTGGCGGGCATCTGGCTCGGCGCGACGTCGCGGGACCTCGAAGCCTCGGCGGTTCCCGAGGGGCAGCCCGCCTAGTGCTGATCCAACTTGTTCGGCCTAGGCCCGGACCGCCGGAGCAGCGCAGCTGAGTCGAGGGCCGAAGCCCTCGCTCGCCGTTGGGGCGTCCTGAAGGACGCGGCCTCCGGTGATCATGAAGGGCTCCTTCTCGAGGTCCGACTGACGAAGGGACTGTCCCGCAAACAGAAGCGCAGCTTCCAGTCGGCGGCCACTCTGATACCCACGCGGGGGCCCGCGAGCCGCTCCCGCGGTGAAACAGGGGCCCCCGCGGCGATCCAGAGCGGCGGCTCCGTGAGTCGGTGACCGTTGTGGAGGCGCCCGATGCCCAGGGCCTGGGTGAGCCGGGCAGGGCCCGAGCCGATCAGGCGGAGGTCGACCTCACCGCGCCGGCGCTGCATCGTCTCCACGCCCTCGAGCGGCTCCACCGCGCGCAGGAGCACGGCCGAGGGGAATCCTTCCCGTTCGGTCACCACGTTGGCGCACCAGTGCATGCCGTAGGTGAAGTAGACGTACAGCGCGCCCGGCTCGCCGTACATGACCTCATTGCGCGCCGTGCGCCGCCAGAGCGCTGCATGGCTGGCGGGGTCGTGCGGCCCGAGATACGCCTCAGTCTCGACGATCCGCGCAACGCACCGCGCGCCGCCGATCTCGGAGACGATGAGCCGCCCCAGCAGGTCGCGCGCCACGAGCTTGGTGTCGCGCGCGTAGAATGCCTGAGGGAGCGGCTCCGGCCTCACTCCTCGGACGAGGTGCCCTTCTTCTTGCCGCCGCGGTGCCCACCGCGCCGAGGAGCCGGCTTGGCCCGCTTGGCCTTCGCGGCCGGGGCGGGGGTCGGCGCCTCGCCCATGTCTACCATGCCGACCAGCGGGATCTGCGCGGCTTCCGCCGGGGACCCCTTCCGGCCGCGGCGGTACAGGATGCCGCGCTTGGGACCGGCCGCAACCGCCGCCGCGGGCACAGCGCCAGCGGCCGGCGCCTCGGTCACCGACGCAGCGGCCGGAGCTGCAACGCTCGGCGCGGGCGCTTGGGCGCCCCTCGCGGCGCCCCGGCCACCGCGACCCCGAGCGCGCCGGCCCCGGGCGGGCTCTTCCGGCGGGGCGGGCTCGGCCGCCGCGGGCGCGGCGGCCGCGACCTCCGGACGCAGCGACATTTCGAAGCCGCGCTCGTTCTTCGAGAGGTCCACGATCGAGGCGTCGTGTGCCTGGCGCAGGAACCGCCCGAAGCGCGGCCGGTGGAAGAGCGGGTCGTCGGCCTTGCCGTGGATCTCCGTCATGCGAGCACGCACCTCATCTTCACCGACGGTCTTCGGCGTGAGCGCCCCCAGCTCGCGCAGCACCCGCTTCAGCAGCTCGAACGCTTCGGCCAGCGAGAGAGTGCCTGCCGCAGGGGCGCCCTCCGCGGCCCGCTCCCCTTCCGCGCGGCCACCGCGCCCGCGACCGCCGCGCCGCCCGCGCCGGCCGCGCTCGCCGCTCCGCTCCTCGGCGCCGCGCTCGGCCCGCTCGCGCTCGCGGCGCTCGTCCGCGTCGCCGGGGATCGCCGGCAGCGCCTTCTCGCCGCCCGGCGCCGACGAACCGAGGTCGATCTCGAACTGTCCGTTCTCGAGCTTGGTCGCCGTGATGAGCCCGCGGCGCTTCGCTTCGTCCACGAACTTCGAGAACCGGTTCATCCCGATGTTCTTCTCGTCGAACGACGGGTCCAGCTCCTGCATCACCTGCTTGAGCCGGTCGGAACGCATGACGTCGCCGCGCTTCTTCATCTCGAGCACCGCGTCCACCACCAGCTCCCACGGGTCGCGGTGCTCGGTCTGCTCGTCGCCCACCCGCGTGAGACCCGCCAGCTCGTTGTACGAGTAGTACTCGTCGCAGTTCTGGATCAGGAGGTCGGACGACGACTCCCGGATGCCGACGCCGATCACGTACTTACCGTACTCCTTGAGCTTGATCACCAGCGAGCTGAAATCCGAATCCCCGCTGAGCAGGATGAACGTGCCGATCTCGGGCCGGGTGAAGATCAGCTCCAGCGCGTCGATGGCGAGGCGGATGTCGGTGGCGTTCTTTTTGTTCGAGCCGAAGGCAGGGGCGAAGATCAGGTCGATCGACGCCTCGGAAAGGGGGACGATGTACTGCGGGTAGCGCCGCCAGTCGGCGTACGCCCGCTGCACCGCCACCTTGCCGCGGATGATCTCCGAGCTCATGAGGCGGCGCAGCTCGACCTGGAGGTCCGATCGGATCCCCATGGTCACGTTGTCGAAATCGATCAGGAGCGCCGCATTGGGCGCGTGGACCGGCGGCTGCTTGGTCGCCGGTCGCGTGGTCGGTAGTGTCATGACTCCTTCAAGAAGCTGTGAGTTCCAGCGCCACGACCTGGGCCAGCTCCCGTCGCTTGACCTTCCCGCTCGCCGTCATCGGGAGGGCGTCGAAGAAGCGCACCAGATCGGGCACCTTGTAGTCGGCCATCTGCTCGCGGGCGAAGTCCACGAACTCCTCGCCCCGCACGATGGCACCTTCGGTTGGCACGATGCACGCGCAGATCATCTCGCCGAGGATCTCGTGCGGGACCCCCACCACGCAGACCTCCTCGACGGCCGGGTGCGCGCGCAGCACATCCTCCACCTCGCGCGGGTAGACGTTGTACCCGCTGCGGATGATCATCTCCTTCCGGCGCCCGACGATGCGGACGTAACCGTCCTCGTCGAGCATCGCGAGGTCGCCGGTCAGGAAGTACCCCTCGGGCGTGAAGGCGCGGCGCGTCTCGGAGGGCATGCGGTGATAGCCGGACATCACGTTCGACCCCTTCACCGCCAGCTCGCCGATCGCCTCCACGCCGTGCAGCTCCCCGGTCATCACGTCCACGATCCGCACCTCCACCCCGGGGAGGGGGCGACCGACGGTCTCGATGCGCTGCGCCGGGGGATCGCCGGCGCGCGTCATCGTGACCGTCGGGCCCGTCTCGGTGAGCCCGTACGCGATCTGCACGTCGCAGGTCCGGCGCACCCGCTGGATGAGATCGGGGGACACGGGGCTTCCGGCGATGATCCCCGTCCGGAGCTTCGGCAGCCGCTCCCGCGTGAAGCCGCGATCCCGAACCAGGAGCTGGAACATGGTCGGCACGCCGTGGCAGAGGGTGACCTGCTCTCGCGCGAGCAGCTCCACGGTACGCGCCGGGTTGAAGTGCTCCTGGAGCACCATCGTGGCGCCCGCGACGACGCCGCCCACCACCATGCTGGTGCCGAAGATCGTGAAGCAGGGCACCGCGACCAGGCTGACGTCCTCCGACGTGCCCTCCAGCCCCTGCACTGTCTTCCACGCCGTCTCGACCACGCTGCGGTGCGAGAGGCAGACCCCCTTGGGCTTCCCCATGGTGCCCGACGTGTAGAGGATCGCCAGCGTGGCGTCCGGGTCGCGCGGCGTCTGAAGCGTCCCGAGGCGAGAGCCCTTCGCCACGAGGTCCCGGTATGGGAAGACCCGGTCGTCGTACCAGAAGTCCTCGTTCCCCACGGCGATGAGGTAGAGGACGTCGGGCAGCTCCCCGATCAGCTCGTCGAACCATTCGAGGAAGTCGCGTCCCTCGTAGCTCGGCGTGGTCACGACGATGGATGCTTCGGCGTGCCGCAGCTGGTACTTGAGCTCGTGGTAGCCGAGCGCGGGATTGACCGGGACGATGGCGCCGCCGAGGTACGCCGTCGCCAGGAGCGTGGCCACCCACTCGGGCTGGTTGGGGAGGATGGCGGCGATGCGGTCCCCCGGCTCGATGCCGAGGTCGGCCAGCGCGGCCGCCAGCGCCCGCGCCTCGCGGTCGACCTGTCCGTAGGACAGCCGCCGGGTCCCGGATACGACGAACGGACGATCCGGGCCCCGCAGGGCGGCAGCCTCGAACGCGTCCGCCAGATGCACCGAGTTCAGGGACGAGCCCTCAAAAGACACCAGACATTGAGTTTACACACCGCGGAGCCCCGAGGCTAGCCAGACTTCGCCCGGCCCCTTGAGCCGGCGTGCGGCCGGGGCCACCTTTGGCGACGTGGCCCTTACCTTCCGCCGCCGCATTTTCCTCTGGCTGGTCGCCGTTTCGGCCGTGCCCGCGGCCATCGCGATCGCGGCGTCGCTGTTTTCGCCGAGGATCGCCGCACCGGTGGGCGGCGCGACCGCGTGGGAAACCGCCGTTACCTCGTGGCGCGAGGCGCGCGACGCGCTCGACGTGCGCGCGCTCTCGCCGGCCGCGCGCGCGGCCGTCGAGCGGCACAGCGACGAGCTGAGCAATTCGGTGAGCCGCGCCCGTCAGGCCCAGACCATCCGCACCGCGTTCTCCGGCATCCTGGCGGCCGTCGCGATCACGCTGGCCGTCCTCGTGGCCGGCGGAGCCATCCGGCTCGCCGGCCACCTCTCGCGCCAACTCTCGCGCCCGATCGAAGAGCTGATCGCCTGGACCGGGCACCTGATGCGCGGTGAGCCGCTCCCCGACGCGCCGCCGCCGCGCGGCGCGCCGGAGTTCGAGGTCCTGCGCGACGCTTTCCGCAGGATGGCGGTCGAGCTGGAGCGCGCCCGCGCGCGCGAGGTCGAGGCCGCGGCGCTGCGCGCCTTCCGGGAAATCGCCCGCCAGGTGGCGCACGAGCTGAAGAACCCGCTCACGCCGATGCGCTTCGCCGTGTCGAAGCTCAAGGAGCGCGCCGCGCCCGGCGATCTCGAGCTGATCGAGATCGTCGACGGGGAGAGCGCGCGGATCGAGCAGATGGCCCGTGACTTTGCCGAGCTCGGGCGGCTCCCGGAAGGTCCGACCGCCCCGGTTGACATGGGCGAGCTGCTCGAGGAGCTGGCGAAGAGCGTGCCGGACGGCATCCGCGCCCGACTCGAGCGCCCGACCGGCCTCCCCATGGTCGTCGCCCAGTACGAGCCGCTCCGCCGTGCCTTCCAGAACCTGCTGCTCAACGCCTGCGACGCATGCCGCCACCGGAGGGCAGACGCCCAGATGCCCAGTCGCCCAGGAGAATCGGCGCAGGGCGAGGTGGTGCTGTCCGCCCGCGCTGCGACGAACGGCGCCACGCCCTCGGTCGAGGTCGTGATCACGGATAACGGCATGGGCATCAGCCCCGACGTGCTGCCGCACATCTTCGAGCCGTACTTCACGACGAAGGCGCACGGCACGGGCCTCGGGCTCGCGCTGGTCCGCCAGACGATCCACGACCATGGCGGCACGATCGCGGTCGCGAGCGAGCCGGGCCGCGGCACCACGTTCACCGTGACCTTGCCGGTCGCACCCGCATGAGCCGTCAGCCCCAGGTCCTCATCGTCGACGACGAGGCGAACCTCCGGCGCATGCTGAGCGCCGTCCTCGTTGCCGAAGGCTTCAAGGTCGGGGAGGCCTCCTCGGGGACGGAGGCGGTGGCGGCGGCGCAGCGCCGCCGTCCCGACGCGGTCCTGCTCGACCTCTCGATGCCCGGCGGGCCCGACGGCCTCGCCACGCTCGAGCGACTAGCGGTGGAGGCACCCGGGGTGCCGGTCATCATGATGAGCGGCCGCGCCGGCCTCCAGGACGCGGTGCGCGCGACCAAGCTCGGTGCCTTTCACTTCCTCGAGAAGCCGCTCGCCCCGGAAGCAGTCGTGCTGGCGCTCCGGTCGGCCCTCGCGCTCGCCAAGGCCCGCGCCGAAGCGCAGGCGCTGCGCGAGGCGCTTGGGCCCACGGCGACGATCGTCGGCTCCTCACCCCAAATCGCGGAGGTGCGCTCCCTCATCGCGCGGGTCGCGGCCACCGAGGCACGCGTGCTCATCACCGGCGAGTCGGGCACCGGCAAGGAGCTGGTGGCCGCGGCGATCCACGCCGCGAGCGCCCGCGCCGACGGCCCCTTCGTGCGCGTCAACTGCGCGGCCATCCCGCGCGAGCTGGTCGAGTCGGAGATGTTCGGCCACGAGCGCGGGTCGTTCACCGGCGCGACCGAGCGGCGCACCGGCCGGTTCGAGCTGGCGGACGGCGGCACCCTCTTCCTCGACGAGGTCGGCGACCTCTCGATCGAGGCGCAGGCCAAGCTGCTGCGCGCGCTCGAGGCGGGCGAGATCGAGCGCGTGGGCGGCGAGAAAACGATCCCCGTGGACGTGCGCGTCGTCTCGGCGACCAACAAGGACCTGGCGCGGGCGGTGAAGGATGGAACGCTCCGGGAGGACCTGCTCTACCGCCTGCACGTGTTCCCGGTCTGGATCGCGCCGCTGCGCGAGCGTCCCGGCGACATCCCCGAGCTGGTGCGGCACTTCGTGCAGCTCACGTGCGCGCGCATCGGCCGGCCCGCGGCGTCGGTCACGCCGGGAGCCATGGACCTCCTGGTGCGCCACCGCTGGCCCGGCAACGTGCGCGAGCTGGCGAACATCGTCGAGCGCCTGATCATCCTCTCCACGCGCAGCGAGATCGGCGAGGACGAGGCCCGGGCCGCGCTCCCGGCGAGGGACGGCGGCACCGGAACGGCGGGGCCGCTCCCCAGCCCCACGACCCCGATGCCGCTTTCGGAAGAGCTGGACAACTACGAGCGGATGCTCATCACCCGGGCGCTTTCGGCGGCCAGGGGCAACGTTGCGGAGGCGGCGCGCAGCCTGGCGACGGACCGCGCCAACCTGTATAGAAGGTTGAAGCGGCTGGGGATCGAAGCCGGCCTCTAGCGTGTCGGAACGACACGCTGGTGACTCGCGGCACGTCACAGATGAGATGCGGGTCGCACCGGCCCCGATTCCAACGAAGTAGTTTGGCGACAAGAGGTTAAGGCCGACCAACGCCCGAGGCACGGACTCTGCCTCAGGAAACGGCGGTACACCTCGAGGAGTCACGATGCGCTCCACCGTCATCGCAGTATTCGCCCTCTCGATGGCCGGCGTCGCCTGGGCGCAGGACACGACGATCACCATCCGGCCGAGCGGTCGTGGCGCGGACGGCCGGCTCGTGCTCCGCCAGCTTCCGCGCGACGTGGCGGAGGAAGTCGTCCGCTTCTTCAACGGTCCGGGGACGCTGCACTTCTCGGGCGTTACGCGCATCCCGGTAGGGCGCGGCATCGACGGCGACGTCGCGGTCCTCGGCGGGCCGGTGACCGTGGCGGGACGGATCAGCGGCGGCCTCGTCGTCGTGAACGGCGACGTGGTGTTCGAGCGGGGCGCGGTGGTGGGCGGCGACGTCATCGTGGTGGGCGGCACCGTGGACGGGGCGGACGAGGCGGACATCGACGGCGAGATCCGCGCGTACCGCGACCCCCTGCGCTACCGTCGCACCGGCGACGAGATCGTGTATGCGCCGCAGCGTGAGCCGCCGCGTTGGGCGCGAACCCGCCGGCCGCTCGGGGACTATCGAGGCAGCACCAGCAGCTTCGTCATCTCGCTGGGCGGCACGTACAACCGCGTGGAGGGCGCGCCGATCGTCGTCGGGCCGCGCCTGGACACGCGACTCAACGACGGCATGCGGTTTCAGGCCGACGCGCGCGGCATCTTCCGCACCGGGCGCGACTTCTCGTTCAAGAGCGGGGACTTCGGCTACCGGGCGCGGGGCGAGCTGATTTTCGGTGGGCGCTACGACAACATCGGCTTCGGCGTGCGCGGCTACGACCTCATGAACTCGGTCGAGCCCTGGCCGCTCAAGGACTACGAGGCGGGCTGGGCGGCGATCCTGCTGCACAGCGACTACCGCGACTACTACCGGCGGCACGGCGGCGCCCTCTACACGACCCTGCGCGTCGGGCGACCGTTCGCGTTCACGCTCGAGGGGCGCGACGAGACGCAATCGTCGGTCGAGGAGCGCGATCCGTGGTCGCTCTTCCGTGGCGACCGCCAGTGGCGCGAGAACCCGGCGATCACCGACGGGCGTTACCGCTCCGCGGTGGCCTCGTTCCGCTTCGACACGCGCAATGACCGCGCGACACCGTCTTCCGGAATGTGGGTGACCGGAGAGGTCGAAGTGGGCGAGGGGAAGGAGATTACGGGCACGACCGACCCCAACCTCGTCTGCGTCACGACGCCATGCGTGCCGCCGGAGCTGCAGGATGGCAAGCTGACGTATCAGCGCGTCTTTTTCGACGCGCGGAGCTATCTGCGCGTCTCACCGGCGGGCCGGCTGAACGTGCGGGTCGCCGGCGGCGGGCGCGTGGGCGGCGAGGCACTGCCTCTTCAGCGCCGGTTCGCCTTGGGCTTCCCCGATCCGCTGCCCGGTTACGGCTTCCGCCAGTTCAGCTGCGGCGGCGAGTCCGCCAACGGCTCGCCCGCGCTCTGTGACCGCGTGCTCTTGGGTCAGGTCGAGTTCCGGACGCACCTCGGCTTCGACTTCGGGCCCGACTGGGCCAACGACTGGGGCGGAGACGAGAACGACCGCTACGAGCCGTTCCACGTGACCGGCCCCGACATCGTGGTCTTCGCGGACGCGGGACGCGCGTGGATGGGGGGCAGCGGCGCCGACCGGATCCCCATGGACCGGCTGCCGGCGCTCTCCACCTTCAAGGGCGACATTGGGCTCGGCCTGGACCTCGGTCCGATCGGCTTCTACTTGGCGAAGGCGCTCGATCAGGCGGACCGGCCGGTCAGCTTCACGGTGCGCATGGGGCGGCGCTTCTAGCGGCGTGCGGCGGGGCGCATGGCTGCTCTTCACCCTCCTGGTCGGCGCGGGCGGCTTCGCCCGCGCCCAGGAGGTGCGGCAGCCTGAGCGTCGCGCCGCTCCGCCGCGACTCCTCGTCGAGCTGAACCGCGGCCCCGCGGGCGAGGTGCGTCAGCCGCTCGTCCGCGCGCTTTACCTCATGGACGACGGCGTCTTCGACGCCGCGCTTCACAACGGCTTCCCCGTCCGCTACCACTTCCGGCTCGAGCTGTGGAAGGACCAGCGTCTCTTCGACAACCTCGAGCGGGAGGTGACGTGGGATGCGCTGGTGCGGCTCGACCCGCTTACCAACGAGTACACGCTGATCCGGAGCGGGGGCACGGAGGAGACCTTCACGACGGTGGAGGCGATGGGGCGGGCGCTCGCCACGCCGTTCACGGTGGATTTGCTACCCGAAGGCGAGTCGCGGGGTCACCGGTACTACTACGTGGCTTCGCTCGAGATCGAGTCCCTCTCGCTCTCGGAGTTGGAAGAAGTGGAACGGTGGCTGCGGGGAGACCTCGGTCGCGCCATCTCGCGCCGAGGGGATGTGGGCGACGCGCTCGGCCGTGGCGCGCGACGGCTGCTCATCCGTTTCTCGGGGCTGCCGCGAAGGGCCCTGGAGGCGCGGACCGACCCATTCCGCTACTAACCGAAGCGCCCGGCTCCGGGAGGCCTAGCTACCGTACTGCTGGTCGATAGCCTGCCGGATCTGATCCAGCGTCGCGCGGTCGCCCTTCATCTGCGCCGCAAGCATCGCTTCGCCCATGCAGATGTCGCACTGCGAGCCGTGCTCCGTCTCGAAGCAGGTGAGGAGCGAGCGGTGGCCGATGTTCTCCTTGCACTGGCAGTAGCAGTAGATCCCGTCGAGCACCTGTGCGTTCTGGGCCGCCGCGGTGTAGGCGCGCACGATCGGCTCGAAGCTCCAATTGGACGCCGGGACCACCTCGGCGCCGGTGATGCCGGCACGGGGATCGGGGTGGTGGGTGGCCGTCCCCATCTTCTGCGCGACCAGGACACCGCCCAGCGCGACCACGGCGACGGCGGTGACGATCCAGGGTAGGTCCTTCTTACTCATCGACATCTCCTCGCCGCGGAACCTTAATCGAGGCGCGCCTGACGCGATAGGAGGCAACTGGTGGACGAATGCTTCTAACTTCTTCCCGTCGCAATATGTCCGATGTTTCGACGGCCCCTTTGGGACAGGCGCGAGTCTCCGCTGCGGACTAGTACGGTAAACGCATGCCGTACAACTACGTACGTGGAGCCCATCCCCGGCATGCGGACTGCGATCGATGCCGGTCGAGGTAGGAGTGGGCGCGGGCGTGGGCGCCCGCGAGTTCCCGAAAGGATCGACGAGGGCACCCGATGCGTACCTTTCCATATGCGATCCTGACCGTGGGGCTGGCGGCTGGCCTCGCGGCATGCAGTGACGACAACACCGGCCCCGGAGACACCGGTGGCTTCGCCGCAGTTCAGGCGGTGCTGAGCGTGGAAAGCTGCCGGAACTGCCACAACGGGAACAATTCGGTCTACCACGGCGCCCTCGAACTCACCGGCACCCGCGCGGCCGACTCCGTGACCGTCCAGAACTTCCTCGACTTCGAGGATCCCACCGCCTCACCGCTCATCCAGCGCCCGCTGACCGGGAGCATACTGGCGCACCCGGTCCGGCCGTTCGCCTCGACGAGCGACAACGACGTGCAGGCGATCGTACGCTACGCGCAGACGCTCGCTCTGACCGGGGCGTCGCGGACGCTGACGGCGGTGACCGCGAGCGCGGCCCCGATCATGGACGGGGTGGCGGAGGCGGCATGGAACAGCGCTACCTCGATCCAGATCCCGGTGCACGGCGGCTTCGCGGGCGACGTCACCGTGACGATGCGCGCGATGTACACGTCGAGCCGCATCTTCTTCCTGCTCCAGTGGGACGATCCGACCGAGTCGGTAGTGCGCTCGCCGTGGGAAAAGACCGCGAGCGGCTGGCTCAAGCGCACCGCCGCCCCGCCGCTCTTCGATAACAGCCGGCTGTCGCGCTGGCGGACGATGCCGGACAACTACTACTATGAGGACAAGCTCGCCATCATCTGGAACACGTCAGGCACCAGCGCGATCGACGGCTTCGACGAGAACGGTTGCGCGGTGCTCTGCCACGTGGACCGGCCCGGCGACGCGCGCCCGCTTAAGTACACCAACGGCGTCGGCCAGACGGCGGACATGTGGCACTGGAAACTGGTGCGCACCAACGTCGTGCACCGGCTCGACGACCAGTACGTGTACTGGAACCGCACGCTCACGGTGAACTCTGCAGGCGGGCGTGCCGGCGACCCAGGCGGTGGCGAGTACAAGAGCAACGGTTCCGCCGTGCCTTTGTTCATGTCGCCGAACCAGCCGGCGGCGCCGTTCCACATGGTGGACTCGGCCACGGCGGCGCAGTGGGCCGCCACCGGCTTCACCATCGATGCCGGCGACATCGCCACCGCGTTCGCGGACAACTTCGCGGTTGGCGACCTGATCGCCAACTCGATCACCACTCTGAAGCCGAACGTGGACCGATCGGACGTGGAGGCATACGGCGTCTGGTCCGGCGGACGGTGGACGCTGGAGATCGGGCGGAACCTGACGACCAGCTCCGTGGGCACGACGCCTCCCGGCGGCACCAGCCTGGTCCCGGTGGACGTGCAGTTCACGCCGGGCCAGCTCTACCGTTTCGGCGTCGCAGTGTTCGACAACGCCCAGATCGAGCACAGCTGGTCGCCGGGCGTGTACACTCTGCGGTTTCAACAGTGACCGGCACGAAGGAGTCGACCGTGAACACTTCGCCAACCACCAGGCGCGCGCTCGTCGCAGCGGCGTCCGCCGGCCTGCTCGCCCTGGCGGCGTGCGTCGACGACGACGGCGGCACCAGCACGCAACCGACCCGGGACATCGCGTTCGTCGGCTACTCTAACCCGGACACGCGGCAGACCACGTGCGGTAACTGCCACATCTCGAAGCAGCGGACGTGGCAGCTGACCGCCCATGCCGGGGCGTGGGCCGACCTCCAGGCGAGCGGTTTCGCGGAGGAAAGCTGCAACCCGTGCCACACCACCAACGGGTCGAGCAACCTGGCGCCGGACTCCGCGGGCTTCCTGAGCGTCTCGGCGGACGCGAAGAAGTTCTACTACGACGTGCAGTGCGAGGCCTGCCACGGACCGGGGGCCCAGCACATCACGGCGCCGGACGAGTCGCAGCCGCTCACCACGATCACGGCGGCGGTGGGCCTCGACATCGGGTGCGGCACCTGCCACAGCGGAACCCACACCCCCTTCGTTGAAGAGTGGTCGTCGTCGGCGCACGGCCAGTTCCGGGCCAGCGTCGGAACGAACGCCGAATTCGCCAACTATTGCTCGAACTGTCACGAGGGGAGGAAGGCGGCGCGTCGCTTCGACCCCGAGGCGCGGTTCGTCGAGGACGGCAGCTCCACGAACCAACCGATCAGCTGCGCCGTCTGCCACGACCCGCACGGAGGGCCCAATCAGGGGCAGTTGCGCAGGCCCATCGACATCCCGGACATCGACCAGAACCTGTGCATGATGTGCCACCAGCGGCGCTCGGTCCCCGATCCGACGTCCTCCCGCGGCGCGCACTCGCCGCAGGGTCCGATTCTGTTGGGTGAGGCGGGGTACGTGCCGCAGAACTTCGCCTACGACGCGACACGCCAGGCCTCGACGCACGGGTCCGCGGCGAACCCGCGGTTGTGCGCGGGCTGCCACGTCGAGGCCTACTCGACTACCGACGCGGTCACCGGAGGGTTCATCGGCGTGACAGGCCACCGGTTCCTGCCGATCCCCTGCGTGGACGCCAATGGCGCGCCCACCGGCGCTACCGACTGTCCGGATACGGAGCGGCGGTTCGCGACCTGCGCGACGTCGGGATGCCACGGCACCGAGAACGCGGCCCGTTCGGCGCGGCAGATCCTCGCCGGTCGCCTCCAGACCTATCAGGACGTGCTCTGGAAAGACAAGGACAACGACGGCGCGCTCGACGCGTTGCCGACGGACTCGGGGCTGCTGGCGCAGGTCAAGCTGACGTCCCCGTGCGACTTCAGCACGGCTACCACGGCGCCCACCGGCGCGTGCGCGGGGAATCCCATCGGGTCCACGGTGGTCACCGTGGGCGAGGGCGTGTGGTTCAACGCCGACATGATTCGGCGCGCCGACGGCTCCAACGGGGTGCACAACCCGTTCTACGCCGAGGCGCTCCTGCTGGGCAGCACGCAGGCGCTGCGTGCGCAGTACACCTACCTACCGCCGGCACCGCCGGCCGAGCGCGCCCGGTCGGTCGCCCGCGCCCAGGCGCTCGGCATACCGCCGCGCTAACGGGAGGCGCAACCGGGACGGTTGGCGACGAGTGGGCCGGTTCCCCTCGGAACCGGCCCGCTTGACGCAGAGAACAAAGGGAGATGGAATAGTCGGGATGAGGCGATTCTACAGGCTGGTACTCGAGGCCTGGGCGCGCACCACCCGTGGATGGCGGGTGGCCATCCTAGCGGGCATGGCGCTCTTGTTCGCCGGCTCGTCGTTTGCAGGCTACCGGCAGTGGCACTACATGCAACACGACAACCGCTTCTGCACCTCGTGTCACCTCATGCAGGACCCGTTCGAACGTTTCGGCCGCAGTGCCCACAGCAAGCTGGAGTGCCACAATTGTCACCGCGCGACGGTCCGGGAACAGCTCCATCAGCTCTACGCGACCCTGGTTGAGCGGCCGACGGAGATCACCAAGCACGCCCGCGTCCCGAACGAGGTCTGTGGCGCCTGCCACGTCCGTGGCGACTCCACGCGCTGGAATATCATCGCGCATACCGCCGGCCATCGGATGCATCTGGAGTCGCGCCATCCCGCTCTCCGCGGCATTCAGTGCATCGACTGCCACTCCGAGTCGGTCCACGAGTTCGCCCCGGTCGATCGGACGTGCGGGCGGTCGGGGTGCCATGCCAACACCCGCATCGCGCTCGGCGGGATGGGAGAGATCGAGATCCACTGCACCACCTGCCACAACTACCTGGCCCAGGCGCCTGGCATGGCGGTGGACTCCCTGGGCCAGCCGCTGACCCCCCGCGCGCAGCAGTGCCTAGGCTGCCATACGATGCAGCAGCGCGTGCGGGCGCTCGAGATCGGCAGCGATCCCCATCGCGGCGTCTGCGGAGCCTGCCACAACCCGCACACCCAGACGCAGGCGATGCAGGTGAGCTGCACCAACGGCAACTGCCACGCCGGGTGGCGGCAGGTGAGCTTCCATGTCGGCGTGCCGCACCCGGAGCGCTGCACCACGTGCCATCAGCCGCACTCCTGGCGGGCCGAAGGCGCCGACTGCCTGCGCTGCCACGCCGACATCGAGCGCCAGCCGCCGACGCGGGCGGGCCGGGCGT
The DNA here is from genome assembly GCA_016179225.1 of Gemmatimonadota bacterium. Lineage (GTDB taxonomy): Bacteria > Gemmatimonadota > Gemmatimonadetes > Gemmatimonadales > JACORV01 > JACORV01. Next base: position 3,689 of record JACORV010000060.1, on the reverse strand, counting down.
CGTTGCGGCGGGCCGCGCTGCCCGCCCCCGACGTCGTGGCGGAGGTGGCGACGACCTCGAACGATGCGCTGGCGGAGTTGCTGCAGGACAGCCCGCAGTCGGCGGCACGCTCGCCCCGGTTCTCGCACGGCGATCACCGAGGGCAGGCGTGTGCGACCTGCCACTCGAGCCGGGTGCGGCACGGCGAGGTCCTGGTGCGGGGGGCTGTGGACTGCCAGCGCTGCCACCACCAGGGTGAGGGGCGGGAGCGGTGCGCGACGTGCCACCCGCCAGAGGACGTGCGCCGCCCGCTCGATGAGCAGGCCAGAATCTTCAGGCTGGTGGCCAACGGCGCGACGGTGACGCGGCGCGTTCCCTTCGACCACCAGCGCCACGCCGCGGTGACCTGCGTACGCTGCCACAGCAACCGGTTGAGCCGCGCGCCCGAGGGCGCCGACTGCGGCTCGTGTCACGCGAGTCACCACCTGTCGGCGTCCGCCTGCACCACGTGCCATGCGGCCGCGAACGCGCTGGCGAAGCACCGCGCCACGGACCACCCCAATTGCGCCTCCTCGTCGTGCCACGGGGCCCGGGCCGCCAGCCTGCCAGCATCGCGCGAGGCGTGCCTAACGTGCCACTCGGCGCAGGCGAGGCACGTGCCAGGCAGGGCTTGTGACCAGTGCCATCGCGTCACGGAGCCCGAAGTGCGATGAGATCCCGCCTCGCACTCGCGCTGGTCGCGCTCGTCGCGACGCCCCTCTGGGCGCAGTCCGTGCGCGTGCGCTCGGTGACGACCACCCGATATGCCCAGCTCCGGCCCATCCGTTACGACACGGCGTCCGGGACCTATCGAGCCGAGTCCGTAGCCCATGCTGCACCCCTCACCCAGGAGGTCGAGCTGTCCGCCTGGGGACTCGGCGTGCCGGGCCTGCGCGGGTACGCGCTCCTGCGCGGCCGCGCCGCGCTCGGATCGGAGCTGGTCTGGCCCCGCTCCGACGACCACTTCGACGCTCTGTACGCATTCGTGGAGCTGGAACGGCCGCGCTACCGCCTGCGCGGCGGACGCCAACAGCGCGCGTCCGGCCTGGGCTTCTATGCGTTTGACGGGCTCACGGCGACGTGGCGGCCCTGGCCGACGGTGCGCCTCGAGGGATTCGGGGGACGGGGGCTGGCTCGCGGCTTCCTGGAGCCGGTAGGGAGCCCCGCGATTCGGTCGCTCGACCCGTTGCGCCCGGATCGCGGTACGGTCCTCTTCGGCGCGTCGCTCTGGACCGCACCGTCTGACGTTTCATCCATCTCGGCCATCTACCAGCGCGAGCTCCTCAGCAACCGCAGCGGTCTGGTCTCGGAGCGGGCCGCGGTGGACGCGCGCATGGGAGTCGGCGAACGCGTTGTACTTTCAACGTCGGCCGACGCCGACCTGGCGGCCGGCGAGTGGGGCAAGGCGAAGCTGGGTGCGCTGCTGCGATTCGGCCAGCGCAGTTACGTGGAGGTCGAGGCCTTCCGCTACCGCCCGCTGCTCGACCTCACGACCATATGGGGGGCGTTCACGCCTGAGGCCCACCGCGGCCTCACGGCCAGCCTGCGCGTGAGCACGGGCCCGGGGTTGGCGCTCGCTTCGACCTACACCTACCGGCGCTACCAGCCGATTGGCGGGCAGACTCCGTTCCTCGTCGAGGTGAAGGATGAGGCCCACTTGCTCAGTGCTTCCCTGCGCTGGCTCCGGGGCGACTTTGTCCTCGACGGGACCTACCGGCTGCTACTGGGCTTTGGGGGGGCGCAGAGCGGCGGCGAGACGGGGCTTGGCTACGCGCGGCCCGACGCGTGGTACCTGGGAGCCAGAGGCGCCGCCTTTCAGCAGGAGGGAGCGTTCCGCGTCTCGGACGGCACAGTGTACGGCGCGGGCGTCGAGGCACGCGGACCGATCGGCACGCGCGCGTTCCTGCGGGGCGAGCTGATGCGCTACCTGCACCGCCGGCTCCAAGGGCAGGCGGGGGTCGATTGGTCGCAGACGCGGGCGCTCCTCGCCCTCGAAGTCGTGTTCGGTGCGAATCCCGACCGCTTGGGGGCGCCGCGATGAACAGAGGCCTCCTGCTCGCCTTCGCGCCGTGCGTCGCCCTCGCCTTCGTCCCGGCCTCACCACGGGTCCCGGCCGTACTCGGGCACGCAACGGCCGCCACGGCGGTGGCGGTGGATTCCTTCCCCCACGCCCGGCACGGCCGCGTCTTCACCGGATGCGGCGCCTGCCATGCCGGAATCGTGAGCGGCGACTCTGCGAGCGCGCGGCCGACGGCCAGCTCCTGCGCCAGCTGCCACGACGGTTCCCTCCTGCCCCGTGTGACATGGGCGCCGGGTTCACCGCGCGCCACGAACCTGCGCTACGACCATCAGGGGCACGCCGCGCGCGTCCAGGCCGCCGGGGACTCCGCGCTCTCCTGCGGTCGGTGTCACGCCACGAGCGCCGAAGCCCGGCTGATGGACGTCGGCCGCGCGCATCCCGAGCGTTGCCTGAGCTGCCACGCGCACCGCGCCGAGAGCCACCTCGCGCAAGCGACCTGCAACAGGTGCCACGTGCCGCTCCGGGAGGCGTCGCGCCTGATCCCAGCGGCGATCGCGGCGTTACCGAAGCCGCCGTCGCACGACTCCTCATACGCCTCCGCCCACGCCGCGGACGCGGGCGGCCCGACGTGCCAGACCTGTCATGCGCGCGAGCTCTGCGCCTCGTGCCACGTGAACGCGGCGAGGCTGGAGGCGATCCAAAACCTCCCGAGCGACCCGCGCGTCGGCTTGCTGGTGCGCAACCGGCGCGTCACCTATCGGAAGCCGCCGTTCCACGAGGCCAGCGGCTTCCTGCGCGTGCACGGTCTCATGGCGCGCGCGGACGTGTCCTCCTGCAGCAACTGCCACGCCCGCGAGTCGTGCATCGGCTGCCACCGCGCCGAGGAGCGGGTGCAACCGGTGGCCGAGCTGCCGCGGCGGGTGCGGGGCGGCGCGCGCGGCGTCGATCTCTCGGGCCTTCGGCCACCCGACCACGCGCCGGACCATCTGCTGCGCCACCGCGTTCCGGCCGGCGGCGGTGACGCGAGCTGCAGCCGCTGCCACGCGCCCGCCTTCTGCGCGAGCTGCCACGACGCCGCAGGGTCGCCCCGGTACCACGGCAGCGACTTCGTCCAGCGGCACGCCCAAAGCGCCTATACGAGGGAGAACGATTGCGCGACCTGCCACCAGACGGAGGCCTTCTGCCGCAACTGCCACCGCACCACGGGCGAGGCTGGCACCGGCGCTCCGTTCGGCCGGTTCCACGACGCCCAGCCGATGTGGGTCTTCGGCCATGGTGCCGTCGCCCGCCGCGGGATCGAGAGCTGCGCGAGCTGCCACGCGCAGAACGATTGCCTCCGATGCCATTCGGCGTCGCTCGGCTGGCGCGTGAATCCCCATGGCCCGGGGTTCAACGAGGAAATGGGCGACCGGAATCCCGCGATGTGCCGCCTGTGCCACCTTGGCGGCGCTCCGCGACGGTAGCCGCGCGGGGGATGGACTTCGCGCAGCGCCTAGCCGCCCCCTACGGACGGCGGCTCAAGGTCCGCAGGTGGGCCACGAGGGCCCTGATCTGGTCAGCAGTCAGCCGGCCCCGATACGCCGGCATGTTCCGGCCCTTCCCCGCCGTCACGGCCTTGATCAGCACGCTGTCCGGCAGCGCGCCGACCACG
>JACORV010000051.1 GCA_016179225.1 Gemmatimonadota bacterium | reverse complement strand
GACGTATTGCGGAAAAACGGCAGGGACACCGACATCAGCACGCCGATGAGAACCACCACCATCACCATCTCGATGAGGGTGAAGCCACGATTAGCCGGGTGCGTCCGATAGGATTCCATAGCCTGCAAGAGACTATAGCACACACTGTGCCGGAGCGTAACCCGTTGGCGCACAACGCCGAACGCTCAGACCAGCGCGTCTCCTGCACGCGCGCAACTGCAGTGACTGCAACCAATTGCACCTCGCGTCGCTCCTGATCGGCAGCACCGCGACCTCAGAACAGCTCCGCCCAGGCGCGCCGCTCCAGCGGCTGAACCCGGGAACCCGGTCCGAGAGCACTGCGGAGCGCGCACGACGAGTAGCCGATGGAAAAGCCGCCCGGAGCCAAGTCGGGGCCGGCGCGCAACGACGCCGCGACCACGACGCCGCGCACGCTGGCACCGGAGCCGACGAAGGAAAGCGAGCCGCGAACGATGATCGCGCCGACGAACTCGAAGCCGCCCGCGAGGGTCAGGTCGCCCTCCACCAGCAGCAGGCCCTGGCCCCGCCCGCCGGCGAGGGTCAGATCACCCTTCGCGTATACCGTGGGAAAGTAGGTCGCGCAGCCGGCGACGGTCGCGGGCCGGCCCGGCTCGCCCCAGTTGTTCCGCGCCGTCTCGTCACAGGTCGCGGCGTCTCCCATGGGCGCGACGTCCACGACCGGCCCTGGGAGCTCGGCGGGCTCGTAGATCGTTAGCGCGAGCGCCACGAGCGCATCCCAGTCCACGCTAGCCGAGTCGACGACGACGCCCGGTAGCGTATCGCCCGGCAAGGCCTCGCAGCTCCAGCCGGACGGGTCCCGATCCACCCCGTCGATGAGGTCCGAGACCTCCGGCGCGGGCGCAGCCAGGACGGTCACGGCGGCCCGGAAGCTGGCGGGCGGCGGAACGAGACGCACCACGAGACCGAGCGTCCGCCGCGCGACCTCGCCCGGGCTCAGGCCGGTCGCACGCACCAGGAAAAGCTGCTCGTTGAGCCGCACGACCGTCGCACCGGCGGCGCCCGTGCCCTGAGGAGACGAGACGGCGACGATGGCCGAATCGCCGACCGCCAACCCGTTCAACCGTGCGCCGTCCCATCCGGCTACGGTGAGGCCCAACGCCGCCTCCGCCGCGCTGAGGGCGCGCTGCGCGTCGCGGCTGTTGCGGGCAACTCGCAGCTCCTGCTCCGCCGCGAAGAACGCTCCCGTCACGAGCGCGGCGACGATCACCAAGGCGAAGACGGTCGCCACGATGGCGAACCCACGACGCTCCGCTCGAGCGTGCCTTACGCCGACGTGCACCGCGAGCGTTCTCACGGCCCCCGCTGGTCGCACGTGATGATCCCGCCGAGCGTGTCGTACCGTATGACGGCGCCATCCGGATAGGACACGGTGATGGTCACCGTACCTACCGCACCCGACGCCTCCACGGTCCAGCGCTCGGTGAACGGGCCGGAGATCGCCGAGCCGCCGCCGGCAAGCGCGTCGCAGGCGCCGGCGCGCAGCCGCTCCAGGCGGGAGGCGACCACTATCGCCGCCTGGCCGACCCGCGCTCCTTGCGAGGTCAGCCGGGTCACCGAGCGGGCCGAGGCCGCGAGGCACAGCACGCCGATGGTCAGGAGAACCATGGCCACCACGACCTCGACGAGGGAGAACCCTTGCGGGTCTCTCCACGGACGCTGTTCCATGCCGCGATCTTAACGCGGATCGCCGGAACGATAGGTGCGGATTCGTGCGAGAGGTGGCGCTGCGGCTGCAAAAAACCTATTCGGTGATGCCGAGCTCCTTCAGCTTGTAGAAGAGGGTGCGGACGGAGATGCCGAGCAGTTGGGCGGCCTGTCGGCGGTTGCCGCCCGAGCGCTGGAGCGCCTGGCGGATGATCTCGCCCTGGACCTCGCCGGCGTGTTTCTTGAGCGACAGGTCGCCGCCCGAGCGGTCGTCACCGCTTGCCGCCGATTCCACCACGGCGTGCGGCAGGTCCGACCGGCGGATGACACCGCCCCGGGCCAGGACCATCGCGCGCTCGAGCGCGTTCTCGAGCTCGCGCACGTTGCCGGGCCACGCGTGATCGAGGAGGGCGCGGTGCGCCTCCGGCTCGATCTCCGGCACCGGGCAGCCGAGGCGCGCGCTGTGGCGCTTAAGGAGGGCGCGGATCAGGAGCGGCACGTCCTCGGGGCGCTCGACCAGGGGCGGAAGCCTGACGGCGACGACGTTGAGCCGGTAGTAGAGGTCTTCGCGGAAGCGGCCCACGGCGACGTCCTTCTCGAGCTCGCGCGCGGTGGCCGCCACGACCCGCGCGTCCACGCGGCGCGAGGCGCCGTCGCCGACGCGCCGGATCTCGCCGTCCTGCAGCACCCGCAGCAGCTTGGCCTGCAGGGAGGTTGGCAGGTCGCCGATCTCGTCCAGGAAGAGCGTGCCGCCCGAGGCCTGCTCGAAGAGGCCGCGATGATCGCCCACGGCGCCGGTAAAAGCGCCGCGCACGTGGCCGAACAGCTCCGACTCGAGAAGCGTCTCCGGGATCGCCGCGCAGTTGACGGCAACGAAGGGCTGACCGGCGCGCGGCGACAGGCGGTGCAGCTCGCGCGCCAGTACCTCTTTACCGGTGCCGCTCGGCCCGGTGACGAGCACCGTGGTCCGGTGCGGGGCCACCTTGGCGATCACGTCGAGGGCCGCGCGCATCGCCGGCGATTCCGCCACGATGTGCGGCGACGCCGCACCGGAGCCCAACGCCGAGCGCAGGGACTCCACCTCGCGCCTGAGCTTTTCGCGCTCCTCGGCCTTGCGGAGCACCAGCACCACCTCCTCGGCGCGGAACGGCTTGGCGATGTAGTCGTACGCGCCTTCCTTCATCGCCGCGATGGCGGCGTCCTCGCTGCCGTAGGCGCTCATCATGATCACCAGCGCCGTCCCGCCCCCGGCGTGGTACCGACGCAGGAACTCGAGGCCGTCCATGGTCGGCATGCGCACGTCGCACAGGATGATGTCGAAGGGCGCGGCGGCCGCCCGTGCCAGCGCCGTGGCGCCGTCGGGTGCGTCAGCGACCTGGTACTGCTCGTCCGACAGGATGAGGCGCAGCGACTGCCGCAGGCCGGGCTCGTCGTCGACGATGAGAAGCTTCATGGGAGGTGGGCGGGCAGCATCACAGTGAAAGCGGCGCCTCCTTCGCGCGCGCGAGCGACATCTACGCGGCCGCCGTGGTCGTGCACGATGCGCTGGACGATCGCGAGGCCGAGGCCCGTGCCCTTGCCCGGCGGCTTGGTCGTGACGAACGGATCGAAGATGCGCTCGGCCTGGTCGTCGGGCACGCCCGGGCCGTTGTCGGCGACGACGACCTGGACCGCCCGGCTGCCGTCTGGCACACCCGCCAGGTGGCGGCCCGAGCGGCGCTCGCGCCGGTCGTCGGCCCCCGGCACCCCGGCGGCGTCGGACGATCGGCGCTGCGTTTCGTCGCCGTCGCCGAGGAGCGTGGGGCCGGTGAGCACGTGGATGCGACCGCCCTCGCCCGCCGCGTCCACGGCGTTCAGGAGCAAGTTGACGAAGACCTGCTCGAGTGCCACGCGATCTCCCCATACCGGTGGCGCGCCGGGATCCGCCGAGACCTCGATAGTGACCGCCCGCAGGACACCCTGCGCACGAAGGAGGTCCACGGCGCCGGCGACGACGTCCGCCAGGCCGATCGCGGCGCGGTCCTCGCCGCGGGGCCGGGCGTAATCGAGCAGGCTCCTCACGATCGTGTCTATGCGCGCGCTCTCGCGCTCGATGGCGCCGACGAGCTCCGGGTCGGCGCCGCGGCGCCTCAACAGCTCGACGTAGTTGCCGATGGCCGAGAGCGGGTTGCCGATCTCGTGGGCGACCCCGGCGGCGAGGCGCCCAACCGAGGCCAGTTTCTCGGCGCGGACCAGCGCGCTCTGCGCGTCGAGGAGGCGCTCGGTCATCCGGTTCACGCTGTCGGCGAGGCGATCCAGCTCGCGCGTGGCGGCGCCCGGCGCGCGGCGGGTGAGCTCGCCGGCGGCAACGGCCTGCGTCGCCTCGACCAGCGTCTCCATGGGCCCCGTGACGAGCCGGGAGACCAGGTAGCGGCCGAAGGCGATGAATATGACGACGTCAGCGGCGACCAGCCCGGCGAGGAAAAGGAACCCGAGGTCGCTCTTCCCGAACAAGGGGGCGAGAAAAGCCGACACCACCGCCAGCACGAGCGCACCCGCCGCCAGGAAGGCCAGGTTGAAGAGCAGCTCGGCCCTGATGGAGGGCTTGGCAGGCGTCGCCGATCCGCGCGTGATCCAGGGCATCGCACTCATTTGTAGCGCGGGACGGTGCCAAAACGCAAAGGGCGGGCACTGTCGCCCGCCCTTTGCTCGTTCAGTCGAGCCATGCTACTGGCACTTCGGCTCGCCCTCGTTCTGCCCCGCGATGGGCGCCGTAGACGTGCCGTAGAAGATCCCGCACGTCTTTGACGTGCCGATGTGGCTGGCCGTCGCGTTCCAGCCGATCGCGTCGGCGGGGCCGATGCTCACGGTTACGCCCGACGATGCCTGGAACTCCAGCGACGAGAGGGTACCGGTGTACGACTGGTAGTTGCCGTTATACGCCTCCTCCGCGGTCACGAGGTTGCGGAGGTCGGACTTCATCGTGGCGAGGTACGACTTCTCCTTCGTGCTCGCGAACTTCGGGATCGCGATGGCGGCCAGAATGCCTATGATGACCACCACGATCAGCAGCTCGATCAACGTGAAGCCCTTGCTCTTACGCATGCGCGCTCGACCGAGAAAGGGACACCGCAGCACTCAAGCGCCGAACGCCGGCCGAATGGCAAGAATCCAGCGACACCAGGTCACGGATTCAAGGCTCCAAAACGGAAAGGGCGGCACCGAAGCGCCGCCCCCCCGGTTACGCGTGTCTCCTCAGCTGCACTTCGGCTCGCCTTCGTTGACCGCAGGGGCTGGCGGCGTGGCGCTACCCACGAAGATAGCGCAGGTCTTACCCGCTGCCCCGACGTGCGTGGCCGTCGTGCTCCAGCCCGTGCCGCTAGCAGTAATCGCGCCTATCGACACGCCCGTCGACGGAGTGAAGCCGATCAATGTCGTCGTGCCTCCGTAGGTAACGTAGTCCGCGAAATACGCCTCTTCCGCCGTGACGATGTTGCGAAGGTCGGACTTCATCGCGGCGATGTACGCCTTCTCCTTCGTGCTCGCGAACTTCGGGATCGCGATGGCGGCCAGAATGCCGATGATCACCACCACGATCAGAAGCTCGATCAGCGTGAAGCCTCTCGTGTTCCGCACTAGGTGCCTCCCTTGCCAAAGCGTGAGGGTAGATGAAGCTGGTACAGGCACTACTCCGAGTCCTTAACCAGCAATGGGCGTGCCACGACCGCTGCCTGCCTGAAAAGACATTGCCCTCCAACGACATATCCTCAGGGCTGCGGTCGCTGCCGGGCCAGGTAATAAACTCGCGCTCTGGCTTTCTGCAACCCCTGCCGCTCAACGCAAGACGGAGGGCGAGGGCGCGCGCCCACGGAGTATCTCCAGGGCTTCTTCGATCTGCCTGCGGGCTACGGAGTCCGTCGGAGCGCCAACCAAGGCGGAATCGAAGGCCATGTGCGCGCTGTCCAACGTCCCCAGGGCGGCGAACGTCGAGGCCTGGTAGAGCCACCGCTCGAAGTGCCTGCCGCCCCTCCTGCCGAACGCCGGCCATACCGCCAACGCGCTATCTCGTTGCCCCAGCGCGACGAAGCTTGCCGCCAGCACCCGGGCGGCCGCCGCTCGGGTGGGTCCGGCGGCCACCGACAGGCGTGCGTGAGGAAGCGCCGCCTGCGCCGAGTCGAGCCGGAGCAGGGTATGAGCCAGGAGCTGTTGCGTGAGTGTGTTGTTGGTGTCGAGATGCTCGGCCCTCCGCAGGTACACGAGCGCCAGACGCGGGTCGTTCTCGTCGAGGGCGAAGTCCCCTCTCTCGGCCAGGAGGAAATGGTCGAGGGGATAGAGCGCCTCGGCGATAGAATACTCGCTCATTGCCAGGCCAGGCAGCCCCAGGCGCCGGTACACGCGCGCCGCCAATATGTGGACGCGGTAGGATTCCGGGTGACGGAGCAGGGCGCTCACGACGAGGTCCCGGTTGTCCTTCCAGGCAGGGATCGCCGAGATCGTGCGCACCGTGAGGGGGAAGCAGACCAGGGCTGCGGCGAAGACCGCCACGCGCTCACCTTTGTGGAGCGCGAAGGCCTCGGCGGCGGCCGCGGCGATAAGCGCCACTCCCGCGGTAGACAGGTACAGCGTCCGCTCGGCGATCACGATTCCGGTCGGAAAGAGGAGGTTCGCCGTCGGGAGCCAGGCGACGCCAATGACGAAGAGCCCGGCGGAGACGGCGCGCTGCCGGCGCCAGGTCGCGAAGGCGAGCGCGACGAGCGCGACCAGTACGAGTGCTCCGGCCACCCCCAGAAAGGTGAGGCGCTCCACCCGCTCGACAACCAGGGGGTGGTAGTCGGACGAGAGGTCGAAAGGCCACACGAGCAGGCGCAGCAGCACGAAGACGACGGGCAGCATCGTGCTGATGCGGCCCCAGGTGCCCAGGTGGAAGAACGTCGGCGCGACGACCTGGAATGAGAGGCCGCCCTCGACGTGCCGCCGGAGGGCGAGCCAGAGGGCGGTGACGAGGAGGACGGCCGCGTAGTCGCGCCACGGCAGTCCGGTACGCGCCGCCGGACGGGTTGCGGCGCCGTCGAGGACGAGCAGCGCCGGCGCGATGGCCGCGTGCTCCTTGCTGAGGAG
>JACORV010000054.1 GCA_016179225.1 Gemmatimonadota bacterium | reverse complement strand
GTGATCCGCGCCCCGTTCGACGGCATCGTCACCGTGAGGGACCGCGAACCCGGCGAGACGGTCGGCGCGGGCGCGCCCGTCCTCACCGTCAGGAACCTCGACGACCGCTGGGTCCGGATCGACATCCGCGAAGACCGCATCGGCGCGGTGCGCATCGGCGAGGAGGCGACGATCACGGCGGATACGTACCCGGGCAGGAGGTACCGCGGCCAGGTGGCATTCATCGCGAGCCAGGCGGAGTTCACGCCGCGCAACGTGCAGACCACGGAAGAGCGGGTGAAGCTGGTGTACGCGGTGAAGGTGAGGGTGACACAGGATTCGACATACGACCTCAAGCCCGGTATCCCCGCCGATGTTCGCCTCCAAGCTGTTGGCAGTCGACAGTAGAGTTGCAGGGTTGCAGAGTTGCAGCGGTGGGCAGCGATGAGTGAGCAGGCTGCCATCCTGGTGCGGGGGCTCACCCGGAAGTTCGGGGAGCTCACCGCCGTCGACGGGCTCGACCTCGAGGTCGCGCCGGGCGCGCTGTTCGGGCTGGTGGGGCCGGACGGCGCCGGCAAGACGACGACGCTGCGAATGCTCGCGGGGGTGCTCCGCCCCACGGCGGGCGACGCGATCGTGGGCGGGGTGAGCGTCGCGAAGGACCCGGAAGGCGTGAAGCACCGGATCGCCTACATGAGCCAGCGGTTCGGCCTCTACACCGACCTCACCGTCCGCGAGAACATCGAGTTCTACGCCGACCTCTACGAGGTGCCGAGGCACGAGCGCCCGGCGCGGCTGGAGCGGCTGTACCGCTTCTCCAGCCTGGGCCCGTTCGAGGACCGGCTCGCGGGGAAGCTCTCGGGCGGGATGAAGCAGAAGCTCTCGCTGTGCTGCGCGCGCATCCACCACCCCGCCATCCTGCTGCTCGACGAGCCGACCTTCGGCGTGGACCCGATCAGCCGCCGCGAGCTCTGGGCGATCATCCGCGAGATGGTGTCGGATGGCACGACGGTGCTCCTCGCGACCTCGACGCCGGAAGAGGCCGAGCGGTGCGACGACGTCGCGCTGCTCTCGGAAGGGCGCGTGGTGCCGGGGAGGCGCATGACGGCGCCGCCGCCGCTCGAGCACCCGGACAGCCACGTCGGCGCCGAGCCGGCGGTGAGGGTACGCGACCTCACCCGCACCTTCGGCGACTTCACCGCAGTCAGCCACCTCTCCTTCGACGTCGCCACAGGCGAGGTCTTCGGCTTCCTCGGCCCCAACGGCGCGGGGAAGACGACGACGATCAAGATGCTCACCGGCCTGCTGGCGCCGACCGGCGGCACGGGCGTCGTGGCCGGGCACGACGTGCGCTCCGACAGCGAGTGGATCAAGCGGCGCATCGGTTACATGTCGCAGGCGTTCTCGCTCTACAACGACCTCACCGTGGAGGAGAACATCGCGTTCTTCTCGGGGCTCTACGAGGTGACGGGTCAAAGGTTCGAGGACCGGCGGGACTGGGTGCTGCGGATGGCCGGGCTCGCCGACCGGCGGCACCGCATGACGGGCGAGCTGCCGCTCGGCTTCAAGCAACGGCTCGCGCTGGGGTGCGCGGTGCTGCACCAGCCGCCGATCCTCTTCCTCGACGAGCCGACCTCGGGCGTGGACCCGGTCGCGCGGCGCGGCTTCTGGGACCTGATCTACCAGCTCGCCGACGGCGGAACCACGATCTTCGTGAGCACGCATTACATGGAGGAAGCCGAGTACTGCCACCGGCTCGCGCTGATGAACCGCGGCAGGATCATCGCGCTCGACCAACCGAGCGCGCTCAAGGCGTCGGTGGACGCGCGCACTCTCGAAGAGGTGTTCGTCACCTTGGTGGAGCGCGCGGGAGGCGCGGTCGTTGGCTAGCGACCAACGGGCCAGCGGGCCAACCATCCGCCTGTCGCGTCTCCGCGCCGTGGCGCGCAAAGAGGTCATCCAGCTGCGCCGCGACCCGCGCAGCCTCGGCATGGCCTTCGTGGTGCCGGCGCTGCTCACCCTTCTCTTCGGTTACGTCATCACCTTCGACGTGCGCGACATCAGGCTGGCGGTGCTGGACCAGGACGGGACCCAGCAGAGCCGCGAGCTGGTGCAGTCGTTCGCGTCGTCGGGGTACTTCCGGGTGCACGGCCACCTCGAGCGGGACCGGGAAGTGGCCCCGCTGCTCGAGAAGGGCACCGTGCGGCTGGTGCTGGTGATCCCGCCCGGCTTCGCGCGCGACCTCGCGAGCGGCCGGCCGGCCGCGGTGCAGGGGCTGGTGGACGGCAGCGACGCCAACACCGCGTCCATCGCGATGAACTACGCGCGCGGCATCGTGACCTCGTTTTCGGCGCGGGCGGTGCTGCGGGGCGGGACCGTTCCTTCGACCGTCTCGCCCGAGACGCGCGTCTGGTACAACGAAGAATTGAAGAGCAGCAACATGGTGGTGCCGGGGCTGGTCGCCGTCATCATGATGATCATCGCGGCGATGCTCACCGCGCTCACCGTGGCGCGGGAGTGGGAGCGCGGCACCATGGAGCAGCTCGCCACCACGCCGGTGCACCGCGTCGAGGTGATCTTCGGCAAGCTCCTCCCCTACCTCGGCATCGGCATGATCGACGTCGTGGTCGCCGTGACCATCGGCATCACGGTCTTCGGCGTGCCGTTCCGCGGCAACCCGTTCTTCCTGCTCGCGATGACGTTCCTCTTCCTCCTCGGCGCGCTCGGGTTGGGGATCTTCATCAGCGCGGCGATCAAGTCCCAGCTCCTCGCCACCCAGATCGCCATGCTCGCGACGTACCTGCCGTCGCTGTTGCTCTCGGGGCTGATCTTCGACATCGACGCGATGCCTAAGGCGCTCCGCGTCGTCTCGGCGCTGGTGCCGGCGCGCTACTTCGTCACCGTGCTGCGCGGCGTCTTCCTCAAGGGCGTCGGCCCGGAGGTGCTCTGGGCGCAGGGCCTGGGCATGATGATCTTCGCGGCGGCCGGGCTGACCCTCGCGGTGCGCGCGTTCCACAAGGAGATCGCGTGATCGTGGGGCCGGTGAACACCTCGCGCCTCTGGCAGCTGGTGCGCAAGGAGTTCCGGCAGATGCTCCGGGACCCGCGCTCCCAGCGCATGCTCTTCATCTCGCCCATCGTCCAGCTCCTCCTCTTCGGCTACGCGGTGACCACCGACGTGCGCGACGTGAAGACCTGGGTGGTGGATTACGACCACACCGCACTTTCGCGGGAGCTGGTCCAGAGCTTCCAGGCCTCGGGCCACTTCCGCGTGGTCGGGTATGGGGAGCGGCCGCAGGACCTGATCGGCGCGCTCGACCACGGCGACGCGCTGGTGGGGCTCGAGATTCCGCGCGGCTTCTCCGCCGAGCTCGCGGCGGGTCGCCCGGGCCGGGTGCAGGTGTTGCTCGACGGGACGAGCTCGAATACGGCGAACGTCGCGCAGGGCTACGCTACTCAGATCATTCAACGGTTCGGGCTGGTGAAAGGCGGGCAGGCGGTCGGGCGGGCAGGCGTGCAGGGTGTCGGGGGGCTAGGCGGTCAGGGTGTCGACTTGCGGGCGAGGGCCTGGTACAACCCGAACCTCACCAGCCAGGTGTACAACGTGCCGGGCGTGATCGGCACCATCGTCATGCTGATGGGGTTGCTGCTCACGTCGCTCGCGGTGGTGCGCGAGCGGGAGATCGGCACGCTCGAGCAGCTCATGGTGAGCCCGCTCGCGCCGAGCGAGCTGATCCTCGGCAAGACGCTGCCGGTGGTGTTTGTGGCCTTCACCGACTTGGTGCTCATCACCGCGGTCGCGATGCTCTGGTTCGACATCCCGTTCCGCGGCAGCTTCGCGCTGCTCCTCTTCGCCAGCGTGTTCTACATCCTCTCGGGGCTCGGCCTGGGCCTCCTCATCTCGACGGTCTCGAACACGCAGCAGGAAGCGTTCATGTCCATGTTCTTCTTCTTCCTGCCGGCGATCATCCTCTCGGGGTACATGTACCCGATAGAGAACATGGCCGCCATCTTCCGCTGGGAGACGCTGCTGAACCCGAACCGGCACTATCAGGTCGTGGTGCGCGGGATCTTTC
>JACORV010000053.1 GCA_016179225.1 Gemmatimonadota bacterium | reverse complement strand
GCTCGCCGACAGCGCCGGCGCGCTCGCCGACCTCCAGCGGGAAGGGAAGGTCCGCTGGGTCGGCCTGTCGAACGTCTCGGTGGAGGAGATCGAGGAGGCGAGCGCGATCGTGCCCGTGACAACCGTGCAGAACCGGCTCAACCCCTTTTTTCGCGAAGCGCTCGAGGATGGCGTGGTCTCCTACTGCACACGGCAGGCGATCGGGTTCCTCGCGTACAGCCCCCTGGGAGGCGGTCGGCTCAACAAGAAGCTCCCCGCCCACCCGACGCTGCTGGGCATCGCGCGCGCCCTTGGCGTCTCGGCGCACGTGGTCGTTCTCGCCTGGGTCCGCTCACGAGGACCCACGGTGATCCCTATTCCCGGCGCACGAACCGCCGAGCACGCCCGGGATTCTGTCACGGCGTCGGAGGTCGAGCTCTCCGACCAGGCGTTGGCCGCCATGGACCGGGCCGTGTTCTCGAGCGCGTGACGCACCGGACGTGATCTGCACCACTTGCCCGCTCCCACGCACGTCACGTTCCGCGCCCGGTCGTTACCCAAGACGCGTTCAGAGGGTCACCTTGTGACCCCAGTCATGTTGCGTGCCGGGAGCACTGCCGACTATTTAGTACGCGGGTTTAGTCGACGCGGCACCCGAAGCAATCGGAGGGATGCCATGACGCAGCTGAGGCGATGGAGCAGGACGGCCGTGCGCGGCCTCGCGCTGGGATGCTTGATGCTTCTCGCGGCGGGGGCCGCTCGCGCTCAAGTGGTTGGACCGAGCCCCGCCGCCCAGAGGGACTCGCTCGACGAGATCGAGCGGCGCGCGCGGCGCGCCCGTCAGGGAGCCGGAATCCGGATCGGCACCTGGCAAGTGACGGGCCTCGCGGAGGTGAGCGGCGCCACGTATTCCACGATGCCGGCACTAGAGGGTTACTTCCAGAAGGGGCTGGACCGCCACCTCGCCATCGAGAGCAGCGCCGGACTGTGGCGCCGCTCGCAGCGCTCGGGCACCGGCACGAGCGCCGAGGACATCGGCAGCATCCTCATCCCGATGCTCACGGCGATAAAGCTGTATCCGACCACCAGCCCCGAGCAGCCCTTCGAGCCGTATCTGACGGCCGGCGTCGGCTTCACGATAGGCGTGGACAGCCGCAACACCGTGAGTGGCGGGTTGCTCGGTGGCGGTGGGGGGAGCGGCACGGTCATCATCGCCGGAGTCGGGCTCAAGGGCGGGGGAGGCTTCGAGTACCGCTTCAGCCAGGCCTTCGGCTTCAGCGGGACGGTGGGTTACCAGTACGTCCGCTTCTTCGACCCCGTGGGGGGCGAGCTGACGTACAAGGGATTTCACGCCTTCGGAGGGATGACCTACCGGTTCCAGTACTGACGCGCGCGCACCGACCGGGAGGTCACGCTATCTTAGGCGGCCATGACCTCCCCGTCCTCTGGCCGCGCAGCCGCGCGGTTGCGCGGCGCGGCCATCGGCCTCGTCCTCGGCACACTCAGCTACTTCGCGTGCATCATCCTCGTCTGGCAGAATACCACGCTGCTCCTCCCCGCCGTGATCCTCGGCACCGCACTCGGGGCGACTCGATTGCGGCTCCTGGTCTGGATCGCGGCGGCCGGACTCACCCTGACGACGCTGGTCGTCGCCTACACGCCCATCGTCGTGGCACCCGCCCAGGGGCTCGTGCGCGCCGACTCCCTCGGCGCCGCGGACGCGGTCGTCGTCCTGTCGTCCGGTCTCAACGATGACGCGCTGCTCTCGCCGGACGCCGCGGACCGTCTCCTCGCCGGGCTCAGGCTGGTCGCGCATCGCGCGGCTCCGCAGCTCGTCCTGACGCGGCTCCATCGGAAGGTCGGCGGCGGGGAGGTCACGTCCGACGAGGACCAGCGGCGCTTGATCGCGGTTTCGCGGGACAGCGTTCCGGTGTTCACGGTGGACTCGATCAACACGACTCGCGACGAGGCCATACGCGTGGCGGCGCTGGCGAAGCGCCAGGGGTGGACCGCGGTGATCGTAGTAACGTCGCCCCTGCACACGCGTCGCGCCTGCGCCACCTTCGAGAAGGCCGGCCTGCGGGTCGCGTGCGTGCCGAGCGAGTCGCGAGAATTCGCGGTGTGGGCGCTGCGGGGGCGGCGGGACCGGATGACTGCGTTCCGGCAGTGGCTCTACGAGACGGCGGCGCGCGTGAAATACCGCTGGAAGGGCTGGATCTAGTGCCGCCACAACTTGTTCCATCTAGGCTGCGGTCAGTCGAGGGCTGAAGCCCTCGCTCGGCGCTGGCGCGTCCTGAAGGACGCGGGCTCGGGCACGCTTCAGCGTGCGCCGGAGGCCGAGCGAGCCCTTCAGGGCTCGACTGCCTCGAAGCGGCCCGGCGACCTCTGGCGCCGGAACCCTATCTCCCCGTGTAGAGAATCCGGTAGATCCGTCCGCCGCGGTCGTCGGACACGTAGAGCGACCCGTCGGGACCGACCGCGAGCCCGGTTGGCCGGTGCGCCGCCTGGCCCTCGCCGATCCGGAACCCTTCGGCGAAGACGGTGAAGGTGCCGCGCGGCGCGCCGCGGTCGAACGGCACGAACGCGACGTTGTAGCCCTGCTGCGGAAGCGGCGCCCGGTTCCAGGAGCCGTGGAACGCGATGAAGACGCCGCCCTGATACTCCGTGGGGAATTGCGAGCCTCGGTAGAACACGATGCCGTTCGGCGCCCAGTGGGCGGGGAACGCCACGAGCGGGTTCCGCGCCGACGCGCAGCGACCCACCGTGCGCCCGTCACCGCCGTACTCCGGCGCCAGGACCTTTTGCTGGAGCTCTGGGTCGTAGTAGCAATACGGCCACCCGTAGTCCCCACCCTGCTCGATGCGGAACAGCTCCTCGGCCGGCTTCTCCGCGCTCTGTTCGTCAGTGTAGAGCTGCGGCCAGCCGTCGCGCAGCTGGTCGCGTCCGTGCTGGACCCCGTAGACGGCGCCGTCCGGGTCGGTCGTGATCGCCACGACGTTGCGCAGGCCGGTCGCGAAGCGCGTCCCGTCGGCCTGCCGCTGACGCAGGCGATTCGGGTCGAAGCGCCAGATACCGCCCGCGCTGTCCAGCAGCGGGCACGGATCCCTTCCCGGCGAGCCCGCCTGCCGATCCTGTTCCTGGCACGCGTTGGACGGCGCGCCGATGTTGACGTAGAGCGCTCCGTCGTGGCCGAGGGTGAGGGTCTTGGAGGCGTGCTGGCGCCGGCTCACCAGGCCGGAGACGACCGTGTCCGGCGGGCCCTCGGGCTCGAGCTGGCCAGTGCGCCACGGCCACCGCATCACCGCGTCGTCTGTCGCGAAGTAGAGGAGGCTGCCGCCTAAGGCGATCCCCGATCCGCCCGCCGGTCCAAACCGCCGCCGCGCCTCGGCGACGCCGTCGCCATCCGCGTCGCGCAACGCGAGGACACCGCCCTCGTTG
>JACORV010000050.1 GCA_016179225.1 Gemmatimonadota bacterium | reverse complement strand
GCGATCCCGAAGTCCGCCACCAGCGCCTGGCCTTCGTGCAGCAGGACGTTCTCGGGCTTGATGTCGCGGTGGATCACTCCGTGGCGGTGCGCGTAGTCCAGCGCGCTCGCCACCGCCCGTGTGATCTCGGTCGCCTCCTTAACCGGCAGCTGCTTCTCGCGGGTGAGCCGGTCGCGCAGCGACTCGCCCTCCACGTAGGGCATCACGTAGTAGAGCAGCCCCTCCACCGCGCCGGAGTCGTAGAGCTGCAGGATGTGCGGGTGCTGCAGGTGCGAGGTGACGCGGATCTCATTGAGGAAGCGCTCGGCACCGAGGATGGCCGTCAGCTCGGGGCGCAGGAGCTTGACCGCGACCTTGCGCTCGTGTTTGAGGTCCTCGGCGAGGTAGACCGTCGCCATCCCGCCCGCGCCGAGCTCGCGCTCGATGCGGTAGCGATCGGCCAGCGCCGTCTGCAGGCGCTCGAGGGATTCGGGCACGGCGCTAAGATGAGACGAGCAACGAGCACGCGCCAGAGCCCGGGGGCGGGCCGCTGAGAGCCAGGTCAGCCGCACAGGGGAAGGCCGCTGTCGATAGCGCTTTGGTCGCGAGCCTGCGCGGAGCGACGAAGCCCGAGGTGGAGCTGATCGGTCCCGCGCGCCCTCTCGGCGACGGGTATATTGACTTGCGCCAGGCAGTGGGCAGTGGACGGTGACTGGCCGGATTGCTCTCAGTTCTAGAGGTCTGTCAATGCGTGCACGCTCACACTGCGCTCTCGGCGCCCTATTGACCGCGACGATCATCCTGGCGTCGCTGCCTGCCCTTACCATCGCGCAGTCGCCACCGGCGAGAATGGAACCGCCCGTCAGGACGTTCCTGGAGCATCACGCCGAGATCGCGCGCCTGGCTCCGACCGGGCGGGTTGCCGCCGTCAGCCAACTGGTGCTCCGAAGGGATGTCGGCGAGATCACGCTCGAGCGCGGTCAGATCTTCCTCTTGTCACCAGTGGGAGGACGGACGGTGGGCGCGTTCTTCCGTGGCACCGGCCGGTTCCGGTTCGCGCCGCTGGACCCCGTCGAGAGGGCACAGCTGCAGCGGTTCGCCGACGCGCCGGCGCTGGACGCGCCTCTCACCGAGGCGATTCTCCTCTTTACCGACTCGACCGGCGATCAGATCGAGCGCCTGCCGTTCGGTGCGGCGGCCGTGCCGGACGACATCGCGGGCCTCGTCAATGACCTGGTACGCTCGCTATCGGGGGAGCATCAAGGGTCGCTAGACGGCGACGTAATGGAACCGCTGATCAACCCCGACAACAGGGGTTTCTTCCTCGCGCACATCAGGCGCACCCGGGGCGATCCCGTCCTCTTCCAGGTCAACCCGACCTTGGCCGAGGCCGTGCGACTGCTTCGCCCGGTCAATCGTCGTGAGTGGGGCAGGAACTGGGCGGTGGTCAGCAGCGCCCCCGCGGAGAGCCGGATGGCGACCGAAACCAGAACGTGGCGCTACGTCGATCGGCTCGAGGTATCGAGCTACGTGCTCGACGTGCGCCTCTCCGAACGACTCGACGCGAACCTGGCCATGACCGCCACCGCGACGCTGACCCTCGTCCCGGTGACCACCGTAGGGCCCTGGCTCCGCTTCACGCTGGACCCCGAGCTCGACGTGGACTCGGCGCGCTGGGGGTCGGGCGAGCCCGCCTTCCCGTTCAAGGCGGACGACGAAACCGACCTATGGTTGCGCATGCCGAGCGCGGCACCACCCGGAGACACGCTCAGGGTGGCGGTTTTCTACCACGGGACCGCCATAGACCGGTACGGCGAATTCTTCTACGTCGATCCCGCGTCGTCATGGTTTCCGCGCAACGCCGAGGGCGAGCGCCTGTCGCTGTTCGATATCACCTATCACAGTCCCTTCCAGTACCCGCTGGTGAGCACGGGTGAAAGGGTCGACTCGAGCCGGGCCGAGCGGGTGGTCAATACACGATGGGTGACGCAGGCGCCGATCCCGCACGCCACGTTCAACCTGGGGCTGTTCCGGGCCCGGCGCTTCGAGAACCCGGGAGCGCCGGTGCTCGACGTCTTCATGTCGGACGACGCGCACCGCATCCTGAGGCGCGACCTCGCCAGCCGGGGCATCCTGCTTCTGGAGCAGAGCAACATGAGCGAGGTGGTCGCGGCCGACATCTCGAACAGCCTCGCGATCTTCCAGAGCCTCTACGGGGAGCCCCCCTTCCAGCGATTCACCGTCACGGAGATCCCCTATTCCGAGGGTGTTTCGTTCCCCGGCATGATCCACCTGTCCTGGGGGACTTTCTCGAACACGTCGACCGACGGTTTCGATCAGTTCTTCCGGGCCCACGAAGCCGCTCACCAGTGGTGGGGCAACGCCATCCGGGCCGCCACCTACCGGGACGCGTGGCTCAGCGAAGGGCTGGCGACCCACAGCGCCCTCGTCTACCTCCAGACGGTCAAACGCCGCAACGACGACTACTACCGGTTCCTCGACCGGTTTCGGACGGAAATCCTGGCGCTGACGCGCCGCGGCGGGCCGATCTCGATCGGCTACCGCAATGCCACGCCGGATGCCCCGTCCGGATACCAGCACATCGTGTATGGCAAGGGCGCGTGGGTCCTCCACATGCTGCGCGTACTGATGCTCGACCTGAGCACGCTCCGATCCGACCGCTTCAACGAGATGCTGAGAGACTACTACGGGACGTTC
This sequence comes from Gemmatimonadota bacterium, assembly GCA_016179225.1. Classification (GTDB taxonomy): domain Bacteria; phylum Gemmatimonadota; class Gemmatimonadetes; order Gemmatimonadales; family JACORV01; genus JACORV01. The sequence goes on along the minus strand of JACORV010000050.1, from coordinate 3,377 downwards.
AGGGGCGGCGAGGCTAGCACGCTCGATTTCCGCGCGATCCTGGAGCGCCACGCGGGCGTGCCGATGGGATGGTTCTTCGATCAGTGGGTGCACGGAACGCACATCCCCACCTACCGCGTGTCCTGGAGGAGCGAAGCCGCCGAAGGCGGGCGATTCAGGGTGCACCTCACGGTGCGGCAGGAGAACGTGCCGGAGGATTTCCGGATGCCCGTTCTGGTCGCCGTGGACCTCGGCGACCGCCGCACGGCGCGCTTTCGAATCGAAGTGCACGGCGGCCAGACCGAGTACGCCAGTCCGCTGTTGCCCGCGGAGCCCCGGAGCCTAACGTTCAATGAGTTCCAGAGCGTCCTGGCTGAGGTGAGGATGGAGCGCTGAATTTGCGCCCTCAGCAGTGCGCTTCCGCGCCTGCCGGCCCCTCGACGAAGCGTCGCCAGCAGGCGGCCTCGGCGAGGAACGCCGCTGCGCCGGAGCCGAACGCCGCGTCAGCCGGCGAGACGGTGCGTCGCGTACCGTCCTCCTCGGTGCGCAGCCAGCGGATGACGCGTCCCTCCGCGACGTACGACCGATCGTCGCTCACCCGCGACGGCCCTTCCTCCGGAAACCGCTCCCAGCGGCGGTGGCCGAACAGCAGCGCGTCGTCCCAGTAAAAGTGCTCGAGGGCCCAGCTCGCCCCGTCGCCGTCGAACCGGACCGTGAGCTTGCGCAGGCTCCCACCGTCACGGTACGCCGTAACGGTGCCCGATCCGCCGGGCGACTGGTACCGCACCACGTTCGAGTCGTAACGGGCGACGCTCTGCTGGATCGTCGTGTAGCGGTCGCGAATGCCGGCCAGCGCGGCCTCCACGCCGGGGTCGCGCTGCTGCGCGGCCGCGGCGTCAGCCACCGTGGCGCAAAACGCCAGGGCGAGGGCCGCGACGCCCTGCGGCACGCGGAGCGTCGGCGTCACCCCGCCTCTGGGCGGCACCGAACGCAGCGAAATCACGGCGTGCACTTCGGTTCGCCCTCCAGCGGCCCCTGAATCGGCAAGGGTGCGTTCCCAACGAAGATGCCACAGGTGCGGCTCTCCTCGTTGTGCCGCGCCGTAGCGTTCCAACCGGTCGCCGTCGCGACTCCCATGGTCCGAGCTAGACGAGCTTCTTCCCCCGGTCGAAGTCCGAGAGCGACAGGACGATGAGCAGCTGCCGCGATCCGGGCTGGGCGCCGACGTAGGCGTACTCGATGTTCACGCCCGCCTCACCGAGCCGCCGCGCCACCTGCGCGAGCGTGCCCGGACGATTGGTGACTTTGGCGCCGAGCACCTGTTCCTCGGTATACGCGTACCCGATGGCGTCCAGCCCCTTCTTCGCCCCGGCGAGCTTGTCGACAACCATGCGCACCAGGCTCTTGCCCTGGTGCTCGCTCGACATCAGGGCGAGGATGTTGACCTTCTTCTCGCCGAGGGCCCCGCACATACGGGCCAGGGTGCCCGCGGTGTTCTCCATGGTCACAGAGAGTTGCTTGAGGACGGCCATAGCTGCTCACCTCCCTGACGCGTCCGCGGCGTCCTTGGGGGCTTGCGCTCGAGTGATCTCGCGGCTGGCGCGCTAGCAGCCTTCCCCGACGATGCGGACCTGGTCGGGTCGGTTGGGGACCACGCAGAGGAACTCGAACGGCGCCTCGACGACCTCGTAGGAGTGCACCGCTCCGGCCGGGATGTACAGCGTGTGGTCGGGGCCCACCTCGTGCACGTCGTCGCCGATCGTGATCTTCGCTCTCCCGCGCAGTACGTATTGCTCGTGCTCGACCTCGTTGGTGTGCTTCGGCATCCCTCCACCTGTGCCCATGATGAAGCGGCGTAGCACGAAGTTGGGCGCGCCTTCGCCGGGGCCAACGAGGACCTGCATCTCGGTGGCGACCCCCGCCTTGACCGGCGCGGCCGGTATCTCACGGGCCGCGCGGACGACCCCCTGGCGTGTGCCTCCCATCGCTCGCCCGACCTCCGGCTCGAGTGAGTCCGACTCTAAGCTACACGGCTCTTCACCACAAACCACAGGTACGCCGGCTGCTGGGCGCATCGGGCCGGCGGCAGAGGAACCGGTTCACCGGGCTGCTCAGGTCGCCGTGGCCGTGGCGAGCCGGTCGTAGCGGCGGCCGATCAGGACGGCGAGGCCGAGCCACGCCGCCACCAGAACCAGGTTCACCATCGCGAAGTGGCGGGGCTGCATGGCGAGCCACGTGGTGCCTACGAACACCAGGCCGGCGTGCAGCATGTCGCCGGTGCGGACGAAGAAGCCGTCGATGGCCTGCTTGGCGCTGTACTTCTCCTCGCGTGTCGTGGGCAGGAACAGCACCGCGCGCAGGGTGTTCTGCAGCGAGTAGTCGGTGGCGTTTTCGGCCGTCTTGGTCCAGCGCATCAGGGCCAGCACCGGCACGAAGGCGAGGACCGTGTAGCCCGCGAGGGCGATAACCGGCAGCACGAGCAGCGCCACCCGCACGCCGAACAGCTTGAGCAACCGCGACACCACGAACAACTGGAGCGCGAGGCTCAGCAAGTTGGTGGCGGTCTGGAAGGTGGAGAAGAACTCGCCGATCACCTGTCCCTCGGTCAGACCGCCCGCCGCGCCCCTGGCCATCGCGTCCGCCGCGGCCAGCGAGACGGTCTTGTCCAGGATGTACCCGCCCGCGGTGTTCACCCAGTTCAGCAGCACGATCAGCAACGCGATGGGCAGGAGGTAGGGGCTCTGGAGCACCAGCCGGAAGGCACCCTTGGTCGCCTTCACTTCCTCGCGCTCGCTCGCGCCCGGCTTCACGACCTTGAACTGGCCGCTGGCCTTGCTGTAGGCCTCGCTCGCCACCACCGCCTTGAACTCGCCGCTCTCGGCGCGGTACTGCGCCGTCGCCGCTGGCAGCACGCCGCTGGTCAGCGCACCGGCCCGCGCTGCCTCGGTGCGGCGGCGCTCGCGGGCGTCCACCAGCAGCGTGATACCGGTCGCAGCCGTCAGCATCACGGCGGCCAGCAGCAGCGGTTCGTACAGGCCGAACGGCCGGATCAGCTGCCCGGTGAGCCAGCTGCCGGCCACCGCGCCGATGCTCATCCCGAACTGGATCAGCGGGAACAGCCGCTTGCCCTCCTCAGTGGTGTACAGGTCGTTGGCGAACGACCAGAACTGCGCGATCACCATCAGGCTGAACACGCCGACCCACAGGTAGAACGGCACCCCGACCGGAACGTCCAGCTTGGCCAGCCCGTAGAAGCCCACCATGCAGACCAGGAAGAAGCCGGTCACGGCCAGGATCAGCGTGCGCCGCGGCACCCGGGCGGCGAGGGCGCCGTAGGCGGGCACCAGCGCCAGCAGCAGCAGGGCCTGACCCGCCGCGGCGTAGCTCTTCACCTCGGC
>JACORV010000052.1 GCA_016179225.1 Gemmatimonadota bacterium | reverse complement strand
GGTGCCCATTGTGGCGGAACGGCGACGCCTCCACTTGCTGCCGCAGCCGCTCCGCCACTTCCCTGCCCAGCTTGAGGTCGGCGCTGGGCAGCCACACCGCGAACTCCTCGCCGCCCACGCGCGCCGGGATATCCCGGCCGCGCACCGCCTCCCGGAGCAGCCGCGCCACATGTTGGAGGGCCGCATCGCCCGCGGGATGGCCCAGGGTGTCGTTGATTTGCTTGAAGTGGTCGACGTCCAACACGACGAGCGCCGCGCGCTCGCTCCCGATCCGCGCCACCGCCGCGTTGAGCGCGCGCCGGTTCGGGAGCCCCGTGAGCTCGTCGGTGACCGCCTTCTTCTCCGCCACGGCGACCGCGTGAGCGGGCACCAGCCGCGGCGCGAACCGCGCGACCAGGTCCTCGAGCGCGCGCACCGTTTCGCCAGCGCCCTCGCGCGGCTCGCCGAAGGCCACCACCGCACCCACGACCCGTGAGGCCACGCCGACCGGCACCGCGACACCCCCATGCACGGCGCGCCGCCGGTCCCCACGCGAGGCCCGCACCACGGGCTCGCTCTCCTGGCCCACGACCGGAATCCCGTCCGTGATCGCCCGTCCCGCCGGTGTGTCCAACGGCACCGGAAACCCCACCAGCCGCGCGTCGAGCCCACCCGCGATCGCCGCGATGGCAGCTGGCGCGCCCTCCCCGTCGCGCACGATCAGCGCGCACGGGAGCCCAACCCGCAACGCGCACCGCTCGACCAGCGCGTAGCCGAGCGACTCGAAGGTGGCCTCCAAAGGGATCGCGGGGATGTGGGCTGCAGGGTCCTCGCCCAGTCGGTCGTCGGCGAGCGGCTGCGGCACGTGTCCCGGGCGCGGCATCGCCCACCGCGCGAGGCGCCATCCTATCACGCCGCCCGCGACGACGCCGAAGACGAGGGAAAGGAGCGCGCCGCTCACACCGCGGCGAGAACGGGCTGCGAGCCGAGATAATCGGCGAAGAAGTGCTCGACGTCGGCCAGGGACTCCACCTGATGGAGCCTGGCGCGTAGCTCCGCGCTGCCCGGAAGCCCGCGCGTATACCACCCGAGGTGCTTTCGGAACTCGACCGCCGCCTTGGGCGTGTCGCCTTCCACGGCAAGGGTGAGACGCGCGTGCTCCAGCGCCGTCTGAAAGCGCTCCTCGGGCGTGGGATCGGGCGGCATGGGGCGGCCGTCCAGGAGCGCGCGCGCCTGGGCGAATACCCATGGGTTGCCGAAGCTGCCGCGCGCGATCATCACGCCGGAGCAGCCTGTCGTCTCCTGCATGCGCACCACGTCCTCCGGCGTCGTCACGTCCCCGTTCCCGATGACCGGGATGTCGAGCGCGTTCGCGACTGCCCCGATCTCCTCCCAGCGCGCCTCCCCCGCGAACATCTGGGTGCGCGTGCGCGCGTGCAGCGTCAAGGCGCGCGCCCCCGCCTCCTGACAGCGCAGTGCGATGCTCACCGGGTCGCGCGTCGTCTCGTCCCAGCCCGAGCGGATCTTCACGGTCACCGGGAGCGGCGTCGCGGCCACGACCGATCGGATGATGCGCTCGACCAGGTCGAGGTCCTTGAGACACCCCGACCCGCCGTTCCGCTTCACGACCTTCTTGACCGGGCAGCCGAAGTTGATGTCCACGAATTCCGGCTGGAACACTTCAGTAACCAGCGCCGCCGCCTCGGCCATGCCCGCGGGCTCGGCGCCGAAGATCTGGATGCCGATCGGTCGCTCGGTCTCGTCGAACGCCGCCATCTCGAGGGTGCGCTCGTTCCGGCGCCGCAGTCCCTCGGAGGAGAGGAACTCGGACACGACCACGTCCGCCCCGAAACGCCGGCAAAGCAGCCGGTACGGCCTCTCGGAGACGCCCGCCATGGGGGCGAGGAAGAGCGGGACCGGATTCCCGGTCTCATAAGGGAATGTCACGGACGGCAAGCTAATCCGGGCTTTCCGGCCGGGCAACGGCGTCGTTTGACCCCCCACTGCCCCACGACTACCTTCCTCCGCCTATGCTCCTGCGCGAATTCTTCTCCGAAGACGCCATCAACCTGGCGCTCGGCGGTACGACCAAGGATGACATTCTCAAGGAGCTGATCCAGCTTCTCCACCTCGACGAGAAGTCCCAGGGGCTGCTCTTCAAGATGCTGAAGCGGCGCGAAAACCTCGGCTCGACAGGGATCGGCCGCGGCATCGCCATCCCGCACGCTCGCTCCCTCGTCGTCAATCGGCTCCGCGTCGCCTTCGGGCGGAAGGCGGAGGGGATCGACTACAAGGCGATCGACGACAAGCCGGCGCAGCTCTTCTTCATGATCGTCGCGCCGCCGCTCGAAGTGTCGAACCAGTATTTGCCGGTGCTGGGGAAGATCGCGCAGTTCGCGAAGGAAGAGGACGTGCCGAAGCGGCTGCTGGACATCAGGGCGCCAGGGGAGTTTCTCAAGCTCATCGAGGAGAAGGGGCTCTAGCTATTCCCATTCGATCGTCGCCGGCGGCTTCGAGCTGACGTCGTAGACCACCCGGTTCACCCCCTTCACTTCGTTGGTGATTCTGGTCGCGATGCGGCCCAGCACGTCGTGCGGGAAGTGGTACCAGTCCGCCGTCATCCCATCGAGGCTAGTCACGGCCCGGAGCGCGACGACGTTAGCATAGGTGCGGAAGTCCCCCATCACGCCGACGGAGCGAACCGGTAGCAACACCGCGAACGCCTGCCAGATCTGGTCGTAGAGCCCTGCCTCACGAATCTCCTCCAGATAGATCGCGTCCGCCTTCTGGAGCACCGCGATCCGCTCGGCGTCCACAGGGCCGAGGATGCGCACCGCGAGGCCCGGACCCGGGAAGGGATGTCGCCGCACGATGTCCTCCGGCAGCCCCAGCTCCCGCCCCACCTGGCGCACTTCGTCCTTGAACAGCTCGCGAAGGGGCTCGACGAGGGCGAACGGCAGGTCCGGCCGGAGCCCGCCCACGTTGTGGTGCGTCTTGATCGTCACCGAGGGCCCGCCCCTCGGCGAGACCGACTCGATGACGTCGGGGTAGAGGGTGCCCTGCACCAGGAAGCCGACGTCCTCACCAACGCCCTTGGCCGCCTCCTCGAAGACGTCGATGAACGTGTGCCCGATGCGCCGCCGCTTCTCCTCGGGGTCCTCGACGCCCGCCAGCTTCTCTAGGAACGCCTTCCGCGCGTCCACGACCACCAGGTCCGCGCCAAGCTCCGCCTTGAACGTGCGCTCGACGTGCTCGCGCTCGCCGGCACGCAGGAGGCCGTGGTCGACGAAGATGCAGGTGAGCCGCGTGCCGATCGCGCGATAGACGAGCGCGGCGGCCACGGCCGAGTCCACGCCGCCCGAGAGACCGCAGATGGCGCGCCGCTCGCCGACCCGCTCGCGCACCTCGCGAACGGTGTTCTCGACGAAGTGGCCCGCGGTCCACGACGGGCGCGCGCGACATATCCGAAAGAGGAAGTTCTGAATGATCTCGCCGCCCCTCGGCGTGTGCACGACCTCGGGGTGGAACTGCACGCCGAAGAGCGGACGCTCCAGATGGCGGAAGGCCGCCACCGGCGCGTTGGTGCTGCGTGCGAGCACCTTCCAGGCTCCCGGCGCCACCTCGACGCGGTCGCCGTGGGAAGCCCAGACCGTGGTGCGCGAGCCCGCGCCGAAACCGGCGAAGAGATCGTCGCCGGCGAGAATCTCGAGGTCCGCGCGCCCGTACTCGCGCTCGCCGGAGTTCTTCACCTCGCCGCCCGTGAGGTGCGCCATCAGCTGCATGCCGTAGCACACTCCGAGCACCGGAATCCCCAGGTCAAAGATGCCGGCGTCCGTGGTGGGCACCCCATCGTCGTACACCGAGTTCGGGCCGCCGGAAAGGATGATGCCGACGGGCTGGTACGCGCGGATCCACGCCAGGTCGCGGGTGGGCGGATGGATCTCGCAGAAGACGTGCGCCTCGCGCACCCGGCGCGCGATGAGCTGGGTGAACTGCGACCCAAAGTCGAGGATCAGGACCCGTTGGGACTCCCTCACCGGCTCACGCTCCGCCAGGGGGGCTCCAGGCACTCGCCGCGCATCAGGTCCTCAGGCGTCTCGCGCTCGCGCACCAACGCGAACCGATCCCTGTCCACCAGCACTTCGGGCGGGCGCGGCCGGGCGTTGTACGTGGATGTCATCACGAAGCCATAGGCCCCGGCCCCGCCCAGGCGCAGGAGGTCGCCCCGCTTCAGCTCCGGCAGCTCGCGGTCGAGCGCGAAGAAGTCGCCGGATTCGCAGATCGGCCCCACCACGTCGTAGGGCACGCTCGGCCGGCCGTCGCCGCCGTCCACCGAGATCTCGTGATAGGCCTGGTAGTGACTCGGACGGATAAGGTCGGTCATGCCCGCGTCCACGACCGCGATCATCCGCCCGCCGGACTTCTTGCGGTAGAGCACGCGGGTGAGCAGGACTCCCGCGTTTCCCACCAGGAAGCGCCCCGGCTCCACGACGAGCGAGAGTCCGGACGTCGCCAGGTGGGGCAATACCGCGTCCGCGTACGCATTCACGTCGAGGGGCCGGTCGCTTTCGCGATACCGGATGCCGAGGCCGCCCCCAAGGTCGATCGTCGTGAGCGAGGCGACGCCGCGGCCTCGCAGACCGTGGACCACGTCGAGCACCTTGAGAAGGGCGTCCACGAACGGGGCCGTCTCGGTGATCCCCGAGCCGATGTGCATCGCGAGACCGATGAGCGCGAGGGCCGGCGTGCGCGAGGCGCGGAGCGCCAGCTCCTCCGCCTCGTCGTACGCCACACCGAACTTCTTCCCCTTCGTGCCGGTGGTCGTGTACGGGTGGGTGTCGACCGTGACTTCGGGGTTTACGCGGATCGCGACGCGCGCGACAACGCCCAACCGTCCCGCGACCTCGGCGAGGACGTCCAGCTCCTCCTCACTCTCCACGTTGATCATCCCGACGCCGGCCTGAAGGGCCGCCTCCATCTCGTCGGCGGTCTTCCCCACGCCGCTGAACACCACGTCCGCACCCGTGAAGCCCGCCGCCAGCGCGCGCGCCAGCTCGCCCGAGGACACGATGTCCACGCCCGCGCCCAGAGAGCGCATCATCCCGAGAATCACCAGATTGCCGTTGGCTTTCACCGAATAGCAGATGCGGTGCCGTACCGGCGCCAGCGCCGCAGCGAGCGCGCGGTATTGCTCCCGGATGTGGCCGGCGCTGTAGACGTACACCGGGGTGCCGACGGCCTCGGCGATCGCCCGAAGGCTGACGCCTTCGACCGTCAGTACGCCCTGGCCCACACCGCCTCGGCTACGGAAGGCGCCTCGCACCACACGCAGCGTACCGGCGCGATCGGGCTACGGAACTCTTCGTCGGGGAGCACGCGGATCGTCGCCTTGGTCTGCTCCTTGATGGCGGCCTCGCACTCCCCGCTCCCGCAGAAGCCGCCGAACGCGAAGCCGCCCTCCCCGTTCATCATCGCGATCAGCTCGCCCTTTGTGACGCCGCGCCGCGTACGCTGCTCGCACCGCGTGCGCGCCCGCTCCAGCAGCTCGCGTTGGATCGCCTCGAGCCGGAACGTGACCGACCGGACGAGCTCCCCGACGCGGATCGGTGACTTCCCGCCCGTACGCTGTGCAGCCGTGACCTGGCCCTGGCCGACGTCCCGGGGCCCGACTTCCAGCCGGAGGGGCACGCCGCGCCCTTCCCAGTCGTAGTACTTGGCGCCCGGCTTCATCCCCTCGCGCCCGTCCAACTCGACCCGCAGGCCAGCGGCGCGCAGCATCTCCGCGGACGTCGTCGACACCTCCATCACTGCCGCGCGCTCGGTGTCGGTCTTGTAGATCGGGACGATCACGACCTGCACCGGCGCCAGCCGGGGCGGGCACACGATCCCGACGTCGTCGCCGTGCGTCATCACCAGCCCGCCGATCAGGCGCGTCGAGACGCCCCACGAGGTGTTCCACACGTGCGCCACGCCGCCCTCGGCGGTCTGGTACTGCACCCCGAACACCTTGGCGAAGTTCTGCCCCAGGTTGTGCGAGGTCCCGGCCTGGAGGGCGCGGTTATCCTGCATCAGCGCCTCGATCGCGTAGGTGCGGAGGGCCCCGGCGAACTTCTCGCTGGCCGTCTTGATACCCGTGATCACGGGCATCGCCATCCACTCCTCCGCGAAGCGCCGGTAGAGGCCCAGGATCATGCGCGCCTCGCGCTCCGCTTCCGCCTCGTCCACGTGCGCGGTATGTCCCTCCTGCCAGAGGAACTCCGTGGTGCGCAGGAAGAGCCGGGTGCGCAGCTCCCAGCGCACGATGTTGGCCCACTGATTGATGAGGAGCGGCAGGTCGCGGTACGACTGGATCCACTTGGCGAACATCGCGTAGATGATCGTCTCGGAGGTGGGCCGGATGACCAATGGCTCCTCCAGCTCCTTGCCGCCGCCACGCGTCACCACCGCGGTCTGGGGCGCAAAGCCCTCGACGTGCTCGGCCTCCTTCTCGAGGAACGACTGAGGGATGAAGAGCGGGAAGTACGCGTTGCGGTGGCCCGTCGCCTTGAACATGTCGTCCAGCGCCCGCTGCATCAGCTCCCAGATCGCGTAGCCATTGGGGCGGATGACCATGCACCCCCGGACCGGCGAGTAGTCCGCCAGCTCCGCGCGCATGATCGCGTCGTTGTACCAGGCGCTGAAGTCCTGGGCCCGCGGAGTGATCCCGCTGCCGTTGCTCAACGTCGCCCCGCCCGTGGCCGGTGCTCGGGGACGTCCACCAGGAACACCGCGTTGTACCGATGGAACTCGCGCACACTCGCCGCGGTGAGCGCATCCCACCCGGCGGGCGGCACCCAGTCGAGGTAGCCGAGCGGCCGGAGCGGCGAGCCCTGCGGCCCGCCCGGCGAGGGCGGCAAGTATGCCAGGACACGGATGGCGACCAGCGTGCTGTCCTGCCGCCGGGCCTCGTCAGCCATGGCCTGCATCGCCTCGCGCGCCGCGTTCCGTCCCTGGTCCGCGCGGACGAACGCTCCGAGCGTGAGGCGCACCACCCCAGGCGCCAAGACCTCCCGTTTCCGGTCGAACAGCTGATGCTCGGCCGGCGGCACCGTGTCCGGCGTGGCCTCGAAGCTGTAGTTGGGGGCCGGGACCGACGACCGCTCACTCTCCCCCCGCTCCTGGCCGGGGGGCGAGCCGCCTTCGACCCGGCACGCCGCCAGCGCCGCGGCCAGCGCGATCCAGCACCTAACGCGTGAACGCATAGTCCCTTCGGAGTTCGTTGAGCTTCACCCGTGTCTCGACCTTGGTCTCGAGGTTCCGGACCACCGCCTCGCCGGCTTCGCGCTCGGCGGGGCCGATGATGACGGCGTGACCCGCCCCGCGTGCCGCCGCCAGCTCGAGCTGCTTCCCCACCGCCTGGCGCTTCAGCGCGTACTCCACGCGCACGTCCCGCTCGCGGAGCGCGTGCGCCAGCGCGAGCGCCTCCGGGCGGTCCTCCGCGCCCACCGCGACCACGAACACATCCACCGCCACCTCGACGCTGGGCGCGCCGTCGCGGTCGGCGATCAGCTCGCCCAACACCACGTCTCCCATCCCGAAACCGACGCACGGCAGGTCCACGCCGCCCACCTGCTTCAGCAGGTCGTCGTAGCGGCCGCCACCGCAGATCGCCCGAAGTGCGCGTTTCGCATCGAACAGCTCGAAGACGATCCCGGTGTAGTACGCGAGCCCGCGAACGATGCGGAAGTCCACGTCCACGAAGTCGCCGAGGCCCATCGCCCGGAGGCTCGCCACGCACTCGTTCAGGCTCACCGCCGCGCCCGAGGCCAGCAGCGGTCCAGGGTCCACCAGAGAGGACGCAAACCGCTGCACCGCCCGAGCGCGCTCCGCCGATCCCAGCGCCGCTTCGAGCGCCTCGATGGCCGCCTCGGGCGCCCGCTCGAACTTGTCGAGCGCGGCGAGCACCGCCCCCAACTCTTCCTGCCGCACGCCGAGCTCGCCACCGAGCCCGGCGCCCAACACGGTCCGGTCCGACACGCGCACCCGCACGTCCCCGGACCCGAACCCCAGCTCCCGCACGATGTCCAACGCGGCGGCGATCACCTCGGCGTCGGCCGAAGGCCCCGCCTCGCCGATGATGTCCATGTTGAGCTGGAAGTGCTCGCGCTGCCGGCCGCGCTGCTGGCGCTCGTAGCGGAAGAGCTGCGGGATCGAGAACCAGCGGATGGGTTTCTTGAGCTGCGCCGCCCGCGCCGACACCATCCGCGCCAGGGTCGGCGTCATCTCTGGCCTGAGCGCGACGCTCCGGCCGCCCTTGTCGTTGAAGGCGTACAGCTGCTCGATGATCTCCTCGCCGCTCTTCTGGGTGTAAAGATCGAGCGGCTCCAGCGGGGGTCCGTCGTATTCCTCGAAGCCATAGCGTGCCGCGACGCGGCGCCAGACCTCGAAAATGCGGCGTCGCCGCGCGAGGGCGTCGGGAAAAGCATCGCGAAACCCCGGCAGGGCGACGAACGGCATCACGGCAATCTAGTCGACCGGCGAGGCGCCGGGCAAGCGAGACATTGCGTCCCCAACCGTGTGGAAGGAGCCGGTCACCAGGGCCGTGCCCTCTGCCTGCCTCGCCGCCAGGAGCGCGTGGTCGAAGCTGGAGTCCGCGACAGCCTTCAGTCCCGCACCGCGGGCCCATCCCTCGACCTCCTCGAGCGACCATGCACGCTCGGCCGGCGCGCTGGGGGCGCACGTCAGCATGAACGCGTCCACCGCGGGCGCGAGCAGCTCGAGCATCTCCCGCCAGGCCTTGTCCCTGAGGATCGAGACCACCGCCAGGATCGGTCGCGGCAGGGGCGCCGCGTCAAGCGCGGTCACCAGCGCGCGGATCCCATCCGGGTTATGGGCGACGTCGAAGACCCACTTGCCGCGCCGATCGAACCGGCCGGGGAGACGAGCCGCCCTGAGCCCCGCCCGGACCGCGGCTTCGTCCACCGAGAACGGCGGGGGAAGCCGCTCCGCCAGCCGCGCGGCGAGCGCCGCGTTCGCTGCCTGGTGCGGGCCGGCGAGGCCGAGCGCGTAGCCGGCACCCAGCGCGGGATCCATCCGCTCGAACCCCGCTCCCCGCGCCCGCGCTTCCGCCTCGAGGACC
>JACORV010000055.1 GCA_016179225.1 Gemmatimonadota bacterium | reverse complement strand
GGTCGGTGACCAGGACGGAAAGCGGCGAGCTGAGCGTGGCGCCCGCCGTATCAACCTGGCTGTCGCCCCCGCTCGCCACCATCTGGGTCGCCGTCCCGACCGTCGCGGTGATAGTGAACGTCACCGACGTGGGGACGCCGCCAAGAGTGGCCGTGGCCGTCGTCGTCTGCGTGCCGGGCACCACGCCGAGCGTCCGCGTGGTCCTCGCGTGCCCGCTCGAATCAGTCGGCCCGAGTGCCGGGGAGACGGACCCGCCACCGGTCGCTGCCGACCATGCCACCGAGACGTTAGGCACCGGGTTGCCGCTCGCATCGGTGATCAACACCTCATGGGCGGCTTCGAGCACAGTGCCGACCTGCCCCGTGAGGTTGTCGCCCGCGCTCCTCGTGATGCTCGCCGCCGCGCCAACGGTAGCTGTCGCGGTGAACGTGACCGGACTGCCTGCGAGCCCCGTCACCGACGCCTGCAAGGTGTTCGTGCCCGTCCCCGAGCCAAGCGTCCATGAGGTGATGGCCGCGACGCCGTTCGCGTCGGTCGTCACCGCGCTCGCCGGAGCTACCGTGCCTCCGCCGGCCATGACGGTGAAGGTGACCGGAACGCCGGACACCGCGTTGCCGCTTGCGTCCCTGACGACCACCGACGGCGGAACCGGGACCGCCGTGCCGACGGTGGCTGTCTGGTTGTCGCCGGCGTTAAGGGCGATCTGGCTCGCCACGCCGGGGCCCACCGTCACGGCGGTGGACGTGGCCCCAGCGAGCCCAGATGCGGTGAAGCTCAGGGTCCGTGTGCCGACCGTGCCCGTGATCGACAGATCGGTGAACGCCGCCGACCCCGAGGCATTCGTCGCGACCGTCGTCGTGCCCCCGAGGGTCCCTCCGCCGGAAGCGATCGCGGCCGTCACCTGGATGCCGTTCTGACTCACGCCGTTGCCCACCGCGTCCTGGATCTGGATCACCGGCTGCTGCGTCAGGGGCGTCCCGTTTTGCGCGGTGCCGGACGGCTGGGTCGCGATCGCGAGCTTCGCCGGCGCGCCCGCCGCGAGGCCGATGGTCGCGGACGTAGCCGCGGAAAGGCCCGGAGCCGTGAAGCTCAGGGCGTAGCTCCCGACGGGCCCCGTGATCCCGAGACCCGAGAACGTCGCAAGCCCGTTCGAGTCGGTCGTCGCGGAGCCGCTGCTCACCGTCGCACCGCCCGGGCCGCTCGCGATCGTCGCCGCGACCAAGACGCCCAGCTGGCTCACTGCGTTGCCGTTCGCATCCTGGACCTGGACGGCGGGCTGCTGGCCGAACGCCGATCCGCTCTGCGCGGACGCGGAAGGCTGGGTGGTGAGGGAGAGCTTGGCCGCAGTGCCCGGAGAGATGGCGAAAGGTTCGCTCGTGGCTACGGCGAGGTTGGCGGCGCTCGCCGTGAGTGTGTAACCGGTTCCGCTCCGGTTGATGCTGATGACTGGGAAGATCGCGATGCCGCCCACGGCGGAAACCGTAGTCGTGCCCGAAAGGGCCCCGCCGCCGGGATTGGCGCCGAGGGCGAGCGTCACGCTGCCCGTGAAGCTCGTGGCGGCGTTGCCCGGCGCATCCAGCGCGGTGACCTGGACGACCGGCGTGAGCGCCGCGCCCGCCGTCGCATTGCTTGGCTGCACCAGGTATGCCAACCGCGCCGGCGCGCCTGGCGTGATGCTGAACGCGTTGGTCATCGTGCTCAGGGTCGCGGTGCTGACGAGGAGCGTGTAGCCGACCCCCGTCCGGTCGATGCTCAGGTCCGCGAAGGTCGCCACGCCGGCGACGGCGGCGACCGCCCTGGTGCCCGAGAGTGTGCCTCCCGCGAGATTGGTGCCGAGCGCGACGGACACGGTGCCCGTGAAGCTCGTGACGGTGTTCCCCAGCGCATCCTGTGCCGCGACTCTCATGGCGGGAGCGATCGCCGCCCCGGCGCTCGTGGTCGTGGGCTGTTCGGTGACGGCAAGCCGGGTAGGCGCGAGCGCAACGCGGAAGTCCTCCGCGGTTTCTGGGTTGGCGCCAAAGGCGAGCCACGCACCCGCGCGGCCGCCCTGGTCCACGGCCCGCGCCTGCCAGTGGTAGCTCACGTTGTCGCTGAAACCGGAGATCGTCGCGGTCGCCGGGCCGCCGCTCGCCACCGGTGCACTCGAACCGGTCGGCGAGTTGGTGAAGGGTGTGCCGAGCGGCTGCACTTCGACCTCGAAACGCAGCTGGTCCCCGAGGTCGGGGTCTGAGACGAGAGCGCGAAAGAGTGCCGTCCTCTCGTCGGTTGCTCCGCCGACCGCGATGACGGTCTGGCCGTCGCTCCGGAGTTGAACCAGGCTCGTCGGAGCGTCCGGAGGCTGCGGGACCGCGACGCGGAAGTCGGGTGAGCTCTCCGGGTTCGCGCCGAACGACACCCAGGAGCTGGTACGACCAGTTTCGTCTATCGTGCGGACCTGCCAGTGGTACGCGTCGTTGGGGAGATCGGCGGCGCGCACCATCGCGCGCGCGTTTCGGGCCGCCTGGCTGCTCGCCGCGGTGGGCGTCCCGGCGAACGCCACCCCGACCGGCTGGACTTCCACCTCGAGACGCAGTGAGTCGTCGACGTCCAGGTCGCTCACGACGGCGCGCAGCACGAGCGCCGGCTGATCGATCGTGCCGCCCGCGGGAACGACCGTCGTCGAGTCGCCGGCGAGTTGGACGAGGGAATCCGGGGTGAGCGGTGGCCGGGGACGCGTCACGCTTAGGGTAAAGGACCCCGCCTCGCCGGGGGACGCGGTCGTCGCCTCTACCACATACGTGCCGCTGCGCGGCAACGACACGTACGAGAGGCAGGGATCCGCCTGGCCGGCGCGGCACGCGTCGCTCTCCGCCAGCGGCGGGGCGCCGCTCGTAGTGGAGCTGTCGAGCACCAGGTAGCCGTCGAAATCCGTGGAGCTGAGACGCACGGAAATGGAGTCGCCCGCCGAGGCGTCGAAACTGTAGAGACGGGCGAAACGTCCGCTCCGGTGCGGCGCGGCGCAGTCGGACGCTCCGAGCGAATCGCTCACCTGGGTGAACGGAGCGATAGCGGCTATCTGGCAGCCGGTGATCCTGAACTCGACCGGGACGAGCACCGCACTCCCCGCGGGACCGTCAGGCGCGATGATGATCGTGTCCTGGTAAACCCCCCGAGGCAGGCCGCTCGGCTTCAGCATCACCGACAGCGTTTCCGGGGTCGTGCCCCGCGTCGTGCCGAGGGCCACCCAGGTGCCGTCGTGAGCGGTGCGCGCCACCCACGGAAACGCCTCGACCGCCGCGCTGGCGACGCTGAAACGGGTGACGCGAAGGGCGACGCTGCCGACCGGGGCGGAGTCGAGGAGCAGGGTGGGTTCGACGGACAGCGTGCCCGTGCGCGGAGGGCTGATCAGGTCATCGAGCTTGCAAGTCTCGAACAGCAGTGCGAGGGCAAAGAGCAGCACGCCCGCTGCCAACCGTCTGGCAACGGGCATCAGAATCGAGGGAAGAGACTCGACGCTGTGGCGCACCCGCGCTTCGATCGTGAGGTGAAGTCCTCCGTCCGTGGGATTTACGGCTGCCTCGCAACGCGAACCGCAGATCACGACGGATCCCGGCCCAACCGTCCAAAAAGTAGCAAGAAACGAGCCGTCGAACAAGCGCCACGGTTACTGAGTCAAGTCGTTTGCCGGACAGCGATTAGCCCGCGTGTCGCAGGGGGTCCAGATTGTGGTGCGCCAACCCTTCAGGACGTGATCCGTGGCGCGCCCGCACCGCTGTTGCGGGTCGACGTCCGAAGCTGTGTGCGCGTCTTGCGCGGATGGACGGAAGCGACATCATGAAGGGAGCGCATCTATGAAGGAAGAACGGCCGGGCCACTCCGGCTGAAAGAAGGTTGGAGGCCTCCTGAAGGGACGATTCGCTTTCTCGGCGGTTTGCGGCGCCTGGCTCGCGATCGCGACGAGCTGTGCCGGCGGGGGACCGGATGATCCGAGCCCGGGGCCCGGGCCGGGCGGTGACGGAAGTGGGGGCAGTGGCCAGCCGCCGCCTCCGGTCGCTGGGACGGAGTGCGCGTCGCCCAAACCCGGCTGGATCTGGTGCGACGACTTCGAGGTCAACCGCCTGCGCAGCTACTTCGAGTACGACAGCGCCTTCGGGAACTTCACGCGAGCGGCCGGCGTGGGGAAGGATTCGTCGTATGGCATGCGCGCGCGCTACGCGCGGGCGGGCCAGGTCTCAGCGGGGGCGCTGCACCTCGCGTTCGGCCGAACGCCGCAGAGCTACTTCCGACCCGTGGACACCGGCACTCAGGACTACCGCGAGGTCTACTGGCGCATGTACCTGCGGCTCCAGCCCGGGTGGATGGGTGGCGGTGGTGACAAGCTCTCGCGCGCGTTCGTCTTCGCGTCCTCGACGAGCTGGGCGCAGGCGATGATCGCGCACGTGTGGAGCGGCAAGAACGCGGATGTGAACTTCCTCCTGATCGACCCGGCCTCCGGCACCGACTCGCTCGGCAATCTGAGGACGACCGCGTACAACGACTTCCCGAACTTCCGCTGGCTGGGGCTGCGCCGCGGAGTCACGCCGCTCTTCTCGTCGGCCACGGCTGGCCGGTGGTTCTGCGTCGAGGCCCACGCGAAAATGAACGACCCGGGACAGCCGGACGGGATCTTCGAGTTGTGGGTGGACAGCGCGCTGGAGGCGCGCCGCACCGACCTCAACTGGGTCGGCTCGTGGAGCGCGTACGGGCTGAACGCGGTGTACTTCGAGACGTACTGGAACGACGGCTCGCCGCAGCCGCAGGAACGCTACTT
Organism: Gemmatimonadota bacterium; assembly: GCA_016179225.1. Lineage (GTDB taxonomy): Bacteria > Gemmatimonadota > Gemmatimonadetes > Gemmatimonadales > JACORV01 > JACORV01. The sequence continues at coordinate 8,280 of JACORV010000055.1, read as the reverse complement.
CGACAACATCGTCGTCTCGACCCAGCGCATCGGCTGCTAGACCTTTCCCCGGTGGCCGCCGCCCCCCGGCCCATGCTAGCATCCATGCGGCCCTCATGAACCCCACCGCCGTTCCCGCCGCGAGCGAGCTCTCGGCCGCCGTCCTCCAGGCGGCCATCACGTTCGGTCTGGCGGCGATCTTCTCCTTCCTCTACGGGCGCTCCGGAAAGCCCTACTTCCGCTGGTTCGCGCTGGCGTGGGCGCTCTACCTCCTGAGGGTCGTCGCGATCATGAGCTTCCTCGCCACGGGCGGCCGGACCTGGCTCTACTGGCACCAGGTCGTGACAGGATGGACCGCGCTGGCCCTGCTCTGGGCGGCGCTGGTATTCTCGCGGCAGCTCGCTTGGCGGTGGCGCTACCTCGGTCTGCTGCTCTTCCCGCCGGTCTGGTCGTACGTGGCGATCTACCGGCTCGAGAACTTCCTGCTGGCCGCCGGGCCGGCGGTGCTGTTCCTCAGCGTCGTCACGTTCTGGACCGGGTGGATCTTCCTGAGCTTCTCACGTCGGGTGCGCTCGGCGGGAGCCGCGCTCCTCGCCGCGGCGCTCTTGCTCTGGGGTGTCCATCACCTGGACTACCCCTTCCTGCGCGCCCGCGGGGCGTGGAGCCCGTGGGGGTACTACCTCGACATCCTCTTCGAGTTGGCGACCGGCATCGGGATCCTGGTTCTGGTCCTCGACGACCTGCGCCGCGGGCTGGCGGCGCTTTCCACCTTGTCCGGCGACCTACAGCGCGGCGGCCCCGACAGCGACGATCTCCGCCACCTTCTCCAGCGGCCGCTCGCCCTCCCGGCCGCGCGGGGGAGCGCGTTGTACGTTCTGGAGGGCGGGCGGGCCCGCTTCGTGCGCGGGGTGGGGGTGTGCGCGCAGTGGGATGGGCTCGAGCCGGCAGGCGCGGCCGCGCGCGCGATCACGCTCGCGCTCGAGGGGGGACGCCCGCAGTTCACCCGGGAGTGGGTGGATCTGCGCTTCCCGTCGAGCGACCCGTACGCCTACGCCGTCGTCCTTCCGATCCTGCGCGGCACCGTGGCTACCGCTGCGCTGGTGATCGTGGGTGACGCGCGGGACCCGTTCGCCGCGCTCGACGAGGACTTCCTCCTCGCGCTCGGCCAGCAGATCGGCGCCGCGCTGGAGAACGCGGACCTCTACCGCGGCCTGGAGGCCCGCACCGCCGAGCTGACCCGCCTCCAGACGCGCATGATCGAGCAGCACGAGGAAGAGCGGCGGCGGCTCTCGCTCCACCTGCACGATGAGACGGCGCAGGTCTTCGCGGCGGTGAGGCTCCAGCTCGGGGTGCTGCGCGAGCAGGCGGACGCTCCGACGGCCGAGCGGCTCGAGCGCGCGCTGGACCTCATCGACACGGGGATGCGCAGCATCCGGAACGTGACCAGGGACCTCAGGCCCTCGCTCCTGGACGATCTCGGCCTGGTACCGGCGCTGCGCTCGCTGGTGGCGTCGTTCGCCGAGCGGGGCGGGATCGCGGTGGAGATGGAGGCCCCCGACGCGGTGCCACCGCTTTCGGGGGAGGCGGAGCTCGCGCTCTTCCGCGCGCTCCAGGAGGCGTTATCGAACGTGGTGAAGCACGCCGCGGCGCGGCGCGTCCTGGTGCGGCTTGCGGCGGGGGACGGCGTCGTGACGCTCGAGGTGCGCGACGACGGCCGGGGCTTCGGCGGCCGGCTGGACTTGGACCGGTTCGAGCGGGAGGGGCACCTGGGGCTCGCGGGGATGCGCGAGAGGATCACGGCATTGGGCGGAAGAGTGGACGTGCGCAGTCGTGCGGAAGGCGGCGCCGAGCTGGTCGTGCGCGTGCCGGTGAACGCGGCGGAGGGAGTGATTGGAGGGGCGGGCGGGTGAGCGGCGACATCCGGGTGTTGGTGGCCGACGACCACAGCGTCGTCCGGGAGGGGATCCGGCATGTGCTGGCGGGCGCGCCGGGCTTCGCGATGGTGGCCGAAGCCGCGACCGGGGAGGAAGCGCTCGCCCTGGCGCAGCGGCACCGGCCGGATGTCGTTGTGCTCGATATCTCCATGCCGGGCGGGTCGGGGCTCCAGGTGGTCGGGCAGCTGCGCGAGCTGGTGCCGCAGGCGCGTATCCTCATCCTCAGCGTGCACGACGACACTGAGTACGTGGTGGAGAGCGTGCGTGCCGGCGCGCACGGCTACCTGCGCAAGGACACTACTCCCGCGGAGCTGCGCCAGGCGATCCGCGCCATCCACGAGGGGGGCGCGTTCTTCAGCCCGCAGGTGGCGCGGCACCTCACCGCCGCGATCCGCGAGCATCCGGCGCCGGCAGCGGGACTCGAGGCGCTCACCGCGCGCGAGCGCGACGTCCTGGTCCGGATCGCGCGTGGCCTCACCAACAAGGAAACCGCCGCCGAGCTGGGGATCAGCTCGCGAACCGCGGAGGCGCACCGGGACAGCCTCATGAAGAAGCTCGGCATCCGCACCGTCGCGGGCCTCACGCGGTTCGCGATCGAGCAAGGGATGATGAAGGACACCTGAAGAAAGCTCGCCAGCAAGCCAGCGCGCGCCGCCGCTGCGGCGCGGCAGGCGTTGCGCGCGCGCACTCTGTGGTATCGGTCACAGACCTCGGGCGCGCGCCCCCATCAGGTTCTCGACGTTCCCCTCGCAGCGCACGCGTCTTGCAGGAGACGTGCGAGAGCGTCGAGGACGGGCATGATGCGCGGTGGGCTGGTGAGCGGGTCCGAATTCCGTTGGCGCGAGATCCTGAGGAAGGCCGACATCGCCCTCCAGGGGAGCGGGGTCGGGGTGTGGGAATCCGGCCGTGACGGCCGCCTGCGTCCCCTCGCCGCGAATCTCGAGCGACCGCTTCCCGCCGAGGCCTCCGACCAGCTGGAGTCCGCGCTGCGCGACTGGAAGGTCCAGCGCCCGGCCGGCCGGCGGTGGGTGGCGAGCCGCCTCGACGAGGTCGGCCGTTGGTGCATCGCGCCGGTGCGCGCGGAGCCTCCAGGGCCGCCTCCCTCCGGCGTGGAGCGGCGCGGGCGGGAGCGCATGACGCTCGAGCTCGCGGGCCTGTGCATCGGGTTGATCGAGACGCAGAGCCGCGCGTCGCACGCCACCAGCGAAGTTCTGCGCCAGAACCGGGCGCGCCTCGCGCTCCTCGCCGAGCGGGCGCCGGCGATCCTCTGGACCACCGACCGCGAGCTGCGCATCACTTCGGCCTACGGTGCGGGGCTCAGGAGCCTCGGCCTGACCCCGCCTGAACTGGTCGGTATACCGCTCCTCGAGGCGTTCCGCGGCGAGATAGTGACCCACCAGGCGATCGAGGAAGCGCACCGGCGCGCCCTGGCCGGGGATTCGGTTTCGTGCCCGATCCGGTGGAAGGAGCGGTACTACGACTTGCACGTTGAGCCGCTGCGCGACCACCGTGGTGGAGTCGCCGGCATCGTTGGCGTGGCGATGGACGTAACCGACCGCGAGAGCGCCATCGCGGCGCTCCGCCAGAGCAAGCAGGAGCTCGAGGACTTCCTCGAGAGCGCCGCGATCGCGCTGCACTGGGCGGCGCCCGACGGCACCATCCTCCGCGTGAACCAGGCCGAGCTCGACATGCTGGGCTACACGCGGGAGCAATACGTCGGACGCAACGTCGCCGAGTTCCACGTCGAGCCGGCGGTCGCCGACGGCGTGCTGCGGGCCCTGGCCGGCGGGGGGGAGGTGCGCGACCTCGAGGCGCGGCTGCGGCATCAGGATGGTTCGATTCGCTACGTCCTCATCAGCGCGAATGGGCTGTTCGAGGCGGGACGGTTCGTCCATACGCGGTGCTTCACGCGCGACGTCACGGAGCGCAGGCGCGTGGAGGACCAGCTGACGCACGGCGCACTCCACGATCCGCTCACCGGCCTGCCCAACCGCGCGCTCTTCATCGAGCGCGTGTCGGAGGCCCTGGAGCGCGCCGGCCGGCAGCCCGAGTATCGCTTCGCCGTGCTGTTCCTCGACTTCGACCACTTCAAGGTGATCAACGACAGCCTGGGCCACATCGCGGGGGACCGGCTCCTGGTGGCGATAGCGCGCCGGCTCCAGAATTGCACACGGCCGGGCGATCTCGTCGCGCGGTTGGGTGGCGACGAGTTCACGCTGCTGCTGGAGGACGTGACGGATGCGAACGAGGCGGAGCGCGCCGCCGAGCGGCTCCTGAACAGCCTCGCCGCGCCGTTCGAGGTACTCGAACGCGAGGTGTTCGCGGGCGCGAGCATCGGTGTGGCGCTGAGCTCGACCGGCTACCAGCGCCCTGAAGACGTGCTGCGTGATGCCGACATCGCGATGTACCGAGCCAAGGGGCGCGGCCGCGCGCGCTCCGAGGTCTTCGATGTCGCTATGCGCGACCGCGTTCATGCACGGCTCGGCATCGAGACCGACCTGCGGCGCGCGCTCGACCGCGGCCAGATGGCGCTGGTGTTCCAGCCGATCGTCGAGCTCAAGAGCGGACGCGTGGACGCGTTCGAGGCGCTGCTCCGCTGGCGTCACCCGGAGCGCGGCGTCGTGTTCCCGGCCGACTTCGTGCCGCTCGCCGAGGAGACGGGGCTCATCGTGCCGATCGGCTGGTGGGTGCTGCGCGAGGCGTGCCGGCAGGCGCGGAGCTGGCGGCGTGCGTTTCCCCAGGCCGACGCGGTGCGCATCAGCGTGAACCTCTCGGCCCGGCAGCTCAACGACCCGTACCTTCTGGAGGGGGTGACCGGGGTGCTGCGCGACGAGGGCCTCCGGCCCCCGCACCTCCGTCTCGAGATCACGGAGACCGCCATCATGGAAAGCCCGGAGTCGTCGGGCGCGCTGCTCGAGGAGCTGCGATGGCTGGGTGTGGGGCTGCACATGGATGACTTCGGCACCGGCTACTCGTCGCTCAGCTACTTGCACAAGTTCCCGCTCGACACGATCAAGATCGACCACTCGTTCATCCGGCGGATGGGCTCGCGGCGCACCGACCTCGAGGTGGTGCGCACCATCGTCGGACTCGCGCAGAACCTCAGGATGGGCGTAATCGCCGAGGGTGTGGAGACGTCGGCGCAGCGCGAGCGCCTCCTCGCCCTCGGCTGCACCCTGGGGCAGGGGTTCTACTTCGCCGAGCCGCTGGAGCCGGACGCCGCGGGCGCACTCCTCGCGATGTGGGGGCAGCGAGCGCCCGCCTAGCGCCGGCACCTTCCCCGGCAGCCTTGACGCCGCAACCACCGCAGCACCTGTTGGTTCGCGAGGCGCAATGGTCCATCGACCTGGAGGCCCCCGAACGCGTTCGTTCCGGCGGCGGCTCGCGCTCGCGGCCGGGATGGGACTGGCGCTGGCCGGCGGATGGTGGCTGGCGACCGGCCGGCCGGTCGCCTTCGGCACGCTCGCCGAAGCACGCGCGGAGATCGAAGACACGCTCGGCGCGGCCTTCGTCGTCGAGCGCGTGACGCTGACCACCACGGCCGCGATACGGCTCAGCTGCTTCCTGCGCAGACCCGCGTCGCGGGCGGCCGGCCAGCGGTTCGCCGCCGTCCTCGTGTCGGGCGGCATCGGTACGGGACGCCGGGCCGCTCTGCTCGTGGACTCGGCCTTCGCCGGCCTCGCGTTGTCATGCGATTACCCGTGGCGCGACCCCACCGACCTCTCCGTGCCCGCACTCCTGGTCCGCCTCCCGGCGATCCGGGCCAGGATCGTCGCGACCCCACAGGCGCTTGCTGTGGCCGCCGACTACCTCGTGGCGCGGCCCGACGTGGATACGGCCCGGTTCGGGGCCGTCGGCGCGAGCCTGGGGGTGCCGGGTGTGGTGGCGTGGGCAAGCCGGGATCCGCGCCCCAAGGCGGTGGCGCTCCTCTACGGCGGCGGCAACCAGCGTCTGATCTGGTACAGCAGGCTGGCATCTCGCATCCCGTCGCGCCCGCTGCGCGGCGCCACCGCGGCCGGGCTCGCCCTCCTCCTGCGGCCGCTCGAGCCCACGCGCTGGGTCCCCCGCATCGCGCCGCGTCCGCTGCTCCTCGTGAACGGGGCGGACGACGAGTGGATCCCTCGTCAGGCGGTCGAGGCGCTCTACGCGGCGGCCGGCACGCCCAAGCGCGTCATCTGGGTGAGCGGCCGGCACATGCGGCCGGACGACGTGGCGCTCCTCAAGGAGCTGAGCGACTCGACCACCAGCTGGCTCCGGGCCGCGATGCCGTAGGGCTCAGCGCCGTTCCTCGCGCGGCGGCTCGCCCACCATCGCCACCGGCTCACCCTCATTCATCGCCGGTGTGCCCACGACGTAGAGCACCGCGCCCGCGAACGGCGCACGGATCTCGGTCCGCGATGCGCCGAAGTAGTCGGTGACGTAGCCGAGCACGGTCCCGGACCGCACCGTGTGCCCGCGCTCGACCAGCGGGTACCAGATGCCCGTCCGGGGGCTCCGCAGTACCTCCGTGCGCGCCAGGAAGACTGGATGATCCACCATCTCAATCTCTCCCGGCCACATCCGGAGCCAGCGTAGCAGCCGGAAGGCGCCGGTCACGTTCCGCTGCACCATTTCTTCCACGGGCATCCCGAGATACCCGGACTCGGTCGTGATGGCCGGCTTCCCGCGCGTCATCGCGGTGTTCGACGTGTAGACCGACGCGCTGGGATCGCGCGAGCGCGTGGTGTCCACCACGATGTGGTCGAGGCCCCAGGCCAGCGCCATCTCGCGCGCCAGCGAGTCCACGCGCGCGTCCACGGAGAGCGGCATCCAGTAGCTGTAGGGACGCAGCGACTCGTTGCCGTCGCCGGCGTGCATGTCCACGACGTAGTCGGCACGCTCGATCACCTCGCGCGTGATCGCGTACGCGATGCGCTCGGAGACGGTGCCGTCGGGACGGCCGGGATAGACGCGGTTCAGGTTCTTGCCGTCCACCGGGCCGTAGTAGATGGTGCGGCGCAGGAAGGATGGCAGGTTCGCGACTTGCACGAGGATCACGGTGCCCGCGAGGCGGGCCGGGTCCAGCTCCTGCCGCACCCGCTGGAGCGCGACGATGGGCGCCACCTCGGAGCCGTGCGTCCCGGCGATGAGGGCGAGCGTCGGCCCGCGTGTCGTTCCGCGCACGACGGTGATCGGGATGCCCGTCGCGGAATCGACGCCGGCGGGCACCTCGATGAAGCCTGAGGCCATTTCCCCCGATCGGGCGGTCACCGAGGCGATCGTGATGGGACCGGGCTGCTGGCCGCGCGCGGCCGGGGCGGTGGCGGCGGTGGCGATGGCGGCGATGACGCAGCGAGCGAGGCGCATGGGCGTTTCCCTGGCGAAGAGCGTTAGGTTAAAGGCGTGACGACGCTAGAGATCCGCCACGACGAGGCCGGGCGCAAGTTCTTCGCCGTCGTCGAAGGGCTGGAGGCCCATCTCCTGTACGCGCCCGCCGGCGACCGCACGCTCGACTTCCAGAGCACGTTCGTCCCACCGGAGCTGCGGGGGCGGTTCATCGGATCGCGGCTCGTCCGGCACGCGCTCGACTACGCGCGGGAGCACGGCCAGCGGGTCATCCCCAGCTGTTGGTTCGTGGGGAACGTCGTCGCGCGCTACCCTGAATACCGGGACATCGTCGTGCCTTCCGAAGGCTCTACTGGAGGGCCCTCGCCAGGAGCGGCCAGGTGAGGTACTCTATCGGTGACCGGTCACCGGTCACCGACGTCCCGGCGACCCGGCTGAACGCCCGATCGGGAGGAGCCATGAACAACGTCCACCGGTCCCTCATCACCTGTTCCTTCCTGGTCGCGGCGGCGGCCGCTGGACCGCTTGAAGCGCAGCGGCGCCCCGAGCAGCAGGACTACGACCGCGCCCACCGCATGCTGGTCCAGATCGTCCGTGACCTGCACGAGCACTACTACGACTCCACCTTCCACGGCGCGAACCTCACGGCCCGCGCCCGGGCCTACGACGCGCGCATCGACAGCCTGACAACAGTATCGCAGATGATGGCGACGCTCGCGCAGTTCGTCTCGGACCTCAATGACTCGCACACCAACTTCATCCCGCCTGAGCTCGCCGGGCGTGTCGATTACGGCTTTCGGCCGCAAATGATCGGGGACTCGTGCTACATCACCCAGGTCCGCGAGGGCAGCGACGCCCAGGCCAAGGGGCTGCGGGTCGGCGACCGGTTGCTCTCGATCGACGGGATCCGCCCCACTCGGCAGAATTTCTTTCGGGTCGCCTACGTCTACTACGCGCTGTCTCCGCGGCCGGGCGTCCACCTCGTCGTCGAGGGCCCGGATGGTACCCGGCGCGAGTTCGACGTCCTGGCGCGGATTACGCG
>JACORV010000045.1 GCA_016179225.1 Gemmatimonadota bacterium | reverse complement strand
GTGATGAGGTGATGAGGTGATTGAGGTGATGAGGTGATGAGGTGATGAGGTGATTGAGGTGATGAGGTGATGAGGTGATGAGGTGATGAGGTGATGAGGTGATAGAGGCGAGAGGGTTGTTCGTGGCGCTGGAGGGGATCGAGGGCGCGGGGAAGACCACGCAGGTGGCGCGGCTGGCGGAGAGGCTCCGCACGGCTGGTCGCGCGCCGGTGGTGGTGCGCGAGCCCGGCGGGACACCGGTCGCCGAAGAGGCGCGGCAGCTGCTGCTCCACGCCCCGCACGATATCCCGGCCGCGTCGGAGTTCTTCCTCTTTCTCACCGCGCGGGCGGACCTGGTGCAGCGGGTGATCCGGCCGGCCCTCGAGCGCGGGCAGGTGGTGCTCGCCGACCGGTTCGAGCTGTCCAGCCGGTGCTACCAGTCGGCGGGCCGCGGGCTCGACCTCGCCAAAGTCGAGGCGGCGATCGCGCTCGCCACGGGCGGCCTCCAGCCGGACCTCTACGTCGTGCTGGACGTGCCGGTCGAGGCGGGCCGGGCCCGGCAACGGGCGGAGGGGAAGGCCCCGGACAAGATCGAGCGGGCGGACCACGGCTTCCACCGGCGGGTGGCGGAGGCCTTTCGGAACGCCGCCGGCCCGAACATCCTTCATCTGAGGGCTGACCGGCCCGCCGACGCGGTCCACGAGGCGCTGTGGGACGCGCTGGCCGGCCGGTTTCCGCAAACGTTTTCCCAGGCCGCGGGGTAACACAGGGAGTCCCCGCAGGAAGGGTCCATGTCACGCCAGCGCGTCATCGTCACCACCGCCGTCGCCGTCGTCGCGTTCCTCTCGGGCGGATGGTTCATGCAGCAGGGCACCCGTCGCGGCGAGAGCGTCTACCAGAGCGCGCGGCTGTTCGACGACGTGCTATCGCACGTTGCCGACTACTACGTGGATCCGGTGGATGAGCGGCAGCTCTACCGGATGGCGATCGACGGGATGCTGCGCGAGCTGCGCGACCCGTACACGGTCTTCCTCGACCAGCGCGATATGCGCAGTCTCTCCGAGCAGACCACCGGAAACTACGGCGGTCTCGGCATCCAGATCGAGGTGCGGGACGGGGCGATCGTCGTCGTCGCGCCGCTGCCGGAGACGCCCGCCGAGCGCGCGGGCATCACCACGGGCGATCGCATCGTCGAGGTGAACGGGCAGAGCACGGCGCGCTGGAACCAGGAGGAAGCGGTGCGCTCGCTGCGTGGCCCCGTGGGCACGCAGGTCAACATCAAGATCGAGCGGCCGGGCGTCAGCGATCTCCTCACCTTCCGGCTCACGCGCGCGCAGATCCACGCCCGCTCGGTGCGGCTGTCGATGTTGCTGGACAACGGCGTGGGCTACATCGAGGCCAGTAACTTCTCGCAGGCCACGGCGGACGAGCTGATCGCGGCCATCGACTCCCTGCGGCGCGGGGGGATGCGCTCGCTGGTGCTCGACCTCCGGTGGAACCCCGGCGGCTTGCTCGACGAGGGCATCGCGGTCTCCGACCTCTTCCTCAATCCGGGGCAGGAGATCGTCGCGACGCGAGGCCGGGCGCCGGGCGCCACGCGGCGCTTCGCCGACCGGCGGCCGCAGCGGTATCCGGACCTCCCGCTGGTGCTGCTGGTGAACGGCGCCTCGGCCTCCGCCTCCGAGATCGTGGCGGGCGCGCTCCAGGATCACGACCGCGCGCTGCTGGTGGGCACGACGACGTTCGGGAAGGGGCTGGTGCAGTCGGTCTTCACGCTGTCCAACGAGGCGTCGCTCAAGATCACGACCGGCCGCTGGTACACGCCGAGTGGGCGGACCATCCAGCGCGCCGGCCGCTCCGACGACGAGCGGGATCCTGAGGAGGAGGCCGCGCAGGACACAACCGCGCGCCGCGACACCGCGCGCGTCGAGATCTTCCGCACCGACCGTGGACGTCCGGTGCAGGGGGGCGGCGGCATCGCGCCGGACGTGGTCGTCCGCGCCGACAGCGTGCAGGCGGCGGTGGGGAGGCGGCTCCAGCAGTCGCTCGGCTCCAACGTGACCAAGTACACGGACGCGCTCGCGGCCTTCGCGCTCGAGGTCCGCGCGCAGCACGCCGCCCAGAGTCCGATGTTTCCCGTGACGCCCGAGATGCGACAGCAGTTCCTGCGCCTGCTCGGGCGGCGAGGCGTCGCGCTCGACGACGCGACACTCGCTGTGACGGGTGACTTCATCGACCGGCAGATCGGCTCGCAGGTGGCGCGGTTCGTCTTCGGACGCGCCGGTGAGGTCCGCCGCCTCACCGCGGACGACCCGGTGCTCGCCGAGGCGACGCGGCTCGCCGCGCGCGCCCGCACGCCGACCGAGCTGTTCACGCTCGCGGCCCAGCCCGTGACGCCGGCTCCGGCGCAGCGCCCGTAGTGCTGCCCGTCGCCGCCGCGCTGGCGGTCGGCGCTCTGGTCGGCGTCATCACGGGGCTGACCGGCGTAGGAGGAGGGGTGCTCATGGTGCCCTTCCTCTACGTGCTTTATGGGGGCCTGCACGTCCCCGCGAGCGACGCGACGGCGCTCGCCCACGCGACCAGCCTCGCGGTCATCGTGCCCACCGCCATCCGCGGGCTTGTCGGCTACCGCGGCAAGAACGTGGTGAACCTGCGCGCGGCGCTCCCTATCGCGGCGGTGGCCGCGGCCAGCGCGGCGATCACCGCGCCGCTGGCCGCGCGGCTCCCCGCTCAGGCGCTCCGCATCGGATTCGGGATCTTCCTGCTGACCGTGTCCGCCGACCTGCTCCTCCGGACGACGGCCCGAGCCGACCAACCGCCCCAGGGACCGATGCACCTGATCGGCGCCGCGCTCCTCGGGATGCCGGTGGGCGCCCTCTCGGCGGCGCTCGGCGTGGGTGGCGGCATTCCCGCAACGATGGGGATGTACTACCTGTTGAAGCTCCCGTTCAGGATCCTCGCGCCCACCTCGCTCCTGGTGATCGCCGTGACGGCCGCCGCGGGGACCGTGAGCTACCTCTTCACGCCCACCGGCGCGCTGGGCTTCGGGTGGGTGGCGGGCCACGTGGACTTCGGCCACGCGCTGCCGCTGGCGGTGGGCGCGTCGCTCACCGCACCGCTGGGCGTGAAGCTCAACCTCGGCTCGTCGGTGTTCACGCTGCGGCGGATCTTCGGGGGGCTGCTGGTGGTGATCGGGGCGGATCTCATCATCGAGAACCTGATCCGGTGACCAAGCGAAGGGGCGGTCGGGCGGTCAGGCGGTCAGGCGGCCCGAGAGGGCGACTGTCCGGACCGCCGGACCGTCTGTCCGCCCTACCGCCGGTCGGCATCATCGGTCCGGGTCGTGCGGGTCTGGGGCTCGCGCTGGCGCTGAAGCGTGCGGGGGTGCGCGTCCTGGGCGTGCACGGGCGCCGCCCCAAGCCGGGGCCGCGAGGCGTCACGCTCACGGCGGGAGGGGCGCCGCCGTGGCTCCGCGAGGCGGGCGTGGTCATTCTCGCGGTGCGCGACGACGCCCTGCGGCCGCTGGTGGCGGAGCTGGTGGAGGCGGGGGGCTTGGCGGGAAGCCAGGTGGTGCTTCACTTGTCGGGCGCGCTCACGCACGACGTGCTGGAGCCACTGGGGGCGGCGGGCGCCGCGCTCGGCTCGATGCACCCGCTGATGACGGTGAGCGAGGAGCCGGGCCGCGCCGCACGGCACTTCAAGGGCGCATGCTTCGCGCTCGAGGGCGATCTTGGCGCCGTGGCGACCGCCGACGCGATCGCCCGCCGGTTGGGCGGCGTGCCCGCCTTCATCGCGCCGGAGGCGAAGGCGGCGTATCACGCTGGCGCAGTCTTCGCGTCGAACTACCTGCTCACCTGCCTCGCCACCGCCGAGGGGCTGCTGGAGGATGCGGGGATGACGCGCGAGACGGCGCGGGCGGCGCTGCTCCCGATCGCGCGGGCGACGGTGGACAACGTCGGTCGCCAGGGACCCGAGGCCGCGCTCACCGGCCCCATCGCGCGGGGCGACGTGGAGACGATCCGCAAGCACCTGCGCGCGATGCCGCCCGAAGTGGCGGCGCTGTACGAGAAGCTGGGCCGGGCGACGATCGCGATCGCGCGGCGGGCTGGACTGGATGAGGGGAAAGCCGCAGCGGTGGGCCGGGCCCTTGGCGTGGGAATCGCGACCGTCCAGCGTGAGGCCGACGGAGACTAGCCTCCGCCAGCGCCCGGTCAGGTGCGGCGCCTGGTTCGGCACCTACCGAACGCCCATAGCCAAAAAGGACGGAGGACTTTCCGGTAGATTCCTCGCACGACCCAAGCGGGCAGGTAGCGATGTCGCTCTTCCTCCGAAACGCGGGCGCGAGGGTGCGGCGTGACCAGCCACTTCAGAAATCGTCGGCGGACGCCGCTCCTGTAACCGTCTTTTGGCTCGCTGGTGTAGAGCTCGATGCAGCACAGATGTTTGGCGCTCTTGTATCCGTACTGCTTGGGGCTGAGCAGGCGAACCGGTGCGCCATGGTCGCTATCCAGCGCGGTTCCGCCGAGCTGGTCAGCCAGCAAGACGTGATCGTCGGACGCGTCGTCTAGGAGCAAGGTGGCGCTGAAGCCGTCCGCCCCTTCGAAGAGGATATGGCTCACGCCTGGTTCAGGGCCTGCTTCGGGGACGATGACCGATTCATAGAACGTTCGGAAAGCAACGCCACCCCAGTGCAGGCCTGGCGCCGTCCAGCCGGTGACGCAGTGGAAGTCGGCAACAATATCGCGGCGCTCGAGTCCGGCGAGCCGGGAGACGGCGATCTCTATGGGGTGCGCAACCGCTCCCGCCACCCGAATCAGGGCAGGTTCAGCGATCAGCGGAGGCGGTTCCCAAAAAGGTATGCCGAACCGCGGGAAAGTACCGAAGAGTCGCTGTCCTGGTGGCAGGCTCACTTTGCCCTCGTGCTGTTGTGCCGAACGGACTGCGATGGCGTAAGAGATCTCAGGCATTCCCCTTATCAGCCAGGATCGCAGACCACCGGTCTGTTCGCTCCTGTGCCGTCGTCTCTTCGATCCGGGTCGCGACCGTCCATACGTGCCCAGCTGGATCCATGATCCACGCGATCCGATCGCCCCAGAACTGGTCCTGCAGCGGCACCAAGACCTGCGCGCCATTTGCGATCGCCCGCTCCACCGTCTTATCCACGTCTTGGACATAGACAAAGATCACAACGGGCGAGCTGCCGTCGGGTTTGGGGGCGCGGCTCGTCAGAGTAGGCCATTCGCCCTCGAGCATGATCATCGCGGGACCAATGGTCATTAAGGCGTGCGCTACCGTCCCATCTGGGCCAGGCCGCCGGTTAAGTTCGACCGCATCAAATGTCCTGGCGCAGAAGTCAATCGCCTCGGCGGGATTCCGGCACACCAATCTCGGGATGACGACTGACGAGTTATCGGGAATGCCTTTCACCTTGCCGGGCATGCTCTCTCCCAATTTCGAGGAAGCCGGATCTATTGGTTGAGTGATTCTAGCCTGAAATAGTTAGTCTCACCCCATCCCGTGGAATGCGCAATTGCTCCGGCGGTATCTTGGCGGCATCCGCCGCAACCCGAAGCGCTTCCCGTGAAACCATGTCGAAATCAAAGGTTTCCAGGTGGACGGCAATCACCGTGGCGGGTGCGGCCACTTGGCAAACAGCCACCGTTTCTGCCGCGTCCATGATGATGGGGCCGCTGCTTCCGAAATCAGCGCCACTGGAATGTGTGATGATAATCGTAGGCCGGTATTGCAGGATGGTTTGGCGAACAGCCTCATACCAGACCGTGTCGCCGGCCCAGTAAACCGTGGGTTCGTCAGGGGCTTGAAGGATGAAGCCACAAACGTTGCCCATGCGCTCGGCCCAGACGCCACGCCCATGTTGCCCGGGAGTGCGAATGAGAGAGACACCGTACCAGTTCAGCGACTGATGCACTGGAATAACGTGGAGAAACCCTTGCTCACGCAGGTCAGCTTCGTCGGCTGGCTGGCAGAGCAAGGGGAGGTCTTTAGGGAGCAGTTGTTGCGCCACGGGGTCGAAGTGATCAGGATGTAGATGTGAGACCAGCACAGTTTCGACATCCGCCAAGATGGTGGCGGGTGGGGCGGGGAGATCAACCTGCGGGTTCTGCGACTTGCCCGCCAGGGGCGGCCAAGTGTGTTTCGCAGCGAAATAAGGGTCGGTGAGGAAGAGATGACCGGCATAGGTCCAGCGCATCGTGGCGTTGCGAATGAGCTGCACTTCCATGTGAACACGCTTTGTCGGCAAAGGGGCCAACTATAGCTAAGCGGGCTAACGTCGTGCGTTTCAGCCGCGAAGGCGCGGCGCCATCCTATTGCGTGTTCCGGCGCGCCTTCGGCTGGCCCGCGCCTTCGGCGGCTGCAAACGAGTGTTAGGCGTCAGCCTGCCGCGCCGGCTGATTGCGTGTGTACTCGATTCCGTGTGCTTCACACCAGGCAACGGCAATCTCCTCATACCCACGATCCCGATAAGAATACCACTCCTCGGCCAGGCCGAGGTCGTGAATCGAATCCTTGAAGTACCGAAACGCGCCGCGTCCCTGAATGGCACGTTGCAAGCGGGCGCTGGCCGCAGGGTCGGGGACGGTGGAGGCAAAGCGGTCCATCATGCGGTACTCGTCAATCTCGACGCGGTCAGGCAGGGCGATGTAGTCTTCTCCGGCGAGGACGCCCCTGGCGATCTCCAGGGCCTCGGCCTCCCAGTCCGCCTGGTCGCTGGCCTGTTCTCCAGCTTCGGCTGCCGCAAGCTCTTCGTCGCTGACGGGCACCACCTGGCCTGTCTTGACGTTCAGGTAGGCGGTCATTTCGTCCGACTGCGATTCCATTCCGTCGACGATCTCACGTAGCCGAACGCACATGGGCATGATCACGGCCTCGAAGAAGCGGGATGTCTGGGAACGTCGCAAACCTCTGCTGACGCCTAACGGAACGCGCATAAGCTGCAGCGCCCCAAACGTACGCAAAACAACGGGTGAGCGCGCGCTGACAGCTTCATGCGCATGTTAGATGGCCGCCGCACTTCTCTCGCCCCGTTAG
>JACORV010000049.1 GCA_016179225.1 Gemmatimonadota bacterium | reverse complement strand
GGGCTACACCCTACCGTCCTGGACGACCTTGGCCTCGTGCCGGCCGTCGCCCGCTTCGCTCGCGAACATGCCCAGCTGTACGGCATCGCCGTCAACGTAGACACGAGCCACCTGGGCACCGAGCGCCTGCCGCCCGCGGTAGAGACGACGCTCTACCGCATCCTCCAGGAAGCGATGACGAACGTAGTGAAGCACGCCGCGGCAGAGATGGTCGAGATCAGGCTCAGACGGGAGGGCTCGGTGGCGGAAATGATCGTAAGAGACGACGGGGAGGGCATGGGCCTGAGCGCCGAGCCAGGGGAGGCGACGCCCGGGCGGCTGGGCCTGCTCGGCATCCGGGAACGCGCCGACCTGCTCCAGGGCACGGTCGCAATCGACTCGCTGCCGGGTCGGGGAACCGCCATCACCGTCCGCATCCCGCTTGCCCCCGAGGCGGCTGACGACGCCGGGCGGCGCGAGGTCGGCGAATCCCAGCCGGAGGAGCAGTGAAGAAGATCCGCGTCCTTGTCGCCGACGATCATGCGATCCTTCGGGCCGGCCTTCGGATGTTGATCGAAGCGCAGCCCGACATGGAGGTCGTCGCCGAGGCCGCCGACACGTACCAACTCCCAGAGTTGACCCGGGAAACCTGGCCGGACGTCCTTCTTCTCGACATCAGCATGCCCGGACCCGGAACCGCCGAGACGATCGGCCAGGCCCTGCGGCAACGCCCGGTGACGCGCGTGCTGGTGCTGACCATGCACGACGATGACGCGTATGTGAACTCCGTCATGATGGCGGGCGCCGCCGGATACGTCGTCAAGCGGGCGGCCGACTCCGAGCTGCTCTCGGCGATCCGCGCGGTCCACGCGGGGCGCACCTTCGTCGATCTGACTCGATCCGGCAGCCTCCCAACGCTTCAGACCGGTAGGAGCGGGGCCCTTGGCGGGGCGCGGGCGAAAGACACCCCGCAACGCTTGAGCAAGCGCGAGCAGCAGGTGCTCCGGCTGCTGGCGCAGGGGCATACCAATCGCGAGATGGCGGAACGTATCCATGTCAGCATCAAGACCGTGGAGACGTACCGTAGCCGTCTGAGTCAGAAGCTCGGCCTCCACAGCCGCTCGGAGCTGTTCCGGTTCGCCGCGCTGTCCGGTCTGCTCGCGCCCGACAAGGTCCCATCGAAGGACCGGACAGGATAACCCTGCCGCCGTCGGGCTTATCCCGACATTCCGATCTGATGTCAGTCGTTTCCCCGATCCCCGCACCCGCCGGCCTCCGGCAGATTTCCACCAATCGATCTCGTTGAGCTCGCTGCCCGCCGCTCGGCGTCGGCTGGCGGAGGAGGTGGTTTCGTCCCTACGCGCCTCGCCTTCGACAAGGGAGTCAGACGCTTCAGAACGCCGGGTTGGTGGATGGCGCAGCGGAAGCTGCTCGTGAGGCCCCCGTGCCCTTGGAGACGTCGCAGGTCCGTCTGCTGGTTTTCTTCCTTGGCGGTGAGCGAGTTGCCCTGCTCGCGTCCTCCGTAACGGAAGTCGTGCGCGCCGTGGCGGTCGCGGAGCTACCCAGTGCCCCCCCGATCGTCGAGGGGGTGATCAACGTGCGCGGCACGGTGGTGCCCGTGCTCGACATCGGGCAGAGGATGCGCCTCCGCGCCGGCCCGCTCAATCCCGACCAGCATCTGATCATCGCGCGAGCCGGGCCACGCCCCGTGGCCCTGCGCGTGGACCGCGCGGTGGACGTCGTCGCGGTCGACTCGGACGCGGTCGAGTCCGCCTCGCGCTCCACACCAGGCGTCGAGTACGTCGCGGGCATCGCGAAGCTGCCCGACGGACTGCTCGTCATCCACGATCTCGAGCGGTTCCTCGCGCTGGACGAGGCCCAGCAGGTGGACGCCGCGCTCGCCAACGCGGTCGCCCCGGTCGAGCCATGAACCCGACCGGCCGACTCTCCACCGAGGCGCTGGACGCAGCGGCGGCGCTGGTCCGCCGGCTGACGGGGCTGGTGTTCAGCGAGGCGCGCCGCTCCGCGTTCGAGTCCGCCCTCGTCGGCGCGATGCAGCGCGCGAGGCTGCGGGATCCTGAGGCCTACCTCGCGCGTTTGGCCGCGAAGACGGCGGCGCTCGACGACCTGGTCGGCGAGATCACCGTCGGCGAGACCTACTTCTTCCGCGAGCCCCAGCAGTTCGCCCTGATCCGCGATCACATCCTGCCGTCGCTGCGGAAGCACTTGCCGCGCGGCCGCGCCTTGCGCCTCTGGTGCGCAGGCTGCGCGAGCGGCGAGGAGCCCTACACGGTCGCCATCGTCTTGCACGAGCTCGGACTGGAGCATGAGGCGTCTATCATGGCCACCGATCTGTCGCGGCCGGCCCTCCTCAAGGCCAGGCAGGCGCGCTACGGGCGCTGGTCGCTGCGGGCCACCCCCGAGGAGTTCGTCGAGCGGTACTTCACGCGCATCGGCGATCAGGTCGAGCCGGCGCTCTCGGTGCGCCGTGCAGTGGAATTCGGTTACCTGAACCTCGCGGACGACACCTACCCTTCCCTGGCCACCGGAATCTGGGGGATGGACCTCATCCTGTGCCGCAATGTCCTGATCTACTTCGACGCCCAGACCGTGGCTCACGTGGCGCGGCAACTGCTCGCGTCCCTGAGCCCGGAAGGCTGGCTCCTCCTCGGCGCGTCGGATCCCCCGCTTGGCGGCATCGCTCCTTGTGTAGTCGTGCCCACCAACGCGGGCCTGGCTTACCGGCGGTCGGAGGCGACCGCGCCCGCGGCGCTACTTCTTCCCCCGCCGCCTGCGCCGTGGCCAGTCGCGGTGCAGGAGCCGGCACCCTTCCCGCCGGTGCCGGCGCGCGCATCGCCGCCCGACGCCGTGGAAGAGCCGCTTCCCGCGCCAGCGATGCGTGCACCGACGTCGGACCTTGCGGCTCACATAGATGAAGCATCCGACGATGTGGCGGCGGCTGCGCGCTGGTATGCCGAGCGGGACTATGAGCGCGCGGGCGAGCTGGCCGCCCGAGCGGTAGGGCACGACGGCGGCGACCCCGCGCCGTGGACTGTGCTGGTGCGGGCGCTCGCCAACCAAGGGCGGCTCGACGCGGCCGGCCTCGCGTGCGCCGCCGCCCTGGACCGGCACCGCACCTCGGCGGAGCTCGCCTACTTGCACGCGGTGCTCCTCACCGAAGCCGGCCACTACGGTGAGGCGGCGGCGGCCGCGCGCCGCGCGCTGTACCTCGACCGGGGGCTCGTGGTGGGACATCTGGCGCTGGGCGGCGCGCTGGTGCGGTTGGGCAATGCGGGTGGTGCTCGACGCGCCTTCCGGAACGCGGAGCGGTTGCTCGCGAGTATCCCACCGGAGCAGATAGTGCCCGCCTCCGACGGGGAGCCCGCGGCGCGACTCGCCGAGATGGCCCGGGTGCAGGTGCACCTCTTGAGTGAGGCGGCAGCCTGATGGCGGTGCGGCCGAAACCGAAACGCGGTCCTACTGACTGGATCGAGTACCGCCGACGCGCGGAGATGGCGAGCCACGCGATGGTCGCGGAGACCGCCGCGTCCCCAGAGCGCGTCCGCGAATTGCTGGAACAGCGCGCCCGCGCGCTGGCCCGCCCCGCGGCGCCGGCGCAGGCGCACGACGCCATCGAGGTGATCACCTTCGCGCTGGCAAACGAGGTCTACGCTATCGAGTCGCGGTTCGTGATCGAGGTGTTCCGGCTCACCGATCTGTCGCCGCTCCCTGGCGCCAAGCCGCCGGTCTTCGGTGTAACGGGGTGGCGGGGCGAGCTGCTCACGATCCTCGACCTCCGCCCGGTGCTGGGGCTCTCGGTCGGGGCGCTCGACGACCTCGGCCGGGTGATCGTGCTGGGCGAGGAGCGCCCCGCCTTCGGGGTCCTGGCGGACGCGGTCCGGGAGCTGGTCACACTCCAGGAATCCGCGTTGCGGGACACGCCGGAAAGCGTGGCGGCAAGCCGGGAGTACCTGCGCGGCGTCACGGCCGACGCCGTCCTCGTGCTCGACGCCGAGAAGTTGCTGCGGGCCCACGGGTGAGGAGGACGCCATGCACTGGACGGTGAGCCGAAGGATCGCGGCGGGATTCACAGTTGGCTTGAGCCTCGTCGTCGTGGTCGCGGTGGTCGCTGTGGTAGCGCTCCAGCGTTCACTCAGTGCATACCAGGCCGCGCGGAAGGCGGAGCGCCAGTCCGTTGTCCCGGCGCTGATTGCGGAATCAGAGTCCCGCAGCACGACCCTCAGCTACGTCCGGTTCCTCGCGGAACCGGACGAGCAGTACGCGCGCGCCCGAGACAGCACACTGGCGCTGAGCCGTGCTCTGATCCAGGGGCTGCGGGACTCCGCGCGGACGCCTGAGATTCGCGTTGCGTGGGATGCGGCGCTTGCCGCCCAAGCAGAAGAGGGCGACGCGCAGCGATCGTCGATGGCGGCGGCCAGGCAGAGACGCTCCGCGGAGGCCCTCCGGATCCGGAGCGCGCGTGCCTATCCCGCACGGCTGGCAGTGCGCGCCGCCATCGACCGCGGTCTGGAACTGGAGAGCGAACGCACGAATGCCGACGTGCGCGCCGCCGAAGTCACCGCGGACCGGATGAAGAACTTGCTTGCCATGGGGGCCGTGCTGGCGCTGATCGCAGGCATCCTGTCGGCTGTGCTCCTGAACCGCGCCGTGAGCGGCCCCCTCCAGGAGACCACCGGCGTCCTCGCCTCGAGCGCGGCGGAGATCCTGGCAGCGACGACGCAGCAAGCCTCGGGGGCGAGCGAGTCCTCGGCCGCGGTGACGGAGACGGTGACGACGGTGGACGAAGTGGCGCAGACGGCCGAGCAAGCCGCGCAGCGCGCGAAGGATATCGAGCGGGCCAGCCGCCAAGCCCTCGAGGAATCGGTGACGGCGATGACGGCGGTGAAGGAGCAGGTGGAGGCGGTCGCCGAGAGCATTCTGGCGCTGGCCGAGCAGGCGCAGGCGATCGGCGAGATCATCGCCACCGTGAACGACTTCGCGGAGCAGACCAATCTGCTGGCGTTGAACGCGGCGGTCGAAGCGGCCCGGGCGGGCGAGCAGGGCCGCGGCTTCGCCGTGGTGGCCGGCGAAGTGAAGAGTCTCGCCGAGCAGTCGAAGAAGGCGACCGTCGAGGTGCGGCACATCTTGCTGGAGATCCAGCGGGCCACCAGCGCGGCGGTGATGACCACCGAGCAGGGGACGAAGCAGGTCGCGGCAGCGACCAAGCAGGTGACCGAGGTCGTCGGGAGCACAGCGCAGGCGGCGGCGCAGATCGTGGCGTCGGCGGGACAGCAGGCGGCGGGGATGGGGCAGATCCGGCAGGCGATGGCGAACATCCACGAGGCCACCCAGCAGAACCTCGCCTCGACCAAGCAGGCCGAGCGCGCGGCCCAGGACCTGAACGCGCTCGGAAGCAAGCTGCTCGATCTGGTCGGTGGTGACAAGCGGGACGCGCTGCGGGTGGCGCACCAACGCTGAATCGGAGACCTCTGGTGGCGCGTTGTCGGACGTTGCCGGGGCGCGCCGCCGCGCTCGTCGCATAGACGGGGGACCCATGCACTGGACCGTGAGCCGCAGGATCGCAGTGGGCTTCGCTGTGGGACTCGGCCTGGTCGTCGTGGTCGCCGTCGTGGCCGTGGTCGCCCTACGAGTCTCGGGGAAGGCGTACGGAGCCGCGGTCGAACAGCAGCGGGCGCGCCTGCTGCCGGCGGTGCAGGCCGAATCCGAGTTTCGGCGCGCGATTATCGACTACTTGGCGTTCCTGGGCCAACGCCAGGAGGAGGACGCCCGCAGCCGGGACAGCACCCTTGCTCTCAGCCGGGCTCTAATCACCGAGCTGCGCGACTCGGCGGAGACCGCC
>JACORV010000048.1 GCA_016179225.1 Gemmatimonadota bacterium | reverse complement strand
GGCTCACCCACCGCCTTGCGCGCGTGGCCGCCCGTCTCCTCCAGCAGCCGCTCCGCCTCCTCGCGGTCCACGCCACGCTTCAGCATCACGATCGCCGCCTTAACCCGGCCGGCCGCGCCGGTGATGGCAGCGCGCGCCGCCTCGCGTGGGACGTCGCACACCTCCATCACGATCCGCTCACCGCGGTCGCGCAGCTTGTCGGAGAGCGCGACGAGGTCCACCATCAGGTTGCCGTACGCCTTGCCCCAGCGGATCATCGCGCCGGTCGTCACCGTGTTGAGCACGAGCTTCGTCGCCGTCCCCGCCTTGAGGCGCGTCGAGCCAGCGAGTGCTTCCGGCCCGACCCTGGGCAGAATGGCGACGTCCACGTTGAGCAGTAGGTCCTTCGGCGGGTCGGTGCACGAGAGGAGGACCGTCTTCGCGCCGCGGGTGGCTGCGCGGCTGATCGCGCCGCGCACGTAAGGCGTCGTCCCGCTCGCCGCGATGCCGAAGACGACATCCCTGGGCCGCACGTCCTTGCTGTCGACCGCCGCGGCGCCGGCATCGAAGTCGTCCTCCGCGCCCTCGGCGCTCTTCACCAGCGCCGGGTACCCGCCGGCGATGATCCCCTGCACCAGCTCCGGCGGGGTACCGAAGGTGGGCGAGCACTCCGCCGCGTCGAGCACGCCCAGCCGGCCGCTGGTGCCCGCGCCGAGGTAATAAAGGTGGCCGCCGGCGCGGAAGGCCGCCTCGACCAACTCGATCGCGCGGGCGATCTCGGCGCGCACCGCGTGCACCGCCTCGGCGACCTTCCGATCCTCGGCGTTCATCGCGTCCACGATGGCGAGCGGGTCGGCGAGATCGATCTCCACCGTGGCGGGATTGCGCTGTTCGGTGAGGCGCGGATCGAGCGGCGGAGGGCCCATCGTCGGACGGCAATCTACGAGAATCGGCGCGTGCGCGACAGCGCAGGGAAGGAGCCTGCGCGCGCCGGCCGTGCCGGCACACCACCTTCGACGACCTGCGTGGGCCTCGGATGCGCGAGAGCCGGAGTCGCCGGTGCGGCGGCCGCCGAGTAGATTGCACCCCGGACCATCACCCGAGCCGGCCTTGGCCACGATCTCGTTCACCAGCAACTACACGGACCTCTCCAGCAACCGCGGCTTCCAGTTCAAGTTCTTCTGCCAGAAGTGCGGCAACGGCTACGAGTCCACGTTCAAGCCGAGCAAGCTCGGCGCCGTGGCCGGCGCGGCGAACGTCGCGGCCTCGCTGCTGGGGGGCATCTTCGGCCGCGCGGCGGTGGGCGCGCAGCAGCTCGAGTCCATGGTGGCCGGACCCGCGCACGACGCGGCGCTCAAGGAAGCGGTCGAGGAGATCCGGCGGCTGTTCAAGCAGTGCACGCGCTGTGGCCAGTGGGTGTGCGAGCCGGTGTGCTGGAACAAGATGGCGGGCCTCTGCGAGAGCTGCGCGCCCGACCTCGACGAGGAGATCGCCGCCGCGCAGGCGCAGGCTGGGCGCGATCAGGCGATCGAGAAGGCCAAGGCGGTGGACTTCCTCGCGGACAAGAAGATCGATCAGGTGCAGGCGGTGACCTGTCCGGCCTGCGGCAAGCGCACCGCGCGCGGCAAGTTCTGCGGCGAGTGCGGTGCGGCGCTGGCCGAGAAGAAGAAGTGCGGCGCCTGCGGCCACGAGGCCGACGGCTCGCCCAAGTTCTGCCCCGAGTGCGGCAAGCCCTACGCCGCGGCTTAGCCTGCCGGCCCAGGACCCCACCCCCGGAACGCTTTGACGCCGATGCGCCGACACGCTCCGCTCGCCGCCGCCATTGCGGCCGCCGTCCTCGCCGCCGCGTGCAGCTCCCGCGCGCCGCGCGAGACCGTCCGCCTTCCCACCGGCTGGCGCTACACGACCGTCGCGCCGCCGGTCGTCGCGCCGCACGCCATGGTGGCGACCGAGCACCCGCTCGCCAGCCGCATCGGCGCCGACGTGATGCAGCGCGGCGGCAACGCCATCGACGCCGCCGTCGCCGTCGGCTTCGCCCAGCAAGTGGTGAACCCGCGGGCCGGCAACATCGGTGGCGGCGGGTTCCTCATCTACCGCCAGGCCGGCGGCGAGGTCTTCGCGCTCGACTACCGCGAGACGGCCCCCGCCGCCGCGTCCCGCAACATGTACCTCGACGCGGCGGGCCACGTCACCGCGGCCTCGACCATCGGCGCGCTCGCCGCGGGGGTGCCCGGCGCGGTCGCCGGCCTCTACGAGATGCACCGCCGCTTCGGCCGGCTCCCGTGGCGCGACCTCGTGATGCCGGCCGTCCAGCTCGCGCGCGAGGGCCACGAGGTGGACAGCGCGCGTGCCCACATCGTCGACACCAACGCCACCCGACTACGGCGGTTCCCGTCCACCGCGGCGATCTTCGTCCCCGGCGGCTCTCCGCTCCGCCGCGGCGCGATGTGGCGCCAGCCCCAGCTGGCGCGCACCCTCGAGCTGATCGCCGACTCGGGGGCGGCCGGCTTCTACCGTGGCCGCACCGCGGACCTCATCGTCGCCGAGATGCGACGCAGCGGCGGCATCATCACGCGCGAAGACCTGGAGAGCTACCGCGCGCTGTGGCGCGAGCCGATCCGGTTCACATACCGTGGCTGGACAATCGTCTCGATGCCGCCCAGCTCGAGCGGCGGCGTGACGATGGCCGAGATGTTCAACATGCTCGAGGGGTGGCGTCGGCTCCCGCCGTTCGGCAGCGCCGAGCTGCTCCACCTCGAGGTCGAGGTGATGCGGCGCGCGTTCACCGACCGGAATCGCTACCTCGGCGACCCGGACTTCGTGTCGATGCCGCTCGACCGGCTGCTCTCCAAGTCGTACGCCGCGGAGCTGCGCCGCGGCATCACGCCGGACCGCGCCACGCCCAGCAGCGCCATGCCCCCGATCGTCGGGGGCCAGGAGACGACACACTACTCGATCGTGGACGTCGAGGGGAACGCGGCGTCCGTCACCACGACGCTAAATGACAACTTCGGCGACGCGCTCGTCGTCTCCGGCGCGGGCTTCCTCCTCAACAACGAGATGGACGACTTCGCCTCGAAGCCCGGGGCGCCGAACGACTACGGCCTGGTGCAGGGCGAGGCCAACGCCATCGCGCCGCGCAAGCGCATGCTGTCGGCCATGACGCCGAGCATCGTGCTCGACCGGCGGGGCCGGCTCGCCTTGATCGTGGGCTCGCCCGGCGGGCCGCGCATCATCTCGTCCGTCATGCAGGTCATCTCGAACGTGATCGACCACGACATGACGCTCGCCGCGGCGGTGTATGCGCCGCGGATCCACCACCAGTCGCTCCCCGACTCGATCCGGTGGGAGCAGGGCGGCGTAGAGCCGGATGTGCGTCGCGCCCTCGAGGCGATGGGACACCGGTTCTTCAGCCGTCCCGCGGGCAACGGTGTGGTCAACGCCGTGCGGGTCACGAAGCACGGACTCGAAGGAGTGACCGACCCCAGGATTCCTGGCGGCGCCGCCGGATGGTAAGTATGACAGACAGCGACGGACGGGCGTGCAGGACACCACTCGACATCGTGAGGATTGAATGAAGCGCATGGCGCTGTGCCTTCTCGCGCTCCTCGTGGCGGCCGGAGCGGCCGCCGCTCAACAGTCGCGCCCGCTGACCGTTCAGGACTTCCTCTCCCTCGACCGGCCGAGCGAACCCGCCATCTCGCCGGATGGACGCTGGGTCGCGTACACGGTGACGGCGACCGACATCGCCGCGAACCGGCGACGCACCGACCTGTGGCTCATGGCCAGTGACGGTAGCGGCACGCCGCGAAAGGTCAGCACGGACTCCCTCGGCGGGCGGAGCGCGAAGTGGTCGCCCGATGGCCGCCGGATCGCGTACATCGGCTCGCGCGGCGGCACGCCGCAGGTCTGGGTGTACGACGTGGCCTCGGGGCAGCGCCGTCAGGTCACCACGCTCTCGACCGGCGCCGACGGCGTGATCTGGTCTCCTTCCGGGCGCTGGCTCGCCTTCGTCTCCGAGGTCTATCCCGAGTGTCGGGACGACGCCTGTAACCAGCGGCGAGCCGCCGAGGACGAACGCCGGCCGAGCCGCGCCCGAACCTACGATGGCCTGCTCTTCCGCCACTGGAACGTTTGGGAGGACGGGCTCCGCAGCCACCTCTTCGCCGTCGCGGCGGACGGGGGGACGGCGCGCGACCTCCTCGCCGGCAAGGACTACGACACCCCGGTCCCGCCCTTCGGCGGGTCGGAGTCCTATGCATTCAGTCCTGACGAGCGCGAGATTGCGTTCACCACGAAGCTCGTGACACGCGACCAGGCGTGGAACACCAACCTCGACATCTACGCCGTGCCGGTCGCGGGCGGAGAGCCGGTCCTCGTCACCGTGAACCGGCCGGCCGCGGACCAGAACCCGCTCTATTCCTCCGACGGCCGCTACCTAGCTTTTCTTTCCCAGGAACGTGCGGGCTTCGAGTCGGACCGCTGGCGGCTCATGGTCAAGGACCGGCAGTCGGGTGAAGTGCGTGAGGTGCCGCGTGGCTGGGACTACAACATCCTCGAGTACGCGTGGGCACCGGGGGGCAACGACCTCTTTGCCGTCAGTGACAGGCGCCAGCGGCACCTCATCCTGCACATCGTCTTCGGGACGGGGGATGTCCACCAGATTCTGACCGACATGAACCCGTCGGGGATCGCGGTGGCCGCCGCCACACAGCCGCCCACACTGGCGTTCACGAGCGATGCCGTGAACCGGCCGCCGCAGGTATTCGCGTGGGTCGCGGACCACCGCAACCCCACGCTGCCCCGGCAGGTCACCCAGCTCAACGCCGACCGGCTGGCACGGATCGCCATGGATCCGGCGCGCGAATTCGGGTGGACCGGCGCCGAGGGCGACAGCGTGTTCGGGTATATCTTGACGCCGCCCAACTTCGATCCGAGCCGGCGCTATCCGGCCGTCATCCTTATCCACGGCGGCCCGCAGGGCGCCTGGCTCGACCAGTTCCACGGCCGCTGGAACGCCCAGCTGTTCGCCGCCCCCGGTTACGTGGTCGCGCTGCTGAACCCGCGCGGTTCGACCGGTTTCGGCCAGCGCTTCACCGACCAGATCAGCCGTGACTGGGGCGGCCGCGTGTACGAGGACATCATGCGGGGCGTGGACGTGGTAGCGCGGCTGCCATACGTGGACTCCATGCGCATGGCGGCGGCAGGCGGCTCCTATGGCGGCTACATGATGAACTGGATCAACGGCCACACCAACCGCTTCAAGGCGCTGGTGAGCCACGCCGGCGTCTTCCACCTCGAGGCGATGGCCGGCGCCACCGAGGAGCTGTGGTTCACCGAGTGGGAGTTCGGCGGGCCGTACTGGCTGGACCGCTCGGACTACGAGCGCTGGTCGCCGCACCGCTTCGCGCAGAACTTTCGGACGCCCACGCTCGTGATCCACGGTGCCCTCGACTACCGCGTGCCGGAAACCGAAGGGATGCAGATGTTCACGGCGCTCCAGCGGCAGGGCGTGCCGTCGCGCTTCCTCTACTTCCCCGATGAGGGACACTGGATCGGCAAGCCACAGAACCAGATCGTCTGGTGGAACACCGTGCACGACTGGCTCGCGCGGTACCTGAGCCGGCCAGCGAGTTGAAGCGTCCCGAGCGGCGGCGGGACGCGTTGAGGTGGAGCGGGGGCGTGTCGCGCGAGGTCGGGCGCCGTGCGTGCCGTCCGACCGACCGAGCGCGACACGCCGCCGCGACGCCGTAGAACGTGCGATCCCTCCTCCCGTATTTCCGGCGGTATCGGGGCCGCGTCGCCCTCGGCCTGCTCTTCGTCGTCGCGGGCAACCTCTTTCAGGAGGCAGGAGGCGGGTAGTGAGTGGAGGTGCGCAGACGGGTTCCTGACGCCTGACAACTGCCGACCGCTGCAACTC
>JACORV010000046.1 GCA_016179225.1 Gemmatimonadota bacterium | reverse complement strand
CCGTACAGGCGCTAGCCGCCTATAGCGACGGTGCGGAAGGACCGGAGGTCGCCGTGGCGGGTCGGGTGGTGGCGATGCGGCCGCATGGCAAGTCAACCTTCGCCCAACTTGCCGACCCCTCGGGCCGAATTCAGCTCTACTTCAAGCAGGACCAACTCGGGGAGCCGGCGTACGAGCAGGTCGCGCTGCTCGACCTTGGAGACCACCTCGGCGTCGTCGGCCCGCTATTCCGCACGCGCACCGGCGAGGTGACGGTGCGGGTGGACCGCTTAGAGCTGCTGGCGAAGGCGCTGCGCCCGCTGCCGCTCGGCAAGAGCGCCGAGCGCGAGGACGGGTCGCTGGAGCACCACTCGGTGCTGGCCGATCCCGAAGTCCGCTACCGCCAGCGGTACGCCGATCTGGCGGTGCATCCGGAGCGACGCGCCGTCTTCGAGCAGCGCGCTGCGGTCATCCGCACCATTCGCGAGTTCCTCGACGCCCGCGGCTTTCTCGAGGTGGACACCCCGATCCTCCAGCCGCTGTACGGCGGCGCCTCGGCCCGGCCGTTCGTCACCCGCTACCAGGCCCTGGACGCGGACTTCTACCTCCGCATCGCCGACGAGCTGTACCTCAAGCGGCTGATCGTGGGCGGCATCGAGCGGGTGTACGAGATCGGGCGCGACTTCCGCAACGAGGGGATGGACCGCCTGCACAACCCCGAGTTCACGATGCTCGAGTGCTACGCCGCCTACTGGGACTACACCGACGTCATGGAGCTCGTGGAGGCGATGGTCCGCCAGGTGGTCCGCGAGGTCACGGGCGGCACGACGCTGCACGCCCGCGGCAAGGCGGTCGACCTCGCGGGCGCGTGGCGGCGGGTGGGTTTCGTCGAGCTGGTCAAGGAGCAGAGCGGCGTGGATCTCCGGCGCGCCAACGACGCCGCGCTTGCGGCGGCCCTGAAGGAGCGCGGGCTCGAGCCGGACGTGACGCTGGGCCGGCCGCGGCTCATCGACCAGCTCTTCGGCCTCACGGTCGAGCCTCACCTCGAGCAGCCCACCTTCATCGTGGATTACCCGATAGAGGTCTCGCCGCTCGCCAAGCCCAAGCGCGGCGATCCCACGCTGGCGGAGCGATTCGAGCTCTTCATCGGCGGCTACGAGCTGGCCAACGCCTTCTCCGAGCTGAACGACCCGGACGACCAGCGCGCCCGCCTCGAGGCGCAGGGCGCGCGGCGGGCCGCCGGCGACGAAGAGGCGCAGGCGGTGGACGAGGATTATCTGCGCGCGCTCGAGTACGGGATGCCGCCCACCGGCGGTCTCGGTCTCGGAATCGATCGCCTCACGATGCTGGTGACCGGCGAGCGCAGCATCCGCGACGTCATCCTGTTTCCCGCGCTCCGTCCCGAATGAGGCGCCCCGCTGGGATCCCGTACCGCCACCCGGGGGACCGGTGAGCCGCGTGGAGTGGTGGATCGCGTCGCGGCACCTGCGCAGCCGGCGGGCGTCGCGGTTCGTGTCGCTCATCACCTTCATGGCGACGGCGGGCGTGGCCCTGGGCGTCATGGCGCTCATCGTGGTGACCGGGGTGATGAGCGGCCTTCAGAAGGACCTGCGCGAGAAGATTCTGATCGCGAACCCGCACGTACGGGTGCTGACGTACGGCGAGGGACTGCGGCTCGACGACTGGCGGCGGGTGCTGGACTCGGTGCGCACCACGCCGGGAGTGCGGGCCGCCGCGCCGTTCGTCCTCTCGCAGGGCCTGATGTCGGCGGGCCACGATTACGCCGAGGGGGTGGCGGTCATCGGCGTGGAGACCGACACCGGCCGACTGGCGGTCTCGGGCCTGGCGCGCAGCTTCTTGAGCGGCGATCTGCGGTTCGCGACGCACGCCGCGGAGGTGGACGGCGGCGTGGTCCTGGGCCGGCGGCTGGCGGACCGGTTCAGCGCGTATCCCGGCACGATGGTGACCCTCGTCTCGCCGGCGGGATCGTCGTTCAGCTCCGCCCTCGGCGGCTTCGTGCCGCGGTACTTCCGCTTCGAGGTGACGGGGCTATTTGACACCGGGATGTACGAGTACGACAACACCTACGTGGTCATGGCGCGCGCTGTGGCGCAGCGCTTCGCGGGGCTGGACTCGGCGGTTAGTGGGGTGGAGGTGCGGGTCGCCGACCCGTGGCGCGCCGACCGCACCGCCCGGGCCTTGGAGGACCGGCTCGGCTTCCCGTACCGCGCCCTGGACTGGAAGGCACAGAACAGCCAGCTCTTCTCGGCGCTCAAGCTCGAAAAGCTGGCGATGAGCGTGATCCTGCTGCTCATCGTGCTGGTCGCGGCGTTCAACATCGTGAGCACGCTCACCATGGCGGTGACGGACCGCACCAAGGAGATCGGGATCCTGCGCGCCATGGGGATGACCGCGCCGCAGATCCGGCGGATCTTCGTCGCCCAAGGCGTCGTCGTGGGCGTGGTAGGCACCGTGCTCGGGACGCTCGGCGGCATCGGGCTCGGGCTCGCGCTCGACCGCTACCGGCTCATCGCCCTCAACCCGACCGTCTACTTCATCGACCACCTGCCGGTGGACCTCGCAGCGATGGACGTGGCGGCCATCATCCTCGCCTCCCTGCTCATCGCGGGGATCGCCACGCTCTATCCCGCGGGGCAGGCCGCCGGCCTCGAGCCCGTGGACGCAATCCGGCACGAATGATGCCGCTGCTCGAGGTCCGGGGGCTCCGTAAGCGCTTCCCCTCCGGCGAGGCCGGGTGGCTCGACGTGCTAATGCAGGTCGATCTCGCGGTGGCGCGCGGCGAGGTGGTGGCGATCGTCGGGGCGAGCGGGTCGGGGAAAAGCACGCTGCTGCACCTCTTGGGCGCGCTCGACCGCGTGACCAGCGGCACGATTGCGCTCGACAGCGTGACCTACGAGAGCCTGGACCCGGCCGCGCTGGCCGAGCTGCGGAACCGCCAGCTCGGCTTCGTCTTTCAGTTCCACCACCTGCTTCGGGAGTTCAGCGCGCTGGAGAACGTCATGATGCCGTTGTGCATCGGCGGGCTGGGCGAGGCGGAGGCGCGGTCGCGCGCCGAGCAGGTGCTGGCGGAGGTGGGGCTGGCGGGCCGCATGGCGCATCGGCCGGCGGCGCTCTCGGGCGGCGAGCAGCAGCGGTGCGCGGTGGCGCGGGCGCTGGTGCACGATCCGGACCTGGTGCTGGCGGACGAGCCGACCGGTAACCTCGATCACAGCAATGGCGTCCTGGTTGCCGATCTTTTCTTCCGGCTGGCGCGCGAGCTGGAGACGGCCGTGGTGATCGTAACGCACAACCGGCAGCTGGCGTTGCGCGCGGACCGCGTGCTGCTGCTGGAGGACGGCCGGCTCGCGCCGATCCGGGAAGTGGAGGCGCTGCCCTGATGCTGTGCGAGAACTGCAAGGAGCGCGAGGCGGTCATCCACCTCACCCAGATCGTCAACAACTCGGTGACGACGATGCACCTGTGCGAGGCGTGCGCGGCGGAGCGGGGCGTGGAGACGGAGTCCGCGGTGGCGAAGTTCCCGCTCGGCGACTTCCTGGCCTCGCTCGGCAAGTCCGGACCGGCGGATCAGGCGGACGCGGCCGTGACCATCCCGTGCCGCTTCTGCGGCGGCACCTTGGCGGACTTCCGCCAGACGGGTCGGCTCGGGTGCGCGCGCTGCTACGAGAGCTTCGAGCCCCATCTGCGCGACCTGCTGCGCCGCCTGCACGGCAGCACCCGGCACATGGGCGAAGCCTACCACATGCCCGGGACGGCGCCCGAGGGTGGGCCGGGCGAGAGCGAGCTGGGGAAGCTGCGCGATCAGTTGCGTCGCGCGGTGGAGGCGGAGAACTTCGAGTTGGCGGCGGAGCTGCGGGACAGGATCCGGGTGATGGAGTGATCGATCTCACGTTGATTCCCGACGGAGGGCTCGCGTGGCTGGACGCGAGCGGGCCGCTCGCGCACGTGGTGCTATCCACGCGCATCCGCCTGGCGCGCAACCTGGCCGGTGTGCCGTTCACGGTGCGCGCCCGCGAGGGGGAGCGGCGGCACGTGCTGGACGCCGTGGACGACGCCTGGCAGCGGAGTGCGGCGGGGAAGGGCGGCGCACGGTTCCTGCTTGACCAGCTGGAGCCGGGCGACCGCCAGCTCCTGCACGAGCGGCACCTGATCAGCAAAGAGTTGGCGGGCGCGGTGGTCGAGCGGGGCTCGGGCGGCAGCGGGGCGGCGGTATTTCTGGCCGGCTCCGTGGGCGCGATGGTGAACGAGGAGGACCACCTGCGGCTGCAGTCCATCCAGTCGGGCTTCGCGCTCCCGCAGGCGTACGCCGCGCTGGAGCGGCTCGACGCCGAGCTCGGCGCGCTCCTTCCCTTCGCCTTCCATCATGAGTTTGGCTATCTTACGGCGTGCCCGACCAACGCCGGGACGGGGCTCAGGGCGTCGGTCCTGATCCACCTCCCCGGGCTGGTGCTGACCAAGGAAATCTCCAAGGTCCTGCAGGGGCTGACCCAGGTCGGGCTGACGTTCCGGGGGCTGTACGGGGAGGGGAGCGAGGTCGTCGGCAACTTCTTCCAGTTGTCGAACCAGACGACCCTCGGCAAGTCGGAGGACGAGTTGCTCGACCACCTCGGCAAGATCGTGCGGCAGGTGGTGGCGTACGAGGAGCAGGCGAGACAGGTCCTGCTGCGCGACGCGCCCACGATCATCGAGGACAAGGTGTGGCGGGCGTACGGGCTGTTGCGCTACGCGCGCAGCTTCTCGTTCGACGAAGCGATGAACCTGTTGTCGGGCGTGCGGTTGGGCGTCGGGCTGAAACTGATCCCGGGGCTGAGTGTATACACGTTGAACAAGCTGCTGATCTTCACGCAGCCCGCCCACCTGGCCGCACTGGCGGCGCGCGCGTCGAACGATCCGGAAGTGCGCGCCGCGCGCGCGACGTATGTGCGTCGGCTGCTCGACGAAGAAGCGGCGCCGGCCTGAGCGCCGATCCCCGAGAAGGAGACGAGGTCCAGGGGCATGAACGGCTACAACTTCACCGATCGCGTCCGCAAGGTCCTGCAGATGGCCCGCGAGGAAGCGGCCCGCCTGCACCACGAGTACGTGGGCACGGAGCATATCTTGCTGGGGTTGATCCGCGAGGGTGAGGGCGTGGCGGCGGCCGTGCTCTCGAACCTCAACGTGGACCTCGAGGAGATCCAGCAGAAAATCGAAGACTCGGTCAAGAAGGGGAAGGCCGCGGCAGCGGCCGGCCCCGACCTGCCCTACACGTCGCGCGCCAAGAAGGTGCTCGAGCTGGCGATGTCGGAGGCGCGGGAGCTCAACCACTCGTACGTCGGTACGGAGCACCTGCTCTTGGGGCTGCTGCGCGAGGAGAAGGGCATCGCGGCGCAGGTGCTGACCGACGTCGGCGTGAACCTGGAGCAGGCGCGGGCGGAGACGCTGCGCCTCCTGGGGAGCGAGATGCCGCAGCCCTCGGGCGCGCCCACGGCGCCGGCGCCGCAGAAGAGCGAGAAGAAGTCGAAGACGCCCGCGCTGGACCATTTCTGCCGCGATCTCACCCAGCTGGCGGGCGAGGGTCAGCTGGACCCGACCATCGGTCGCCAGAAGGAGATCGAGCGGGTCATGGAGGTGCTCTCTCGCCGGAAGAAGAACAACCCGGTGTTGATCGGTGAGCCGGGGGTGGGCAAGACGGCGATCGTCGAGGGATTGGCGCAACTCATCGGCTCGGGCAGCTGCCCCGACGCGCTGAAGGAACACCGGGTTCTCGCGCTCGACATGGCGGCGGTCATCGCCGGCACGAAGTATCGCGGCCAGTTCGAGGAGCGGCTCAAGGCGGTGATGAACGAGATCGCCCAGAACCGCAACATCGTGCTGTTCATCGACGAGCTGCACACCCTGGTGGGCGCGGGCGCGGCCGAGGGCGCGATCGACGCGTCGAACATGCTCAAGCCGGCGTTGGCGCGGGGCGAGCTCCAGTGCGTGGGCGCGTCGACCCTCAACGAGTACCGGAAGTACATCGAGAAGGACGGCGCGCTGGAGCGGCGTTTCCAGACCGTGATCGTCGAGCCGCCGACGCTCGACGAGACGATCGAGATCCTGAAGGGGCTGCGCAAGCGCTACGAGGACCACCACCGCATCGTCATTCCGGACGAGTCGCTCGATGCGGCGGCCAAGCTGTCGGAGCGCTACATCACCGACCGCTTCCTGCCCGACAAGGCGATCGACGTCATCGACGAGGCGGGGGCGCGGGCGCGCATCGGCGCGCAGGTGCCGCCACCCGAGGTGGCGGAGCTCAAGGGCAAGCTGGAGGGGATCAACAAGGAGAAGGAAGCGGCGGTCCGCGACCAGAACTTCGAGCGCGCCGCGGCGCTGCGCGACCAGGAGCGCGAGCTCCAGGCCGAGATCCTGGCGCGGCAGGAGGCGTGGGAGCGGGAGCGGCAAACGCGCCGTCCGGTGGTGGGCGAGGAGGACGTGGCGTTCATCGTGTCGCGCTGGACCGGGATCCCGGTCACGCGGCTCCAGGAAGCCGAGTCCTCGCGGCTGCTCCGCATGGAAGAGGAGCTGCACCAGTCGGTGGTCGGCCAGGACGAGGCGATCACCGCCATCTCGCGGGCCATCCGGCGCTCGCGCGCGGGGCTCAAGGACCCGCGGCGGCCGATCGGCTCGTTCATCTTCTCGGGGCCGACGGGCGTTGGAAAGACGGAGCTGGCGCGCAGCCTGGCGAAGTTCCTCTTTGCCGACGCGCAGGCGCTGATCCGGGTGGACATGTCGGAGTACATGGAGAAGTTCAGCGTCTCGCGCCTGATCGGCGCCCCGCCCGGATACGTCGGGTACGAGGACTCCGGCGCCCTCACCAAGGCGGTGCGGCGTAAGCCCTACTCGGTGGTGCTGCTCGACGAGATCGAGAAGGCGCACCCTGACGTCTTCAACATCCTCCTCCAGGTCCTGGACGAGGGGCGGCTGACGGACAACTACGGCCGGATGATCGACTTCAAGAACACGGTCGTGATCATGACGTCGAACGTCGGCGCGCGGGACATCACCAAGGGCGGCACCCTCGGCTTCGTGCAGTCAACCGCGGAGTCCGCGTTCGGAAAAATCGCCGAGAAAGTCAGGGACGAGATCAACAAGACCTTCAACCCGGAGTTCCTGAACCGGCTGGACGACGTCATCGTATTCCATCCCCTCTCGCGTGAGCACATCGCGCAGATCGTGGGGGTCGTGCTGCGGGAGCTGACGCTGCGGCTCTCCGACGAGGAGCTGACGCTCCGTCTCACCGAGGCGGCCACCGACTTCCTCGTCCGGCACGGGTACGACGAGCACTATGGCGCGCGGCCGCTCAAACGGGCGATTCAGCGGTACATCGAGGATCCGCTCTCGGAGAAGATCCTGCTCAGCGAGTTCAGTCGCGGTGACGAGATCGAAGTCGACACGGCGCCGGACGGGGAGCGGCTGCAGTTCCGGGCGCTCACCAGCACCAAAGCGTAGTTCGCCGCCGGTGAGGCGAGGCGCGATCGTCGCGACCGCCCTGGCGGCCGCGCTCGGGTTCGCGGCAGCGGCGCCGGCGCCGCTCCCCGCGCAGGAGGAGGCGGCCGCGGGCGCCGTCGTGGACTCGGTCGAGGTCGTCGGGAACCGCCGCAACACGACCGAGACCATCCTCAACGCCGCCGGCATCCCACTCAACACTCCCATCGGCTATCGTGACATCCAGCGCGCCCTGCGTGCCCTCTTCGCACTCGGCCAATTCGACGACGTACAGATCCACCGGTACACCGGCGCCGGCAGCGAGCAGATCGTCGTCATCAGCGTGCGCGAGCGGCCGCTGCTCGTGCGCACCGCGGTGCGGGGCGTGGAGAAGTTGTCAGAAAGGAGCGTCCGGGACCGGATCGAGATCCCGAACGGCCGCCCGCTGGACCCGGCGCTGGTCGAGCGCGCCCGGTTCCGGATTGACTCGCTGTACGAGGCAGAGGGCTACTACCTGGCCGATGTCCGTGCGGTGATCGTGCCCCAGGACAGCGACCACGTGCGGCTGGTCCTCGAGATCACTGAGGGCCGGCGGGTGGCGATCGCCGCGATCCGGGTCGAGGGCAACCGGGACTTCACGGACGGCGAGGTCGTCGGCCAGATGAAGACGCGCCCCGAGGGCTTCTTCTGGTTCCAGCGCGGCGAGTACGCCGAGGATCAGCTGCGCGAGGATCTGGAGCGGCGGCTCCCGGCCTTCTACGGCGGGCGCGGCTACATTGACTTCCGGGTGGTGCACGACACGCTGCTGGTAGACCAAGACAACGGCAAAGCGACGCTGGTCGTGACGGTGGACGAAGGGCGGCCGTACCGCGTGGGCAGCGTGACGGTGGAGGGGAACCGGTTCTTCTCCACCGACCAGATCATGTCGCTCAATCCGTTCGACACGCGTTCCGGCGGCGGGCTGGGGTGCCTGCTGCGCCGCTGCGCGGACACGACGGCGCGCGCCTTCGACCAGACGGGGTGGGAGGACGCAACGCAAAAGCTGCGCACCCAGTACGCCAACGCGGGCTACATTTACGCCGACATCCGGTCGCGCATTGAACGCGCCGAAACCGCGGACTCGACCCAGCCCCCGCAGGTCAACCTCACTTGGCAACTCCAGGAGGGCCGGCCGGCGATCATCAACCGGGTGGACATCCTCGGCAACGACGTCACGCACGAGCGGGTAATCCGGGACGTCATCGTCATCCTCCCCGGGGACGTGTTCGCGCAGGACCGGGTACTGCGGTCGTACCAGAACATCTCGAACCTGGGCTTCTTCCAGCAGCCGTTGCCGTTCCCGGACACCCGGCAGGCCAATGACCAGGGCGACATCGACCTCATCTTCCGGGTGCAGGAGAAGCACACCGGCAACGTCAACTTCGGCGCTTCGGTGGGGCAGGGGACGGGCGTCGGCGGGTTCCTCGGCCTGGATGAGCCTAACCTCTTCGGCCAGGGCAAGCGCGGTCGCCTGCAGTGGCAGTTCGGCCGCAACATCAACGACTTCGATCTGGGCTACACCGACCCGGCGCTGTACGGAAGCCGCATCTCGGGAACCGTGAGCGTGCACAACACGCGGATCCGGTACACCGTCGCCGACCTAGGGCGGATCCGGACGCGCGGTGGCTCGCTGCAGCTCGGTTTTCCCCTGCCGCGCAGCCGCTACAGCCGTGTCTTCACCTCGTACGCGATCGAGTTCGAGTCCTACTCCGGCGCGTCGCGAGGGCTCACCGGGTCCTTCCGCTGCGCCAACTGCCTGCGCTCGACCCTGGGCGCCTCGTTCCTCCGGGACACGCGGATCGACCTGCCGTTCGCGACCGGCGGCTCGATGCATTCGGCGAGCGCCAACTTCACCGGTGGCGTGCTCGGCGGCTCGGCGACCTTCCAGAAGTACGACTTCGAGGGGCGGTGGTACGCGCCCGCAGGCCAGATCGGCGGCGGGCCGGCCTCATCGGGAGTCCGGCTGGTGCTGGGTCTCACCACCAAGGCCGGATTCGTCTTCGGGGATGCCGGGCCGTTCTTCCGCCAGCTCTACGCGCTCGGGGGGACGCAATTCGGGATCCCGCTCCGCGGCTACGACGAGTTCGCGATCACCCCCCAGGGGTTCAACCCCGAAGCGTCCTTGGGCGGCGTGCCGCGCAGCGCGTTCGGCCACTCGTACTTCACGGCGACGGCCGAGTTCGGGGCCCGGTTCAGCCAGCAGATCTACGCCTCGGTCTTCTACGATGCGGGCAACGTCTGGGCGAGTGCGTCCGGCTTCAACCCGACGCGGCTCTTCCGGGGCGCCGGCGTGGGAGTGGCGCTCATCACCCCGCTGGGCCCGCTGGGGCTGGACTATGCCTACGGCTTCGACCGGACCGACCGGGCGGGCAATCCCCGACCGGGCTGGAAACTCCACTTCAAGATCGGCAACTTCTTCTAACGACATTTTGAGGAGAGAGACATGGCTCGCTTGACTGGGGCGGCGATCGTCGTGGTGCTGCTCGCGGGGCTCGCCGCCGCTCCCGTGGCGCAGCGGACTCCCACGCCGCCACAGGGCCAGCCGCTGCGGCTCGCTTATATCAACTCGCAGCTCATCCTGGCGAACACGCCGGGGCGGGCCGAGGCGGAGTCCACCTTCAACCGGGATATGGCGGGCTTCCGCACCGAGGTGGCGCGGATGCAACAGCAGCTCGACTCGGCGGTGGCGGAGTACAACCGCACCTCACTGGTGATGAGCCCGGCCGCGAAGCAGCAGCGGGAGGGCGAGCTGCGGCAGATGGAGCAGCGGACCCGCCAGCGCGCGGGGGAGCTGGAGCAGCAGGCGTCCCAGCGCGAGCAGGAGCTGACCGCGCCGATCATGCAGCGGGTGAACGCGGTGATCGAGGGGATCCGCGCGGAGTTCAACTACTCGATGATCTTCGACGCGGCGGCGCAGTCGGGCGCGCTGGTGACGGCGGACCGCTCGCTCGACATCTCGAGCCTCGTCATCCAGCGGCTGCAGGCGGGTGCGCAGGGGCCCGGCGGAGCATTGCAGCCCTCGCCGACGCCGCCGCTCCAGCAGCGGCCCGATTCCGCCGCGCCGCGGCCGCTCCAAACACCCTTCCGGCCGCGCCGCCCGTAAGGCGCGTCCGGCCCGGGGTAGCCGTGTGACCGCCCCCCTGTCGGCCGCCGAGGTCGCCGCCCTGGTGGGCGGTGCCCTCGTCGGCGACGGCGGCGTGCGCGTGAGCGCCGTGGCGCCGCTCGACCGCGCCGGTCCGGGCGACCTGTCGTTCCTGACCGGGGGCCGGTACCTGGCGTCGTTTCGCGCCTCCCGGGCGGGGGCCGTGCTCTGTACCCGGGAGCACCAGGCCACCGAGCCGGGACCGGTGACCCGCATCGTGGTGGACGACCCGCAACGCGCCATGTTGCGCGTGGTGCGGGTTCTTTACCGCGAGGCGCCCCGGCGCACCGGGGTGCACGCCACCGCGTTCATCGGGCGGGGAGCCGTGCTCGGAAGGGACGTATTCCTCGGTCCGCACGTGGTCATCGGACCGGGGGCCCGACTGGGCGACCGCGTCGAGGTGATGGCGAGCGCGGTGGTCGGCCCCGGCGTGACCGTCGGCGACGATGTCACGATCTATCCCCACGTCGTCTGCTACCCCGGCACCGCGGTCGGCTCGCGGGTCATCTTGCAGGCGGGCGTGCGTCTCGGCGTGGACGGCTTCGGGTACGTTCCGGGGAATGCCGGGCACGAGAAGATCCCGCACGTGGGGCGGTGCGTCATCGGCGACGATGTCGAGATCGGGGCCAACTCGACGATCGACCGCGGCAGCGTGGACGACACGGTGGTCGGCCCCGGCACCAAGATCGACAACCTCGTTCACATCGGGCACAATTGCCGGATCGGGGCGCGCTGCCTCATCATGGCGCAGGTCGGCCTGGCGGGCTCGACGTACCTGGAGGACGACGTGATTCTAGCGGGCCAGGCGGGGCTCAAGGGCCACCTCACCGTGGGCAGGGGCGCGCACGTCGCGGGGCAGGCCGGCGTGTTCGGCGACGTGCCGCCGGGGGTGACCGTGTCGGGATACCCGGCGCGCCCGCACCGCGAGGCGCTGCGGGCCGCGTCGGCGCTGTTCCGGCTCGCGGTGATCGTGGACGAGCTGGAGGAGCTGGTCGAGCGTGCCGGTCGCACAGCCCAGTAGCCCCGCTCGGCGGTCGGTGCGTGGGACCGCGACCCTCGAGGGCGTCGGGATGCACACGGGCGCGCAGACGCGGGTCACCTTCAGGGCGGCCGCGCCGGGCGACGGCGTCACGTTCCGGCGAGTGGACCTCGACGGCTCACCGAACATCCCCGCGCGCCTTTCGAGCGTCACCGCGGTCGAGCGCCGCACCACGCTCGCCACGAACGGCGCGGAGGTCCACACCGTCGAGCACCTGCTCGCCGCGGTCGCCGCGCTCCAGATCGACGACCTGCTGGTGGAAATCACCGGTCCCGAGCCCCCCATTCTCGACGGTTCGTTCACCCCGTTCCTCGAGGCCCTGAAGGACGCCGAGCCGGTCGAGCACGGGGGCGAGGCCCAGGAGTTCACGGTGCGGGAGGCGTTCTCGGTGGCCGAGGGCGAGTCGTCCTACTTGGTGGGACCGGCGCCCGCGTTGCGCCTCTCGGCGACCATCGAGTTCCCGCATCCGCTGATCGGGCGCCAGTCGGGGAGCTACGACATCACGACCGAGACGTTCGCGCGCGAGCTGGCCCCTGCGCGCACCTTCGGCTTCGTGCGCGAGGTCGAGGCGCTGCGCGCCAAGGGGCTCATCACCGGGGGCACGATCAAGAACGCCATCGTGCTGGACGATGAGGCGGTGGTCGGGACCACGCTGCTCTGGCCGGACGAGTTCGTGCGGCACAAGACCGCCGACCTGCTCGGCGACCTTGCGCTGCTGGGTGGCCGGATCAAGGCGCACGTGGTGGCCACCCGGCCCAGCCACCGCGGCAACGTCGCGCTGGGGCGGGCGATCCGCCTGCGCGCCACCCGCACCTCGGGTACCGTCATGGACATCCGCGACATCCTCAACGTCATCCCGCACCGCTACCCGTTCCTCCTCGTGGACCGCATCGTCGAGATCGAGGACAAGAAGCGGATCGTCGGGATCAAGAACGTCACGTTCAACGAGCCCTTCTTCCAGGGACACTTCCCGGGCCACCCGGTCATGCCTGGGGTGCTGATCATCGAGGCGATGGCGCAGGTGGGCGGGATGTTGTTGATGCAGCACTGGCCGCGCGACGACCACGCCAACAAGGTGGTCTACTTCATGTCGCTCGACCACGTGAAGTTCCGGCGCCCGGTGGTCCCGGGCGATCAGCTTCGCTGCGAGCTCGAGATGGTGCAGTTCCGGGGCAAGACGTGCCGCATGAAGGGCGTGGCGTACGTGGACGGCAACGTGGTGGCCGAGGCGGAGATGATGGCGGCGGTGGTGGACAAGTGAGGGCGCCGTGGCGCCGGTGAAGATTCACCCGGCGGCGATCGTCTCCCCGGACGCGGAGCTGGGCGAGGATGTCGAGATCGGGCCGTACACGATCGTCGGGCCCAAGGTCAGCGTGGGCGAGCGGACCGTGCTCGGCCCTCGGGTCATCCTGGAGCGCAACGTCCGGCTGGGTGCCGGGTGCCGGGTGGGCGCGGGCTCGATCCTGGGCGGCGACCCGCAGGACCTCAAGTACAAGGGCGAGGAAACCTGGGTCGAGGTGGGTGACGGGGCGGTTATCCGCGAGTACGCCACGATCAACCGGGGCACCGCCCAGTCGGGTGGGACGTCGGTGGGGAAGGGTTGCCTCATCATGACCTACGTCCACCTGGCCCACGATTGCCACATCGGCGACGGGGTCATTCTGTCCAACGGGGTGGGGCTCGCGGGCCACGTCACGATCGACGCCCGGGCCATCGTCGGTGGGATGACGGGCGTCCACCAGTTCGTGCGCATCGGCACGTTCGCGTTCGTGGGCGGCATGGCCAAGGTCACCAAGGACGTGCCGCCGTACTGCAAGGCGGACGGTAGCCCGATCAAGCTTTACGGCCTCAACACGATCGGCCTCCAGCGCAACGGTTTCTCGCGCGCGACGATCGACGAGCTCAAGAAGGCCTACCGTCTCTTCTTCCGGTCCGATCTCAACATCAGCCAGGCCCAGGCGCGCGCGCGGACGGACCTCGCGCCGCTCCCCGAGGTGGAGACGTTCGTAAGGTTCATCGAAGCGAGCGAGCGCGGGGTGCTGGTGTGACGGAGGCGCCACTCACGGCGGCGGTGCCGGCGGCATGAGCGCGGGTACGGTCTTCGTGTCGGCGGGCGAGCCGTCGGGGGACGCGCACGCGGCGGCGTTCGTGGCGGCGCTGCGCCACCTCGTCCCGGACCTCGCGGTGGAGGGCGTGGGTGGACCGGCGCTCGCCGCGGCGGGCGCGGCGCTGATGGCGCGTATTGAGGACCTCACGGTGATCGGGCTCATCGAGGTCCTCGGGAAGGTGCCGGCGCACCTCAGGCTGCTGGGGGCCATCGAGAAGCGGCTGGCGCGCGGCGACATACGGCTCCTGGTGCTCGTGGACTATCCCGGCTTCCACTTGCGCGTGGCGGCCGCGGCCCACCGCGCCGGGGTGCCGGTGCTCTATTACATCGCCCCGAAGCTCTGGGCGTGGGGTGAGCGGCGCGTGCGGCGCGTGGCGCGCGACGTCAAGCGGCTCGCGGTGATCCTGCCCTTCGAGGAGCAGTTCTTCCGCGAGCGCGGGGTGCCGGCCACCTTCGTCGGCCACCCACTGCTGGATCGCGCCCCGCTCGGCGATGATCGCCGTGGGGTCAAGGCCCGCCTCGGTCTCGACCCGGATCGTCCGGTGCTCGGACTTTTTCCGGGCAGCCGGTCCCAGGAAACCACCCGCCTGTGGCCGGTCTTCCGCGATGCGGCAGCTGCGGTGGCCAGGCGACTGCCCGGCGTCCAGTGTCTGGCCGCGGCGGTGCCGGGCGCGGAGTATCCCGAGCCGGGCCAGGTTATCGTGGTGGGCGGCCGCGCGCCCGAATGCTTCGCGGCTGCGGACGCGGCGGTCTGCAAGTCCGGCACGACGACGCTAGAGGCGGCGCTTGCGGACACGCCCCTCGTGGTCGCGTACCGGTTGAACCCGCTGTCGTACCTCCTGGCGCGCCGCCTCGTGCGCGTGCAGTGGATCGGGCTCGTGAACCTGGTCGCCGGGCGTCAGATCGCGCCAGAGTTCTTGCAGGGCGCGGCGACGGCCGCGAACCTCGCCGAGGCCGTGCTCCCCCTGCTCGACCGCGACGGCGCTGAGCGGGCGGCGCAGCTGGATGGCCTCGCCGAGGTGCGGCGCCTGCTGGGTGGTCCCGGGGCGGCGCGACGCGCGGCCGAGCTGGCGCGCGATCTGCTCGCGGCGTGAGCGGCGGAGTTGACTGGGGCCTGGTGGCGCACTGGGTATGGCGCTCGCGGTCGCCGGTGGCGGCGCTGACGCGGGGGGCGCTGCTTCCGGCGGCCGGCGCGTATCGCCTTTGCGTCCTCGCCCGGAACGCCGCGTACGACGCGGGAGTGCTTCGCGCGGGGCGGCTGGCCCTTCCAGCGATCGGTGTGGGCAACCTCGCCGTGGGCGGAACCGGCAAGACGCCGATCGCGGCGTTCCTGGCCGGCGAGTTGGCGAGCCGCGGGCGCCGGCCCGGCATCCTGCTGCGCGGCTACGGCACGGACGAAACGGCGGAGCACCGGTCCGCCGTCCCGGAAGCGATCGTCGTTGCGGATCCCGACCGGCGCGCCGCCGCTGCGCGCGCGGCCGCGGCGGGCGCCGACGTGCTGGTGCTCGACGACTGCCTCCAGCGGCGCGACGTGCTGCCGGAGGCACTGCTGGCCGTGGTGAGCGTGGAGTCGTCGGGTAAGCGCCGGTGGCCGCTGCCGGCGGGCCCCTGGCGTGAGGGACTGGGCGCACTCGGCCGAGCGGACGTCGTAGTGGTGAGCCACAAGACGGCGCCGGCCGATGAGGCGTTGGCGCTGGCGGAGCGCCTAGCCCGTCGAACCCACTCCGGCCGCGCCGTGACGATCGAGCTGGCGCTCGGCGCTTTCCGGGCCCTGGGTGGTGGCGTGCCCGAGGGCCCGGAGTCCGTCGCCGGGCGTGAGGTGCTGGCGGTCTGCGGCATCGGCGAGCCGGAGCTGTTCGCGGCCCAGCTCGGCCGCGCGGGGGCCGCGGTCCGCCTCATGGCGTTCGGCGACCATCATGCGTACGATGCATCGGACGTGCGGGCGATCGCGCAGGCGGCGGGCGCGGGCTTGTTAGTGGTGACCACAGCCAAGGACGCCGTGAAGCTGGGGCCGCTATGGCCGTCGGATGGCCGGGAGTGCCTTGTGGCCGTCCTGGCCGTCCGGCTCACGTCGGGCGCCGAGACCCTCGGCGCTCTGCTGGACCGCGTCGCCGGAACGACGCGCCGAGAACTCAACCCTGAGGCGGCAGAGCCGCCTTCGAGAGACTCATGACCGATACTACGCAGCAGCTCATCCGCCGCGAAAAGGACACGTTTCTCGGTGAGGAGAACCCCTTCGAGGCGATGATGTCGCGCTTCGACTACGCCGCGGAGCTCCTCAACCTCGACGCCGGCCTCTACAAGGTCCTCCGGAACCCCGAGAAGCAGATCATCGTCTCCATCCCCGTGCAGATGGACACGGGTGAGGTCGAGGTATTCACCGGTTACCGCGTGCTGTACAACACCTCGCGCGGCCCGGCCAAAGGCGGCATACGCTTCGACCTCAACGTGACGCTCGAGGAAGTGAAGGCGCTCGCCGCGTGGATGACGTGGAAGTGTGCGGTGGTCAACATCCCATTCGGCGGGTCCAAGGGCGGCGTGATCTGCGATCCGACGACCATGTCCGCGGGCGAGCTGGAGCGGCTGACGCGCCGCTACACGTCCGGCATCATCGAAACGCTGGGCCCGGACTCGGACGTCCCCGCGCCCGACGTGAACACCAACGAGCGCGTCATGGCGTGGGTGATGGATACCTACTCGATGCACAAGCGGCACACCGTCACCGCCGTGGTCACCGGCAAGCCGGTCGAGATGGGCGGCTCGCAGGGACGCCGCGAGGCGACGGGCCGTGGGTGCATGATCGTGACGCGGGAGGCGCTGAAGCACCTCGGCATGCCGCTCGGGGGCGCGCGCGTGGTGGTGCAGGGGTTCGGCAACGTGGGGTCGGTGACGGCGGAGCTCCTCCAGAAAGAAGGCTGCACGATCGTCGCGGTGAGCGACGTCGCGGGCGGGATCTACAATCCGAAGGGGCTGGACGTCAAGGACGTGATGGAGTGGCGGGCGTCGCACCGCTACGTCACGGGCTATACCAAGGCCGAGGGCGTGACGAACGACGAGTTG
This sequence comes from Gemmatimonadota bacterium, assembly GCA_016179225.1. Lineage (GTDB taxonomy): Bacteria > Gemmatimonadota > Gemmatimonadetes > Gemmatimonadales > JACORV01 > JACORV01. Next base: position 7,971 of record JACORV010000046.1, on the reverse strand, counting down.
CTGACGCTGGACTGCGACGTGTTGGTGCCCGCGGCGCTGGAGAACGTGATCACGTCGCGCAATGCGGGCGATATCAAGGCCAAGGTCATCATCGAGGGGGCCAACGGTCCCACCGCGGCGGGCGCGGACGAGATCCTCGACCGAAAGGGCATCTTCGTCGTCCCGGACATCCTGGCGAATGCGGGCGGAGTGACGGTGAGCTACTTCGAGTGGGTGCAGGACCGAGGCGGCTACTTCTGGTCGGAGGAAACGGTCAACCGCCGCCTCACTGAGATCATGGTGCACAGCTTCCACAACGTCCTCGACGTGTCCAAGCGCTACGGCGTCAACATGCGGATCGCCGCCTACACGCTGGCGATCGACCGGGTGGCGGCGGTGCATCGCCTGCGCGGCATGTACGCCTGACACGCGGAGGACGGGGGGCGTGGACGACGCCGGTGCGGAGGCGCGAGAAGCGCCGTCGCTCGACTCCGAGGCCGCAGCGCGCCTCCACGGGTTCGCACGCGACACGGTGGCCGCGTGGGTGCGAGGCGACCCACTCCCCGCGCTTCCCGACGACCCGGCGCTCCAGGTGCGCGCGGGGGCGTTCGTCTCGCTGCATCGCGGAGGGGCGCTCCGCGGCTGTCTGGGTCATCTCGAGGACGACCTGTCCGTCGCCGAGGTGACGGCCCGCATGGCGGTCTCGGCGGCGCGTGACGACCCGCGGTTTCCGCCCGTCGCTCCGGACGAGCTCGACGGGCTCACCGTGGAGGTGTCGGTCCTCACGCCGCCCCAGCGGGCGAGGCCGGAGGACGTGGTGCCGGGGCGCGACGGCGTGATCGTTCGGCGGACCGGACAGCAAGGCGTCATGCTCCCCCAGGTGGCGACCGAGATGGGTTGGGGCCGCGTGGACTTGCTGGACGCGGCGTGCCGGAAGGCCGGGATGACGGAGTCCGCCTGGCGCGATCCCGGAACCGAGCTCTTCACCTTCCGCGCTCAGGTGATCGCGGCGTCGGCCGCGTCGTGACGGAGTGGTTCGAGCGCTGGTTTGGGGAGGAGTACCTCGACCTCTACCGGCACCGCGACGACGATGAAGCCGAACGGCTGGTGGCCCTGCTCTGGCAGCGGGGCGTCGGCCGGGTGGGGGACCGCATCCTGGATCTGGCCTGCGGGGCGGGCCGCCATGCGGCGCCGCTCGGGCGGCGCGGGGCCCAGGTCGTGGGCCTCGATCTCTCGATGCCGCTGCTGGTGACCGCGCGGCACCGCGGCGCGGGCCCACTGCTGCGCGGCGACATGCGGGCGCTGGGGTTGCGGAGCGGCAGCTTCGATGCGGTGCTCAACCTCTTCACGAGCTTCGGCTACTTCGACAGCGATCGGGAGCACGAGCGGGTGCTGAGGGAGGTCTCCCGCGTGCTGCGCCCGGGCGGAGTATTCATCCTGGACTTCTTGAACGCGCCGGCCGTGCGAGGCTCGCTCGTGCCGCGCGACGAGCTGGCGATGGGAACGACGGTGGTGGTCCAGGAGCGGCGGCTGTCCGAGGACGGACGATTCGTGACCAAGACCATCCACCTGGGCGGGGAGGGGCGGAGCTTCATGGAGCGGGTTCGGCTGTACGAGCGGTCCGATCTCGAGGCGATGCTGGAGGACGTGGGCCTCGCCGCCGAGGAGGCGCTCGGCGACTACGGTGGCGCCGCGCACCACCCGTCGAGCCCGCGCCTCATCCTGGTGGCGCACCGCCGATGACGCTGCGGTTCGCGCCGGTGGCGGGCCCGCCGACCAGGGGCGAGGGCGACCTAGACGCGGCGGTCACCGCGCAGCGTACGCGCCGCCTCGCCGCGAGCGCGGCGCCCGCGCTCCTCGCCGAGGGTCGAGCCCGGGACTCGCTCCGCCTGCTGCGGGACGGGGGTGCCCTTGCCGTCACCACGGGCCAGCAGGCGGGGCTCTTCACCGGTCCGCTCTACTCCGTGTACAAGGCGCTCACGGCGGCGGCGCTCGCGGAGGCGCTGACCGAAGCGCGCGGGACGCCGGTGGTCCCGGTCTTCTGGGTTGCCGGCGACGACCACGACTTCGCCGAGATCAACCACTGCGACGTGCTGGGCGCCGACGGCCGCGCCTCGCGTATCGTCCTCCGGGAGCGGGCGCCGGATGCGCCGATGCTACCAGCGTACAGGGAGACGGTGGGGCGCGAGGGTGAGGCGGCACTCCGGACCATGGAGTCCCTGCTACCGCCGAGCGAGTTCCGCGCCGAGACGATCGCATGGCTCGCCCGGGCGTACGAGCCCGGACATTCCATGGCGGACGCGTACGCTCTCGCTCTCGCCGATCTGCTCGGCCCCTACGGGGTCGTGGTGTGCCGCGGCTGGCACACGGCGATCAAGGCGGTCGCGCGGCCGGCCTTCCTCGCGGCGTTGAGTCATGCCGGGGAGATCGACCGCGAGCTGGCCGCGGCAACGGAGCGCCTCCGGGCGGCGGGCCGCGATGTGCCCGTGGTGGTGGGCGACGGACTTAGCCTGCTCATGCTCGAGGGACGCCTCGGCCGCGACCGGCTCCGGATCGACGGAGTCGGGCGGTTCGTGACGCGCCGCGGTGGTGAGACGCTCACGCTGGGCGAGCTGGTGGACATCGCGGCATCCGCGCCCGGCCGGCTCTCGGGCAACGTGCTCCTGCGGCCCGCCATCGAGTCGCAGGTCTTCCCCACGGTGGCGTACGTCGGAGGTCCGGGGGAGATGGCGTACCTCGCGCAGAGCGGCCCCGTCTTCTCGATCCTCGGGGTGCCGAGGCCGGCCCGCATGCTGCGGCTTTCGGGCTTCCTCATCGAGGCGAAGGTCGACAGGGTGCTGGAGCGCCACCGGCTCGCCCCCGAGAGCCTCGGCCGGGCGGAAGGCGAGTTGGCGTCCGCTCTCGGGCGGGACGCGCTCCCTGCGGCGGCGGTGGAAGCACTGGGGGGACTCCGCGTGGCGCTGGGAGAACGCTACGGCGCTCTCCTGGCCGTGGCGGCCCAGATCGACAGGACCCTGGAGAAGCCCGTCGAGTCGGCGCGCAACCAGTCGCTGGCGGCTACGCACGAGATCGAAAAGAAGCTGATCGCGCACCTCAAGCGCCACAATGAGACGGTTCTGCAACAGGTGGCGCGCGCCCGGGAGCAGCTCTTTCCCGAGGGAAAGCCCCAGGAGCGGGTGCTGACCGTCGCCTCGTACCTCTCTAGGCACGGCACGGCCGTCCTCGACGTGATCCACGAGGCCGCGCGCGCACACGCGCGACGGCTACTTGAAGCCCCCTCCCCGCAGACCTAGGTTTCGCTAATGGTCTGGCTCGTGATCTTCGTCGCGCTGATGATCCCACTCACGGCGGTCGTGCTCGATTCCCCGGTGGTGCGGGACTGGGTGACCCGCCGGCATGGTGGTGACCTCGACGCCCCCAACCTCGGCGTGAAGGAGCTCGCGGAGAAGGTCGGCGTGCTCGAGGCCGAGCTTGAGGTGCTGAATCGCCAGCTTGCTCAACTCCAGGAAGAACACCAGTTCCTGCAGCGGCTCCTCGAGGACCCGGCCAACCGGCAGGGCGCTCCGAGGTCGCTTCCCAAGTCCGGCCCGTAAGGCGATGGCGCGCTCGACGGGGCGCTCCGCGGCGCTCGTCGGTGCCGGAATCCTTCTCAGCCGGATCACCGGTCTCGTCCGCCAGCGGGTCTTTTCGCACTTTCTCGGACTCACCGACGCCGCCGACGCGCTTTCGGCGGCGTTCCGCATTCCGAACCTGCTGCAGAACCTGTTCGGCGAGGGCGTGCTCTCGGCGTCATTCATCCCCGTGTACGCGCGGCTCCTGGGGCAGGGGCGTGAGGAGGACGCGGGAAAGGTGGCGGGCGCCATGGCGGGCCTGCTTGGCTTCGTCGTCGCCCTCCTCGTGCTCGCGGGCGTCGCCGCGACGCCGCTGCTCGTGGACCTCCTGGCCCCCGGCTTCACGGGGGAGAAGCGGGTCCTCACGATCGACCTGGTGCGCATTCTCTTTCCCGCCACCGGCCTGCTGGTCCTCTCGGCGTGGTGTCTCGGCGTCCTCAACAGTCACGGGAGGTTTTTCCTCTCGTATGCGGCGCCGGTGGTGTGGAACGTGACGATCATCGCGACGACGATCGTAGCCGGTAGTCGGGAAGGCCAGACCGATCTGGTGGTGGTCATCGCGTGGGGCGCGGTGGCTGGCAGCTTCCTGCAGCTGCTCGCCCAGCTCCCGTCGGTGCTCGCGCTCGTCCGCTCGCTCCGACTGTCGACCGACACGACGAACCCCGAGGTGCGTACCGTCCTGGGCAACTTCGGGCCTGCGCTGATGGGTCGCGGCGTGAACCAGATCAGCAGCTACGTGGACGGGGTCATCGCGAGCCTGCTCGGCACCGGCGCGGCCGCCGCCGTGATGAACGCGCAGCTACTCTACACCCTGCCGGTCAGCATGTTCGGCATGTCGGTCTCGGCTGCGGAGCTGCCGGCGATGTCCGCCGCACCGGGGAGTGACGTGGAACGGAACGCGATGCTCCGGTCGCGGCTCGAGCTCGGCATTCACCGGCTGGCGTACTTCATCGTGCCGTGCGCGGTCGCCTTTCTCGCGCTCGGCGAAGTGGTGTCCGGTGCGGTGTTCCAGACCGGCCAGTTCACAGGGGCCGACAGCCGCTACGTTTGGGTGATCCTCGCGGGATCCACCGTGGGGCTCCTCGCCTCGACCATGAGCCGCCTCTCGTCCTCGACGTTTTACGCGCTCGGCGACACTCGGACGCCGCTCCGCTACGCGGTCGTGCGGGTGGTGCTCACGACGGTGCTGGGGTTCCTCTGCGCCGTGCCGCTGCCCAGGCTCCTCGGCGTCGAGCTCCGGTGGGGCGCCGTCGGGCTCACGGCCACTGCGGGTCTCTCGGGATGGATCGAGTTCCTCCTCCTGCGCCGCAGGCTCGAGGAGCGCATCGGGGTGGCACGCTTCGAGCCGTGGTACCTCGCCAAGCTCTGGCTGGCGGCCCTAGTGGCCGCCGGGGTAGGGTGGGCCATCCTGGGTGGCTTCGGGCCGCTGGGGCCGCTGTCGGCCGCGGTGGCCGTCCTGGTGCCCTACTCGGCTACGTACGGCGTCGTGACGCTGGTGTTCCGCATCCCGACGGCGCGGGCCCTGCTCGTGAGAGGGCGCCTCCGTGCCTGACGAGGCCGTCCAGCGCAAGCTGGATGCGCTGCCCGACGCACCCGGCGTCTACCTCTGGAAGGATGCCGACGGGAGCGTCCTGTACGTCGGCAAGGCAAACAACCTGCGCGTCCGCGCGCGCTGGTACTTCGGCGACGAGGCGTCCGGCAACCCGCGCCTCCTGCTGCTGCAGCGCCGCATCGCGGACGTCGAAACGATCGTCGTCCAGAGCGAGGCGCAGGCGCTGCTCCTCGAGAACAACCTGATCAAGGAGCATCAACCCCGCTTCAACGTGAACCTGCGGGACGACAAGCGGTACCCGTGGCTCGCCGTCACGGTGCAGGAGCCCTTCCCGCGCATCCTGGTGACCCGCGCTGCGGCCGACGACGGCGCCCGCTACTTCGGGCCGTATACCGATGTCGGCGCGCTGCGGCAGACGCTCCGCGTGATCCGGCGCATCTTTACCGTGCGCTCATGCCACTACGACCTCCCGCGCGACGCGCCCGAGCGCCCGTGTCTCGACTACCACATCGGGAAGTGCAAGGCGCCCTGCGTCGGCTGGGAGAGCGCCCAATCCTACCGTCGCATGATCCAGGACGTACTGCTCTTCTTGGAGGGCAAGACGGTGGAGGTGCGCGCCCGGCTCCGGGAGCGGATGCAGCAGGCTTCCGCCGCGATGGACTTCGAGCTGGCGGCCGAGCTGCGCGACGTCATGAAACGGCTGGACCAGATCGAGGAGCCGCAGACGGTTGAGCGCGTCGGGGGTGGCGACGCCGACGCCGTCGGACTCGCGCGCGACGAGGACGACGCGTGCGCGGTGGTCATGCGGGTGCGCGACGGCAAGGTGATCGGGCGCGAGCACACCTTCCTCGTGGGCGTCGAGGGAGTGAGCGAGGCGGAGGTGTTGACCACCTTCCTGATGCGGTACTACCTGCCGCGCCCCCGCCGCGCGCGCACCGCGCTCCTGCCGTGCCCGCCGGCCGACGAGGAGGCGCTCCGCGAGCTCTTCGGCGACGCGCAGGTCTCGGTCCCACAGCGCGGGCTTGGCCGTCGCCTGGTGGACCTGGCGGAGCAGAACGCGATCCACCTGCTCGAGACCCTTCGCCTTGAGACCTTCGAGGGTGCCGAGCGGGCGGAGGACCCGGTCTACGCCCTGGGCCGCGACCTCGGCCTCGCCGCCGTGCCGAGGACCCTGGTCTGCGCGGACATCAGCACCACCCAGGGGAGGGACACGGTGGGCTCGATCGTGTGGTTCGAGAACGGGCGCCCCAGGCGGAGTGAGTACCGCACCTACAAGATCAAGTCCGTGGAGGGCCAGGACGACTTCGCCTCGATGCGCGAGTTGGTGTCGCGGTTCCTCGGCCGCCGGCTCGCGGAGTCGAAACCGCTGCCCGACCTCTTCGTGGTGGACGGCGGCCGCGGTCAGCTCAACGCCGCACTTGCCGCGGCGAGCGAGGCTGCCGTGACGACCATCCCGTTCGTGGGTCTCGCCAAACGGGAGGAGGAGATCTATCTCCCCGATCGTGCCGAGCCGCTCGGGCTACCGCGCCGGAGCCCTTCGCTCAGGCTCCTTCAACGCGCGCGGGATGAGGCGCACCGCGTGGCGGTGACATTCAATCGGAAGCGGCGGGCGGCACGGACCATCACCTCCGCGCTGCTGGAGATCCCGGGCGTCGGCCCCGCGCGGCGGAGCGCCCTTCTCGAGCGCTTCGGATCCCTCGCCGGCGTGAAGTCCGCGACCCTCGACGAACTGTCCGCCGTGGCCGGCATTTCGCGCATCATGGCTCGGCGCATCTTCGAGCACGTCCACAAGGATGGTTGAAGAAAGAAAGGCGTTGAAGGTCGAAGAAAGGGAGGCGTTGAAGTATCTTTCGACGCCTTTTCCTCTTCAACCTTCAACGTCTTTTTCTCTTCAACGCCCCTATGGACTGGTCCCTCGAATGCTCCGGCTGCCGCCAGGCCATCGGCCCCGACGGACTGCCCACCGTGTGCCCCGACTGTGGCTCGCCGTACCTGGTGCGCTATGCCCGGTCGTTCCCCATACAGGTGCGCAGCGCGCTGCCGAGCCGGGCGCGCACCATGTGGCGATATCGTGAGTTCCTCCCACTAGTCGGCGACGAAGAGCCCATCTCGCTCGGTGAGGGCGGCACGCCGCTGCTTCGGGCGGGCCGACTCGGCCAGGCCATCGGACTCGATAACCTGTGGGTGAAGGACGAGGCCGTGAACCCGACCGGTTCCTTCAAGGCGCGGGGCCTGGCTGCCGCGATCACGCGCGCGGTGCTCGCGGGCGTGCGACGGTTCGTGCTGCCGACCGCCGGGAATGCCGGCGTCGCTGCGGCGGCCTACGGGGCGCGCGCCGGAGCAAGGGTCAAGGTGTACGCGCCGCGTTCGACGCCGGCGCCGCTCCTGGGCCAGATCGCCGCCTACGGCGCCGACCTCGAGACCACCGACGGGCACATCGGCGATTGCGGCAGGCTGGCCCGGGCCTACGCCGCTGAAATGCTCGCCATGGATTTGTCGACGCTGCGCGAGCCGTACCGCATCGAGGGAAAGAAGACCCTCGGCCTCGAGATCGCCGAGCAGCTCGGCTGGACCCTGCCAGGCGCCGTCGTCTACCCGACCGGCGGAGGGACGGGCCTCATCGGCATATGGAAGGTCTTTGGCGAGCTGATCGACGCACGCTGGGTCCGCGGGCCCATGCCGCGCCTCTTCTCCGTGCAGTCCGCGGGGTGTGCGCCGGTCGTAGCAGCGTTCGCGCGCGGGGCGGAGACGTGCGACCCAGGGCCGAACCCCGAGCCCGTGGCGAGCGGGCTGCGTGTCCCCGGACCCTTGGGGGGCGCCCTCATGCTG
>JACORV010000047.1 GCA_016179225.1 Gemmatimonadota bacterium | reverse complement strand
CTCGCCCTGGGGGTGGCCGACCGCGTGCTGATGCTGGAGAACGCCGTGTACTCGGTCATCTCGCCGGAAGGGTGCGCGGCGATCCTGTGGAAGGACGCGAGCCAGCGCGAGCGCGCCGCCGAGGCGCTCAAGCTGACCGCGCCCGACCTACTCTCGCTCGGGCTGATCGACGAGATCGTGCCCGAGCCTCCTGGCGGCGCCCATGCGGACCCCGACGGCGCTTCCTCCGCCCTCGGCGAAGCGCTCGCCCGCCACGTGCGGGACCTGGAGGGCCGGTCTCCCGACGACCTGATCCGGTGCCGCACCGAGAAGTACCTCAAGATGGGGAAGTTCGAGGAGAGCTGAGCGCGTGCCCCAGCTGGTCGAAGTGCGCTTCAAAGGCAACCGGAAGGCCTATTTCGAGTGGCACGAGTCGGAGCCGCTCCGCGCGGCCGAGCCCGTGATCGTCGAGTCCGAGCGCGGCCTCGACCTCGGCCTCGTGTCGGCCACGGGCAAGACGGCGGAGCTCAAATGCACCCGCTGCACCGGCTGCGCCCTCAGCGCCGAGCGCGGGGAGCGCGGCGAGTCCGGCGAGTCGCCCGCGCCCCGCCGGCCGCCGGAGCCCACCCGCCGCGTGGTGCGCCGCGCCAGCCCCGCCGACCACCGTGCCGCCCTTGACCTGCGCCGCTCGGAAGACGACGTCCGCCGCAAGGTCCGCGAGCGCGCCACCGCCCGCGGCCTCACGATGAAGGTCTCCGACGCGGAATGGCAGTGGGACCGCAACAAGCTGACTGTGTACTTCACGGCGGAAAAGCGCGTCGACTTCCGGGCGCTGGTCCGCGATCTCGCGTCCCACTTCCGCACCCGGATCGAGCTGCGCCAGATCGGCGTGCGCGACGAGGCGGCCCGCCTCTCCGGCATCGGCCGCTGCGGCCGCGAGCTGTGCTCGGCGAGCTGGCTCCCGGAGCTGCGCCCGATCGGGCTCCAGATCGCCAAGGACCAGCGGCTCAGCCTCAACCCGTCGCAGATCTCCGGGCCGTGCGGCCGGCTGCTCTGCTGCCTGCGCTACGAGCACGAGTTCTATGTCCAGGCCAGGAAGCGTTTCCCGAAAGAGGGGAAAGTGCTGGCGACCGCCCGAGGCGCGGCGAAAGTCCAGTCCATCGACATCTTCCGCGAGACCGTCACGCTGCGCGCCGAGGACGGCGCGACGCGCGTGGTCGCGCTGACCGAGCTGAAGAAGGAAGTCGACGCCGGCGCTGCGCCGGTTGCGCCGCCGCCCGAGGGCACGGGCGCAGAGGGGCTGCCGGGCGAAGTGGAGGCCGGCGAGGCGCGGCCCGGTGGGCGGGCCGCGGCGAGCAGTGACGGGGCGCAGCCCGGCCCGCCCACCGGCCCGACCGAGCCGGCCACCCTCCGGGCCGATCGCCGACGACGCCAGGGCAGGCGGCGTCACCGCCCGTGACCCGCTTCTACCTCACCACCGCGATCGATTACGCCAACGGCGATCCGCACCTCGGGCACGCCTACGAGAAGGTCGGCGCCGACGCGATCGCCCGCTACCGCCGCCTCCGCGGCGACGAGGTGCACTTTCTCATCGGGATGGACGAGCACGGCCACAAGGTCGCGCAGGCCGCCGACGAGGAGGGGGTGCCACCGCAGCAGTTCGTCGACCGGATCACCGGGAAGTTCCAGGAGACGTGGCGACGCCTCGCGATCACCAACGACCAGTTCATCCGCACCACGGACCCGGCCCACAAGGCCGGCGTGCGTTCGCTGATCGAGCGTGTCTTCGCGCGCAACCCGGACGACCTCTACGAGAAGGCCTACGAGGGCTGGTACTGCGTCGGCTGCGAGCTGTTCAAGCGCGACGACGAGATCGAGAACGGGAAGTGCGTCCTGCACCAGACGCGCACCCTGGTTTGGACCGAGGAGCGCAACTGGTTCTTCCGTCTCACGAAGTACCAGGACTTCGTGCGGCGCCTGCTCGAGGAGCGGCCCCAGTTCCTTCAGCCGGAGAGCCGGCGCAACGAGATCCTGGCGCTCCTCGACCGCGGCCTCGAGGACATCTCCATCAGCCGCGCCCGACTGGCGTGGGCCGTTCCGTTTCCGCGCCCGCTCAGCACCGGGGAGCAGCAGGGCACGTGGGTCTGGTTCGACGCGCTCCCCAACTACCTCACCGCCACCGGCTACCCCGAGCCCGGCTACGAGCGCCGCTGGCCCGCGCAGCTCCACGTTATCGGCAAGGACATCACCCGCCTCCACTGCGTCGTCTGGCCCGCCCAGCTCGAGGCCGCGGGACTCCCGTTACCCGAGCGCGTGTGGGCGCACGGCTTCGCCTACTTCAAGGGCGAGCGCTTCAGCAAGTCCGCCGGCGTGGCGCTCGATCTCGACGAGGCGATCGCCCGCTACGGTCCCGACGCGTTCCGCTACTTCCTGCTGCGCGAGATCCCGTTCGACGCCGACGGAAACTTCACCTGGGAGCGTTTCGAGGACCGCTACACGGCCGACCTCGCCGACGCGTTCGGCAACCTGGCCTCCCGGGTCCTCGCCATGCTCGAGCGCTACCGTGGCGGCCGCGTACCCGAGGTGGGCCGGTCCGGCGACCTCGATCGCGCCGCCGAGGCCTGCGTCGCCCGCTACGTCGCCGCGATGGACGGCTTCCTGTTGCACCGCGGCGCGCAGGCCGCGTGGGATCTCGTCAGCGAGGCGAACGCGTTCGTGGAGCGCCGGGCGCCGTGGGCCCTCGCCAAGTCGGGCGACGATGCCGCGCTCGACGCCACGCTCGCCGCGCTGGCCCGCGCGCTGGTGCGCATCGCGGTGCTCAGCTCGCCGTTCATTCCCGCCGCCGCCGCGAGGCTCTGGGACGCGCTCGGCCTGAGTGCGCTTCCCGATTCCAGAGCGCCGTCCTGGGACTGGATTGAGCGGCCGCACGTCGCCGGAATCCAGACGCGCAGGATCGCACCACTATTTCCCAAACTGGAGCGCGCGGCGATCTAGTGTAACCTGTTGCCCATCAAGTGCTTACAGGAGGTTCCAACCAGTGCCTGATTCGTGGTTGACAGGGCCTTCTGTGACGGGCTAGTATACCCGGTCCGTTTTTTGCCTCCCTGAAGGGTCGCGGCGCTCGTTGGGGCCGTTTCAGCACGTCGGTTTTCTGAATGGAGTCGGCATTGGCGAATCGCCGCTGGACGGTGCTTCTCGTTCCACACGGCTCGGGGGAAACCAAATCCGTCTCCGTTTCGGTGACGGTGTTGAAGCTCCTGGCCGGCGTGGCGACCGTCATCGCGGCGTCCTTCCTCGCGGCCACGATCGGCATCGTTTCCCAGACCGTGGACCTCACGCGCAGTCGCCAGATCGAGCGCGCCAACCAGGTCCTCGCGGACGAGATCGAGCGGCTCGACCAGAGCGTGGCGACGCTCTCGGACACGGTCGCGCGCATCTCGCAGCGCGATCGCGAGGTGCGGCTCGTGGCCGGCCTCGACCCCCTCGACCCGGACGTGCGGCGCGCCGGGATCGGCGGCCCCTCGGGCGCGTGGCCCGAGCGCGAGCGCCTGCTCAACGAAGGCGGCGACCTCGGACGGGATGCGTTCCGCGTCCGCGCCGACCTCGACGCCCTGATCCGTCGCGCCAACGTGCTCGCCTCGTCGTTCCGCGAGGCGTCGGAGAGCCTCACGTCGCACGTGCAGCAGCTCGCGGCGACGCCGAGCATCATGCCGACGTCGGGGTTCCTGACGAGCAACTTCTCGCTGATGCGCTACCACCCCATCCTGCACTACAGCCGGCCGCACGAGGGCATCGACATCACCGCGCCCTACGGCTCGCAGATCATCGCGCCCGCGGCGGGCCGCGTCGTGAAGGTGGGCTGGGAAAACGGCTACGGGCTTTCGGTCTCGGTGGAGCACGGGTACGGCGTCCAGACGCGGTTCGCGCACATGTCGCGCACCGCGGTGTCGGTCGGCCAGACGGTACGCCGCGGCGACCGGCTGGGCTATGTCGGCAGCACGGGGCTCTCGACGGGCCCCCACCTGCACTATGAAGTACTGGTGAATGGCCGAGCCACCGATCCGCTCCGCTTCATAATGCCGGATGCCATCGCGGACTGAGCGGGCGGCAGTGGGCAGGCGGCGGTAGAGTTGCAGGGTTGCAGAGTTGCAGCGGTCGACAGCAAACAGGCGGCAGGGATTCCCTGCCGCCTGATCACTTCTGTACCCCGTCTCCTGCCTCCTGCTAACCGCTGCAACTCTGCAACCCTGCAACTCTTCCTGAAACTCTGACTCCTTCCCAACTATCGCGCCGGCGCCGCCGGCTGCGTCAAATTGACGCGCGGTGCCTCGCGCGCGCCCGGCTCCGTCACCTCGAAATACTCGCGCGCCCCCTTCCCGATCACTTTCGCAGTCAGCAGCTGCGGGAACTTGCGGATGTAGCCGTTGTACTCCTGCACCGCGCTGTTGTAGTCCTGGCGCGACGTGGCGATCCGGTTCTCCGTCCCCTCGAGCTGGTCCTGGAGCGCGCGGAAGTTCTCGTTGGACTTGAGCTCCGGGTACGCCTCCGCGATCGCCAGGAGACGGCCCAAGGCACCGGTGAGCGCCTGATTCGCTTCGGCCATCTGCGGCAGGCTCCCACTCTGTACCGCGCCCCCGAGCCGGGCCCGCGCGTCCGCCACCGCACCGAAGACCTGCTGCTCCTGCTGCGCGAACCCGCGCACCGTCTCGACGAGGTTAGGCACCAAGTCCGCCCGCCGCTGGAGCTGCACCTCGATCTGGCTCTTGAACGCGTTCACCTGCTCGTCCAGCGTCTGGATCCTGTTGTAGCCGCAGCCTGACAGCGCTACGGCCGCCACCGCGATCATGACTCGCCTCATGCCCTCTCCTCTGGGTTCAGGACGCCGCGGGCCACACGCTGCCCGCATCGTCGCGTCGTCGGCACCAACGGCCTCACGTCGGGCCCTCAATCTCGATCCCATCCACGTACCCGGCAAGCCGCTCGACCGCCTGTAGGTATCGACCCGCGACGGGATCGAAGGCTCCCAGTGAGGGCACCCGCCGGCCGGCTAG